>NZ_JBEZHQ010000023.1:0-143022 GCF_040650675.1 Streptomyces sp. NPDC048637
GTCCTGCTGGCCATCGAGGGGCACCGCCTGCCGCGTTCGATGACCCATGTCGTGGACATCGGGGCGCTTTACGTCCCGCACCCCTGCCCCTCCGGCCCGTCCCCTCCCGTTGTGGGGTGGGGGAGAAGGCCGGCGGGGGTGCATGGAGGTGGTCGGGTGCGCCTCGTTGGTCACAGTGAACTGGCTATTGCCGCCGCAGCAGCCGGGACGCACCGGCCGCGACCGTCGTGGCCAGCACCCAGCCCGCCAGGATGAGCACCGCGGCCGCCCACTGCGCACCGCCGCCCGGCTTCCAGGCGGCGCTCTGATTGAGGTCTATCACCGGCAGCAGCAGGTCGAGGGAGTAGAGATACGGATTCCAGGGCGGCGCCTCGCCCGGCTTGAGGGGCGGCGGCGGGGACATCGAGAAGTAGAGCGTGCCGATCGCCCACAGGATGGCCATCCACACCGCGGCCCGCCCCGGGCGGTAGCCGTAGGCCACCGTCCAGTCCTGCAGGAACCCCCAGGCCTTCGCCGCCAGCGGCAGCGTCTCGCGGCGGCGCCGCTGCTTGGCGAGCAGGACCTCACGGGCGCCTGCGTCCTCACCGGTGGTGCGCAGCGAGGTGGCGAGCATCTCGTACGGCTCGGGTGCGTACTCGGGGGTCGCCGCGGCCACCCACTGCAGCCGCAGCGAGAGCGGGAAGTGGCCGCGCGGGATCAGCGTCTCGTAGGCGAAGCCGGCCATCCACAGCCCGCCGAGCCCCGGCCAGCTCGCCGACTTGTCGACGAGATTGACCACCCGGGCGCCGGAGAGGATCACCCGGCCGCGCTGCGGCCGCTCACCGAGGAACCGCAGCTCGGGCGTCTGGATGCGGCGCAGCGACAGCTCCTGGTCGGACTCCATGATGAACCGGGCGTGCTCAAAGTCGACCGCGTCGCCGAACCGCCCGTCGTCCAGGCGCATCCCGCCCTCGCACTCGAAGCGCTGCACCCGGGTGCCGCGTGACGGGGTGTACACGGTGCCGTACGGGGGAGTGGCGCTGCTGGAGAACGGGGAGTTGGCCAGCCCGGCGGCGGTGAGATAGAGGGTGCGCTCGACGGTCAGCTGCGGGGCGTTCAGGGCCCGGCGGCCGAAGGGGTTGCTCAGCCGGCTGCCGCGCAGGCTCAGCGACACGCCGATGGTGGCGCCGCGCAGCGACAGCTCCCCGTAGGACTCCAGCATCTCGGCCTGCAGGTCCTGGGTGACGGTCATCCCGTCCGCCATGATCGACCGGCCCTGCCGGTCCTTGTGCACCACGGCCTGATTGAGCATCAGGTCCGTGCCGATGTGGGCGTCGGTGAGCCGGATGCCGGAGTGCACCACACAGCGCGGCAGATGGAGGTCGCCCTCGGTGTGCAGCCGGGCCGCCTCCACCCGGGGTATCGCGCAGTTCACCAGCCGCAGGGTGGTGAACCGGCTCTCGGGGAGTACCAGCTCGGCCTCGAAGCGGCAGTCCCGCAGCTCCACGAATGGCTTGATCGTGCCGCCCGCGACGTCGAGCGTGTCCGTGATGTATGCGCCGGTGAGCTTGAGCGCGGTGACTCGCCCGGGCTGCGCGGGCGGCCCGTCGAGCAGCAGCAGCGCGACGACCCGGCCCCGCACCCGGCGCTCCGGGCCCCACAGATGCTGCCCGTGCGGATCGTCCCTGGCCGGATCGCCGATGTGCAGATCGCAGGTGCTGCCGTTGCGGAAGGCCTGCCACATGCTCCATTCCGCGGAGGTCAGCTGCAGGTCGGCGGGCGCGTCGCCGTCCCCGGGCTCGGTCACAGTGGGTCCCCCTTGCTCTCCCGTGGTGTGTCGCAACCTGTTCGGACGCATTTCGTGCACCGGTCGTGGTGCGTCCCGCAGGTTTCCCCGTACGCCGTTGTGTGGCCCTTGCCCGCCCCGTGACTGCTTGAACACGCGTGGTCAGGGCCAACTCCGGTCAACTTCGAACGGCCGGGTCACGAGGCGTCCGGGGTGCGCTCCGCTGTGTATCACTGACTGATACGGCCGGTCGGGCCCCGGAGCGGGTCTGAGACACTGGGAGGGTGATCTCCCGAATCGACCTGCGCGGCGACGCCCTTCCCGAGGGTGGCGCCCTGCGCGACCTGCTGCCCCGTGCCGAGTTCGACGTGGAAGCCGCCCTGGAGAAGGTGCGGCCCATCTGCGAGGACGTACGCCATCGCGGCACCGCGGCGCTGATCGATTATGCGCGGCGGTTCGACGGTGTCGAGATCGAGCGCGTACGGGTGCCCGCCGAGGCCCTGCAGAGCGCGCTCGCGGAGCTGGACCCGGCCGTCCGGGCCGCCCTGGAGGAGTCCATCCGGCGCGCCCGGATCGTCCACCGCGAACAGCGCCGCACCGATGTGACGACCAAGGTCGTCCCCGGCGGCACCGTCACCGAACGCTGGGTGCCCGTCGAGCGGGTGGGGCTCTACGTCCCCGGCGGCCTCGCGGTCTACCCGTCCTCGGTGGTCATGAACGTGGTCCCGGCGCAGGAAGCCGGTGTCGCGGGCATCGCCGTGACCTCCCCGCCGCAGAAGGAGTTCGGCGGCCGGCCGCACCCGACCATCCTCGCCGCCTGCGCCCTGCTCGGTGTCGACGAGGTCTACGCGGCCGGCGGCGCCCAGGCCATCGCGATGTTCGCGTACGGCACCGAGGAGTGCCTGCCGGTCAACCTCGTCACGGGCCCCGGCAACATCTTCGTCGCCTCCGCCAAGCGCCTGCTCAAGGGCCGTATCGGCATCGACGCCGAGGCCGGCCCGACCGAGATCGCGGTCCTCGCGGACGCCACCGCCGACCCCGAGC
Source organism: Streptomyces sp. NPDC048637 (assembly GCF_040650675.1). Classification (NCBI taxonomy): domain Bacteria; kingdom Bacillati; phylum Actinomycetota; class Actinomycetes; order Kitasatosporales; family Streptomycetaceae; genus Streptomyces; species Streptomyces sp. NPDC048637. The sequence continues at coordinate 2,810 of NZ_JBEZHQ010000023.1, forward strand.
ACGTCGCCGCCGACCTGATCAGCCAGGCCGAGCACGACACCCTCGCCGCCGCCGTCCTGGTCACCGACTCCACCGAGCTCGCCGACGCCGTCGAGGACGCGCTCAAGCAGCAGGTGGCGGCCACCAAGCACATCGAGCGGATCACCGAGGCGCTGGCCGGACAGCAGTCCGCCGTCGTTCTCGTCGACGGCATCGACGAGGGCCTCAGGGTCGTGGACGCCTACGGCGCCGAACACCTCGAAATCCAGACCGCCGACGCCTCCGCCGTCGCCGCCCGGGTCCGCAACGCCGGCGCGATCTTCGTCGGCCCGTACGCCCCGGTTTCGCTCGGCGACTACTGCGCCGGCTCCAACCACGTCCTGCCCACCGGCGGCTGCGCCTGCCACTCCTCGGGCCTGTCCGTGCAGTCCTTCCTGCGCGGCATCCATGTCGTGGACTACTCGCGCGACGCGCTGGCCGAGGTCACCCACCATGTGGTGACCCTCGCCGAGGCCGAGGATCTCCCGGCTCACGGCGCCGCGCTGAAGGCCAGGTTCGACTGGAAGGTCCCGCAGAGCAAGTGAGCAGGCACGTGACCCGTATTGACGATCTCCCCATCCGGGACGAGCTGCGCGGCAAGTCCCCCTACGGCGCACCGCAGCTGGACGTCCCGGTGCGTCTGAACACCAACGAGAACCCCTACCCGCTGCCCGAGCCGCTGGTCCGGCGGATCGCCGAGCGGGTGACCGAGGCCGCCCGGCAGCTCAACCGCTACCCCGACCGGGACGCGGTCGAGCTGCGCACCGAACTGGCCCGCTACCTCACCCGCACCGCCGGCCACGAGGTCACCAAGGACCAGGTGTGGGCCGCCAACGGCTCCAACGAGGTCATCCAGCAGCTGCTGCAGACCTTCGCCGGCCCCGGCCGCACCGCCATCGGCTTCGAGCCGTCGTACTCGATGCACGGGCTGATCTCCCGCGGCACGGGCACCGGCTGGATCTCCGGCCCGCGCAACGACGACTTCACCATCGATGTCGAGGCGGCGGTGGCGGCGATTGCCGAGCAGCGGCCCGACGTGGTTTTCATCTGTTCGCCGAACAACCCCACCGGCACCGCCGTCGGCGAGGCGACGGCGGTCGCGCTGTACGAAGCGGCGCAGGCGGCCCGCGCCGATGCCGCCGGGGCCCTGGTGGTGGTCGACGAGGCCTACGGCGAGTTCAGCCACCGGCCCTCGCTGCTGCCGCTGATCGAGGGCCGGCCGAATCTGGTCGTCTCCCGGACGATGTCCAAGGCCTTCGGCGCCGCCGGGCTGCGGCTGGGCTATCTGGCCGCCGACCCCGCCGTGGTCGACGCCGTCCAGCTCGTCCGGCTCCCGTACCACCTCTCCTCCGTCACCCAGGCCACCGCACTGGCCGCGCTGGAGCACACCGACACGCTCCTGAAGTACGTCGAGCAGCTCAAGACCGAGCGGGACCGCCTGGTCACCGAGCTGCGGGCGACCGGCTGCCAGGTCGTCGACTCCGACGCCAACTTCGTGCAGTTCGGCCTCTTCGAGGACGCGCACGCCACCTGGCAGGCGATCCTCGACCACGGCGTGCTGGTCCGTGACAACGGCGTACCGGGCTGGCTGCGGGTCACCGCGGGCACCCCGGCCGAGAACGACGCGTTCCTCGACGCGGTTCGCGCAGTACTGAAGGAGAGCAAGCGATGACTCGCGTAGGACGCGTGGAGCGCACGACGAAGGAAACGTCCGTGCTCGTCGAGATCGATCTCGACGGCAGGGGCGAGGTGGATGTGTCGACCGGTGTCGGCTTCTACGACCACATGCTCGACCAGCTCGGCCGGCACGGCCTGTTCGACCTCAAGGTCAAGACCGACGGCGATCTGCACATCGACACCCACCACACCATCGAGGACACCGCACTCGCCCTGGGTGCCGCCTTCAAGCAGGCCCTCGGTGACAAGTCCGGCATCTACCGCTTCGGCAACTGCACCGTCCCCCTGGACGAGTCGCTCGCCCAGGTGACCGTCGACCTCTCCGGCCGCCCGTACCTGGTGCACACCGAGCCGGAGAACATGGCGCCGATGATCGGCTCCTACGACACCACGATGACCCGGCACATCTTCGAGTCCTTCGTCGCGCAGGCCCAGATAGCGCTGCACATCCACGTCCCGTACGGCCGCAACGCCCACCACATCGTGGAGTGCCAGTTCAAGGCGCTGGCCCGCGCCCTGCGCTACGCCAGCGAGCGCGACCCGCGGGCGGCCGGGATCATCCCTTCCACCAAGGGAGCCCTGTGAACGGCCTCTCCACCGTCTTCATCCTGGTCGGGCTTTTCCTCCTCGGCGGCGTCTACTCCTTCTGGAAGCAGCAGCTGCCCAAGAGCCTGCTCGTGCTGCTGTCCATCGGCTCGGCGATGTGCCTGCTCGCCGGCGTCATGCGGCTGGAGGTATGGAATTGACCGCCTCGGCACCCCGTAAGAACGTCGTCGTCTTCGACTACGGCTTCGGCAACGTCCGCTCCGCCGAGCGTGCCCTGGCGCATGTCGGCGCCGATGTGGAGATCACCCGGGACTTCGACCGGGCGATGAACGCCGAGGGGCTGCTGGTCCCCGGCGTCGGCGCGTTCGCCGCCTGTATGGCCGGGCTGAAGGAGGCCCGCGGTGACTGGCTGGTGGGCCGCCGGCTGGCCGGCGGGCGCCCCGTCATGGGCATCTGCGTCGGTATGCAGATCCTCTTCGGCCGTGGCATCGAGCACGGTGTGGAGACCGAGGGCCTCGACGAGTGGCCCGGCACGGTCGGCCCGCTCAAGGCCGACATCGTCCCGCACATGGGCTGGAACACCGTCGACGCCGCCGAGGGCTCGCAGCTCTTCGCCGGTCTGCCCGCCGACGCCCGCTACTACTTCGTGCACTCCTACGCGGTGCACGACTGGGAGCTGGAGGTCGGCAACCCGCACCTCACCGCACCGAAGGTCACCTGGGCCACGCACGGCGAGCCCTTCGTGGCGGCGGTCGAGAACGGCCCGCTGTGGGCCACCCAGTTCCACCCCGAGAAGTCCGGCGACGCCGGCGCCCAGCTCCTGACCAACTGGATCAACACCCTGTGAGCCCCCTGATGCCGAAGCTCGAACTCCTCCCCGCCGTCGACGTCCGCGACGGCCAGGCCGTCCGCCTCGTCCACGGCGAGTCCGGCTCCGAGACCTCCTACGGCGACCCGCTGGAGGCGGCCCTCGCCTGGCAGCGGTCCGGCGCCGAATGGCTGCACCTCGTCGACCTCGACGCGGCCTTCGGCACCGGCGACAACCGGGCGCAGATCGCCGAGGTCGCCCGGTCCATGGACATCAAGGTGGAGCTGTCCGGCGGCATCCGCGACGACGACACGCTCGCCGCCGCCCTCGCCACCGGCTGCCGCCGGGTCAACCTCGGCACCGCCGCGCTGGAGACCCCCGAGTGGGTCGCCAAGGTCATCGCCGAGCACGGCGACCAGATCGCGGTCGGCCTGGACGTCCGCGGCACCACGCTGCGCGGCCGCGGCTGGACCCGCGACGGCGGCGACCTCTACGAGACGCTCGCCCGCCTCGACGCCGAGGGCTGCGCCCGCTACGTCGTCACCGACATCAACAAGGACGGCACCCTCCAGGGCCCCAACCTCGAACTGCTGCGGAACGTCTGCGCGGCCACCGACCGGCCCGTGGTCGCCTCGGGCGGGGTCTCCTCGCTCGACGACCTGCGGGCGCTGGCCACGCTGGTTCCGGAAGGTGTCGAGGGCGCGATTGTCGGCAAGGCGCTCTATGCGAAGGCGTTCACCCTCGAAGAGGCGCTGGCAGCAGTGTCGTAACCGCGAACGGAAGGCGGCGTGATGACCATCGAGCGTGTACGGACCGACAGTCCCTGGGAAGAGAAGATCGGCTTCGCACGCGCCGTGGCGGCCGGCGACCGGGTCCTGGTCGCCGGCACGATGCCACTGGTCGACGGCGTCCTGCAGGGTGAGGGCGACCCCTATGTGCAGACCAGGGTCGCCTTCACCAATGCCCTGGAGGCACTCACCCCGTTCGGCCTCGGCGCCGAAGCGGTCCTCCGCACCCGTATGTACCTCACCCATCTACGCGATGTGGACGCGGCCGGCCGTGCCCACCGGGAGCTGTTCGCCGCCACGCCGCCCGCCTCGACCCTGGTCGTGGTCTCGGGTTTCGTCGACTCCCGCGTCCTGGTCGAAGTAGAACTGGAAGCTTTCCGAGAACTGTCAGAGAGGCCTGAACCGACATGACCCTGGCGGTCCGAGTCATCCCTTGCCTGGACGTCGACAACGGCCGGGTCGTCAAGGGCGTCAACTTCCAGAACCTGCGCGACGCGGGCGACCCCGTCGAGATGGCGAAGGTCTACGGGGACGAGGGCGCCGACGAGCTCACCTTCCTCGACATCACCGCCTCCTCCGGCAACCGCGAGACCACCTACGACGTGGTCCGCCGCACCGCCGAGCAGGTCTTCATCCCGCTGACGGTCGGCGGTGGCGTCCGCACCCCCGAGGACGTCGACAAGCTGCTGCGGGCCGGCGCCGACAAGGTCGGGGTCAACACCGCCGCCATCGCCCGCCCCGAGGTGATCCGCGAGATCGCCGAACGCTTCGGCAGCCAGGTCCTGGTCCTCTCGGTCGACGCCCGCCGTACCGACGCGGGCACGCCGTCCGGATACGAGGTCACCACCCACGGCGGCCGCCGCGGCACCGGTATCGACGCCGTCGAATGGGCCCACCGCGCCGCCGAGCTGGGCGCCGGCGAGATCCTCCTCAACTCCATGGACGCCGACGGCACCAAGGACGGCTACGACGTCGCGATGATCGAGGCGGTCCGCCGGCACGTCACCATCCCGGTGATCGCCTCCGGCGGCGCCGGCAAGCTGGACGACTTCGCCCCGGCCGTCGTGGCCGGCGCCGACGCGGTCCTGGCCGCCTCCGTCTTCCACTTCGGCGATCTGCGTATCTCCCAGGTCAAGGACGCTCTGCGGGGGGCGGGTCACCCGGTGCGGTGACCGCGGTGCGCGCCGGGGCCCGCCCCATGAGACGTGTCAGCGATGTGGGTGGCCGGGCCGGGGACGCCGCGTCGGTCCGGGCCCGCGCCACGGTCCGCGCCCTGTTGACCGGCGAGGCGGTCTGACTCAGCGGCCCTTGCGCGCCGCCCGCAGGAACTCGCGGTTCATCGCCGTGATGCTGAACAGCGGGATGCCCTTGGGGCAGGCGGTGGCGCACTCGCCGGTGAGGGTGCAGCCGCCGAAGCCCTCGTCGTCCATCTGCGCCACCATGTCCAGCACCCGGGTCGCGCGCTCGGGCGCGCCCTGCGGCAGCACATTGAGATGGTTCACCTTGGCGGAGGTGAACAGCATCGCGGCACCGTTCGGGCAGGCCGCCACACAGGCACCGCAGCCGATGCACTCGGCGTGCTCGAACGCGAGGTCGGCGTCCGGCTTCGGCACGGGGGTCGCATGGGCCTCGGGCGCGGACCCGGTCGGCGCGGAGATGTAGCCGCCGGCCTGGATGATCCGGTCGAGCGCGGAGCGGTCGACGACCAGGTCCTTGACGACCGGGAACGCCGCGGCGCGCCACGGCTCGATGTCGATGGTGTCGCCGTCCCGGAAGGACCGCATGTGCAGCTGGCAGGCCGTCGTGCGCTCCGGGCCGTGCGCCGCACCGTTGATGACGAGCGAGCAGGCGCCGCAGATGCCCTCGCGGCAGTCGTGGTCAAAGGCGACCGGGTCGTCGCCGTCGAGGATCAGTTTCTCGTTGAGGGTGTCGAGCATCTCCAGGAACGACATATCGGGTGAGATGCCGTCGATCTGGAAGGTGGCCATGGCGCCGTCGGCGTCGGCGTTCTGCTGGCGCCAGACGCGCAGGGTGAGCCTCATGCGTAGCTCCGCTGGGTGGGGTGGACGTACTCGAAGACCAGGTCTTCCTTGTGGAGGGTGGGAGCCGTTCCCGTGCCGGTGAACTCCCAGGCGGCCGCGTAGGAGAACTCCTCGTCCCGGCGCGCCGCCTCGCCGTCCGGGGTGCGGTACTCCTCGCGGAAGTGGCCGCCGCAGGACTCGGCCCGGTGCAGGGCGTCGAGGCACATCAGCTCGGCGAGCTCCAGGTAGTCGACGATGCGGTTGGCCTTCTCCAGGGACTGGTTGAACTCCTCGCCGGTGCCCGGCACCTTGAGGCGGCGCCAGAACTCCTCGCGGATCTGCGGAATCCGGTCGAGGGCCTTGCGCAGGCCCTCGTCGGTGCGGGCCATGCCGCAGAACTCCCACATCAGCTCGCCGAGTTCCCGGTGGAAGGAGTCGGGCGTACGGTCACCGCCGACGGCCAGCAGCCGCGCGAGCCGGTCCTCCGTCTCCCGCACGGCCTCCGTGACCACCGGGTGGTCCGCACGGACCTCGTCGTGGTGCGGGTGGCGCGCGAGGTAGTCGTTGATCGTGGACGGCAGGACGAAGTAGCCGTCGGCCAGCCCCTGCATCAGGGCGGACGCGCCGAGCCGGTTCGCCCCGTGATCGGAGAAGTTGGCCTCGCCGATCGCGAAGAGGCCCGGGACGGTGGTCTGCAGGTCGTAGTCGACCCACAGGCCGCCCATCGTGTAGTGCACCGCGGGGTAGATCCGCATCGGCACCTCGTACGGGTTCTCCGCGGTGATCCGCGCGTACATGTCGAAGAGGTTGCCGTACTTCTCCTCGACCCTGGCCCGGCCCATGCGCTGGACGGCGTCCGCGAAGTCGAGGTAGACGCCCTGCCCGCCGGGGCCGACCCCGCGGCCCTCGTCGCAGACGTTCTTCGCGGCGCGGGAGGCGATGTCACGGGGCACGAGGTTGCCGAAGGACGGGTAGCTGCGCTCCAGGTAGTAGTCGCGCTCGTCCTCGGGGATCTCGGCGGGCGGCCGGGCGTCACCCTTGGCCTTCGGCACCCAGATCCGGCCGTCGTTGCGCAGCGACTCGCTCATCAGCGTCAGCTTCGACTGGTGGTCGCCGGTGCGCGGGATACAGGTGGGGTGGATCTGGGTGAAGCAGGGGTTGGCGAAGTAGGCGCCGCGCCGGTGCGCCCGCCACACGGCGGTGGCGTTGGAGTTCATGGCGTTGGTCGAGAGGTGGAAGACGTTGCCGTAGCCGCCGGACGCGAGGACCACGGCGTCCGCGACGTAGGTGGCGGTCTTCCCGGTGACCAGGTCCCGGGCGACGATGCCGCGCGCCCGTCCGTCGATGACGATCAGATCGAGCATCTCGGTCCGCGGGTGCAGTTCCACGTTCCCGGCGGCGATCTGCCGCGACAGCGCCTGGTAGGCACCGAGCAGCAGCTGCTGGCCCGTCTGCCCGCGGGCGTAGAAGGTCCGGGAGACCTGGACGCCGCCGAAGGAGCGGGTGTCGAGCAGACCGCCGTACTCCCGCGCGAAGGGGACGCCCTGGGCGACGCACTGGTCGATGATCCCGACGGAGATCTGCGCGAGCCGGTGGACGTTCGACTCGCGGGCCCGGAAGTCGCCGCCCTTGACGGTGTCGTAGAACAGCCGGTGGACCGAGTCGCCGTCGTTGCGGTAGTTCTTCGCCGCGTTGATGCCGCCCTGCGCGGCGATCGAGTGGGCGCGCCGCGGCGAGTCCTGATAGCAGAACTGCACCACGTGGTAGCCCTGTTCGGCGAGCGTGGCGCCGGCCGAGCCGCCCGCGAGGCCGGTACCGACCACGATGACGGTGTGCTTGCGGCGGTTGGCGGGGTTGACGAGCTTCGCCTCGAAGCGCCGGGTGTCCCAGCGCCCGTCGACCGGCCCGGCGGGCGCCTTGGTGTCGCGGACCGGCTCCCCGGTCGTGTAGTCCACGTAAGAGGTCAAGTCAGCTCACCACTCCGGTCATGACGGCGATGGGTACGGAGATGAAGCCCACGGTCAGCACCAGCGCCAGGACCTGGGCGAGGGTCTTCAGGAGGCGGTCGCGGGCCCGGCTGCCGACGCCGAGCGTCTGTGCGGCGCTCCAGAAGCCGTGCCGGATGTGCAGCCCGAGTGCCAGCACCGCGACGAGGTAGATGACGTTGCCGTACCAGGTCGAGAAGGTGTCCACGACGTTCTGGTACGGATGGCCGGGCTGGAAGCCACCGGAGTGCACGGTGCCGGTCGTCAGGTCGAGGAGGTGCCAGACGATGAACAGGCCGAGGATGATCCCGCCCCAGCGCATGGTGCGGGTGGCGTAGCTGGTCCGGGCCTTCTTGTGCGCATAGCGGCTGGGCCGCGCCCTGAGGTCGCGGCGGCTGAGCTGGTAGGCGGACGTGGCATGGGCGACGACGGCGGCCACCAGGACCAGGCGGACCAGCCACAACGTCCACTCGTGGTGCATGAACGGTTCCCCGACGACGCGCAGCCAGTGGGCGTAGCCGTTGAACTCGGCCGCCCCGAAGAAGATCTTCAGGTTGCCGATCATGTGGACGACCAAGTAGAGCAGCATGATCAAACCGCTCACGGCCATCACCGTCTTCTTGCCGACGGTCGAGCCCCACAGCAGGCCCGCGAAGGACGGCCGTCGGTCCGTCCGGGTGTCCAGTGCCATGGGTCCCGACGGTAGGGACCGGGTGTCCCATCAGTCCAAGACATGGTGCGGCTCATCTCGATAGGCGCTGCCTATCGATGCCGTACCGTCGCCTCATGCAGCTGCAGCAACTCCGCTACTTCACCGCCGTGGCCGACACCCGGCACTTCACCCGCGCCGCCGAGCGCGAACATGTCGCCCAGCCCTCCCTGTCCCAGCAAATCCGCTCCCTGGAACGGGAGTTGGGGGCGGAGCTGTTCCACCGGGCCCGCGGTCACATCACCCTCACCGACGCCGGCGAGACCCTGCTGCCGCTCGCCCGGCGCATCCTCGCCGACGCCGAGACGGCCCGCCGCGAGGTCCAGGAGGTCGCCCAGCTGCGCCGCGGCCGGCTCCGCCTCGGCGCCCCGCCCAGCCTCTGCGCCAGCCTCGTCCCCGACGTCCTGCGCGCCTTCCATGCCGGCTACCCCGGCGTGGACCTGATCGTCACCGAGGACGGCTCGCAGGACCTGGTCCGGGCACTGGCCGACGGCGCCCTGGACCTGGCCCTGATCATCACCCCGCTCCCGGTCCAGGCCCCCGCCCTGGCCACCACCGAGCTGCTGCGCGAGGAACTCGTGGTGGTCTCCGCCCCCGACCGCCCCGCCCCCGTCGGCCGGCGGACCCGCATCCGGGTGGCGGATCTGCGCGGCCGGCCGCTGGCCATGTTCCGCCGCGGCTACGACCTGCGGGAATTCACCACCGCGGCGTGCCGGGCGGCCGGCTTCGAGCCGACCTTCACCGTCGAGGGCGGCGAGATGGACGCGGTCCTCGGCTTCGTCCGGGCCGGGCTGGGCGTCGCCGTGGTGCCCAGCATGGTCGCCGCCCGCTCCGGCCTGCGGGTCACCCGCTTCTCGACGCCCGGCATGCACCGCGTGGTGTCCGTCGCCCACCGGGGCGATGTCTCCCCGCCACGCGCCGCCCGGGAGCTGGCACGCATCCTGATGGAGCACGTGGACCCGGGCCTGTCCTGAGCCGGGCGGGCCCGGCTTACCGGGGGCGACCGGGCGGCCGCCGGCACGGCCGCGGGGCGTGGCCCCGTGGCAGGGGTGCGGGGCCGGTCGTAGGCTGGCCGCATGTCGACCCATGCGAAGCGTGAACGGCTCCTTCTCGCCGACCTGTTGGAGAGCGCCGGCCCCGAGGCGCCGACGCTGTGTGAGAACTGGAGCGCGCGGGACCTGGCCGCGCATGTGGTGGTGCGCGAGCGGCGCGCCGACGCGGCCGGCGGGCTCCTCGTCAAGCCGCTGGCCCCCCGGCTGGAGCGGGTGCAGGCGGAGTTCGCCGGCAAGCCGTACGAGGAGCTGATCCACCTGATCAGGACCGGTCCGCCGCGGATGTCGCCGTTCGCACTCAAGCAGATCGACGAGGCGTCCAACACTGTCGAGTTCTACGTCCACGCCGAGGACGTCCGGCGCGCCCAGCCCGACTGGGCCGCGCGGGAGCTGGACCCCGTGTTCGCGGACGCCCTGTGGTCCAGGATCGAGCGGATGGCCCGGGTACTGGGCCGGAAGTCGCCGGTGGGCCTGGTGCTGCGGCGGCCGGACGGGCGGACGGCGGTGGCCCATCGCGGCACCCCGGTGGTCACGGTCGTCGGCGAGCCGGGCGAGCTGACGATGTTCGCCTTCGGCCGGCAGGAGGTGGCCGAGGTCGAGCTGGACGGCGACAAGGACGCGATCGACCGGCTGCGGGCGGCGAAGCTGGGAATGTGAGCCCGCCTCCCGGCCTGCTGCCCTACGAGTGGAGCACCACCACCGCGACCACCACCGCCACCACCACCGCCGCCAGGAACACCGCACCCAGCACCCGCGCCGCCACCCGCGCGGCGCGGTCCGGGTCCGGCGGCGGTGGCGGCACGGACGGCTGCTGATGATGCATATCTGCAGGATGCCGCACGGCACAATGGACACCATGAGCAGCCGCGCCACCACCCCGGACACCACCCCCGCCCTCGACCCCGCCATCGCCGCCCGCCTCAAGCGCGGCGCCGACGGCCTGGTCCCGGCCATCGCCCAGCAGTACGACACCGGCGAGGTGCTGATGCTCGGCTGGATGGACGACGAGGCGCTGCGCCGCACCCTCACCACCGGCCGCTGCACGTACTGGTCCCGCAGCCGCCAGGAGTACTGGGTCAAGGGCGATACCTCCGGCCACGTCCAGCACGTGAAGTCGGTGGCGCTGGACTGTGACGCCGATACCGTCCTGGTGCGGGTCGACCAGGTCGGCGCGGCCTGCCACACCGGCGACCGCACCTGCTTCGACGCGGACGTTCTGCCCACCCGGAACGGCCAGGACCAGTAGGCTCCGCTGCCATGACCACGGGAACCACCGGCACCGCCCTTCCGGACCTCGACACCTTCCGCACCCTCGCCAAGGACCGGCGGGTCATCCCCGTCACCCGGCGCCTGCTCGCGGACGGCGACACACCGGTCGGGCTCTACCGCAAACTCGCCGCCGAGCGCCCCGGCACCTTCCTCCTGGAATCCGCCGAGAACGGCCGTACGTGGTCGCGCTACTCCTTCATCGGCGTCCGCAGCGCCGCCACCCTCACCACCCGCGACGGACAGGCGTACTGGCTCGGCACCCCGCCCGTCGGCGTGCCCACCGACGGCGACCCGCTCGCCGCGCTGCGCGCCACCGTCGAGACGCTGCACACCCCCCGGGACCTCATCGAGGGCGAGGGGCTGCCGCCGTTCACCGGCGGCATGGTCGGCTACCTCGGCTACGACATCGTGCGCCGCCTGGAGAAGATCGGCGAGCAGACCGCCGACGACCTCCGGCTGCCCGAACTGACCATGCTGCTCACCTCCGACCTCGCCGTCCTCGACCACTGGAGCGGCACCGTCCTGCTGATCGCCAACGCGATCAACCACAACGACCTCGACACCGGTATCGACGAGGCCTACGCGGACGCGGTCGCCCGGCTGGACACCATGGCCGACGACCTCGCCCGGCCCGCGCCCGCCGGCGCCGCCGCGCTGCCGCCGTCCGAGATCCCGCCGTATACGGCCAAGTGGGGCGGCGCCGCCTACCAGGACGCCGTCGAGGACATCAAGGAGCGCATCCGCGACGGCGAGGCCTTCCAGGTCGTGCCCTCCCAGCGCTTCGAAACCCCGTGCACGGCGAGCGCGTTGGACGTCTACCGGGTGCTGCGGGCCACCAACCCCAGCCCGTACATGTACCTCTTCCGCTTCGAGGGCCCCAACGGCGGTGACGACGGCGCCTTCGACGTGGTGGGCTCCAGCCCCGAGGCGCTGGTGAAGGTCGAGGACGGCCGGGCCATGGTCCACCCCATCGCCGGCACCCGCCCGCGCGGCGCGTCCGTCCAGGAGGACCAGGCCCTGGCGGACGAGCTGATGGCCGACCCCAAGGAGCGCGCCGAGCATCTGATGCTGGTCGACCTGGGCCGCAACGACCTGGGCCGGGTCTGCGAACCGGGCAGTGTCGAGGTCGTCGACTTCATGTCCGTCGAGCGCTACAGCCACGTCATGCACATCGTCTCGACGGTCACCGGGCAGGTCGCCGAGGGCCGTACCGCCTTCGACGTGCTCACCGCCTGCTTCCCCGCGGGCACCCTCTCCGGCGCCCCCAAGCCGCGTGCCCTGCAGATCATCGAGGAGCTGGAGCCGTCCCGGCGCGGTCTGTACGGCGGCTGTGTCGGCTATCTCGACTTCGCCGGCGACTCCGACACCGCCATCGCGATCCGCACCGCCCTGCTGCGCGACGGCACCGCCTACGTCCAGGCGGGCGCCGGGGTCGTCGCCGACTCCGACCCGGTGGCCGAGGACACCGAGTGCCGCAACAAGGCCGCCGCCGTGCTGCGCGCCGTGTACACCGCCGGCCACCTGGGCACCTAGGGAATGTTTCCGGGCCGGACGCCCGCACCACCCCCCGCGCACCGGCCCCCGGCGGCCGGTGCGCGATAGTGGTACGCGTGAGTGCCGCATCCCAGACCCCCACCGACACCGTGCCGCCCGGCGATTCCGGGCCCGCGCCGGCCAGGCCCGTGCGCAGCGCGAACCGCAGCCTCGCCCTGGCGCTGCTGCTCGGCGCGGCGGGCGCCGCGCTGGCCCTGCTGGCCTCCGGCCGCACCTGGGCCGAGGGCTCCGCGGTGCTGGCCCAGGGCGAGCTGCCGCGCAGTGTGACCGGCGCCGATGTGACCGGTGTACCCGGCGCGCTGGCCGTCGTCGGCCTGGCCGCGCTGGTCGCCGTCTTCGCGGTCCGCCGGGCCGGCCGGATGGCGGTCGCCGCCCTGCTCACGCTCAGCGGCGTGGGCATCGCCGTCGCCTCCGTGCTGGGCAACTCCGACACCTCGGCACTGCGCGAGAAGGCCGCCACCGCGGTCGGTCTGACCGGAACCGATGTGCATCACGTCACGCACACCGGATGGCCGTGGGTGGCCGCGGCCGGCGGTCTGCTGCTGCTGATCGCCGGGCTGCTGGCGCTGGCGTACGGACGCCACTGGCCTGCAATGTCGGGCAAATACGAGCGCACGCCCGGCGGCGCACGCGGCCCGCGGCGTGCTCCGGCCGCGCCGGATCTGGACCGTCCGGAGGAGATCTGGAAGTCCCTGGACCGCGGTGAGGACCCCACCCGGTAAAGGTGCCCCGCACGGCATCGGTGACAATGGGCGTCGAGGATCACCGCGCCCGGACCCGGCGCGACAGAGCAACGAGGAGCATTCATGTCGAGCAGTGGCCACGGACACACCCCCGCCGCCTGGACGGGCGTCATCATCTCGTTCATCGGCTTCTGTGTCGCCGGAGCCTTCATCGTGCTGGCGAATGTGCCCGGCTTCTGGGCCGGCATGGCCCTGATCGGCCTCGGTGCCGTCGTGGGCGGTCTGATGCGCATGGCCGGTCTGGGCTCGGAGCCCAAGCGTGCGGCCAAGCCGCGCCCCCAGGCGCAGGCGCAGCCGCAGGAGGGCTGAGCCCCCGCTCCCGTGGCGCCGGGGCCCGGCGCCACTCCCGCAGCACCCCGGGGCCCTGATCCACCGGACAGGCCCCGGAAGGCGCCGCTTCCCGGCCGTACGCACCGTGGTGCCGTACCCGCCGTCCGTGACCGTTCCGTACGGCGGCCGAGAAGCTGCGCCTTCGTGTGTCCGGCCGGACAATCAGCACGTGAGCCAACCCGCGGCCCGGCCCCACGCCTCCCCGCGCGGCGGTCTGCCGCGCCGCCTCGCGGCACCCCTGGGTGTCCTGGCCGCCGCCACCGCCGCCTTCGCCGTCCTCGGCGCCGTCGACCCGAACGAGCCCGGCCACTATCCGGTGTGCCCGCTGCTGCACCTCACCGGCGTCTACTGCCCGGCCTGCGGCGGACTGCGCAGCGCGCATGCCGTCGCGCACGGCGACCTCATCGCGGCGCTGGGCGCCAACCCGCTCGCGGTGGCCGGGTACGCCGCCTGTGCGGTCTTCTGGGCGCTCTGGCTGGGCAGGGCCGCCCGCGGGCGCCGCACGCCGGGGCCGCGGCCGCGAGCCGTCCACTGGTGGACGCTGGGCGGGCTGCTGCTGGCCTTCACGGTCGTCCGCAACCTCCCCTTCGGCAGCGGGCTCGCACCGTGACCCCGCAGCCGTCCGGAACCGGTGTCACCGCCCCCGCACGACCCGGAGAAGTCCAGGTCGTGGGATCACGGTCCACCGGATGTGAGACCTGCATGCCATGGCGGATACCATCGGAGTGCCGGATGGAACCACTCGTCCGGGTCACTGTCCACCGACACCGCTCCAGAAGGAGGCCGCTCGCGTGAGTGTGCTCGACGAGATCATCGACGGCGTTCGTGCCGACCTCGCAGAGCGGCAGGCGCGCGTCAGCCTCGACGAGCTCAAGGAGCGGGCCCAGAAGGCGCGCCCCGCGAAGGACGGCGTCGCCGCGCTCAAGGGCGAGAGCGTCACGGTGATCTGCGAGGTCAAGCGCTCCAGCCCCTCCAAGGGCGCGCTCGCCGCGATCGCCGACCCGGCCGGTCTGGCCGCCGACTACGAGGCGGGCGGCGCGGCCGTCATCTCCGTCCTCACCGAGCAGCGCAAGTTCGGCGGTTCGCTGGCCGACCTGGAGGCCGTCCGCGCCAAGGTCGACATCCCCGTCCTGCGCAAGGACTTCATCGTCACCGCCTACCAGCTGTGGGAGGCCCGTGCCTACGGCGCCGACCTCGCGCTGCTGATCGTCTCCGCGCTGGAGCAGGAGGCGCTGGTCTCGCTGATCGAGCGCGCCGAGTCGATCGGACTGACGCCGCTGGTCGAGGTGCACGACGAGGAAGAGGTCGCCCGCGCGGTGGACGCCGGCGCCCGGATCATCGGCGTGAACGCCCGCAATCTGAAGACCCTTGAGGTCGACCGCGGCAACTTCTCCCGGGTCGCCCCCGAGATTCCCGACCACATCGTCAAGATCGCCGAGTCCGGTGTCCGCGGACCGCACGACCTGATCGCCTACGCCAACGACGGCGCGGACGCGGTGCTGGTCGGCGAGTCGCTGGTCACCGGCAAGGACCCCAGGACCGCGGTCTCCGACCTGGTCGCCGCGGGTTCCCACCCGGCGATCCGGCACGGCCGGTCCTGAGCGGCCGGGGACAGCACACCGACATGACCGCCACCGCCGCAGGCATCCGCTGCCAGGTCCGGGTCCCGCACCCGGGCCAGGCCGGTGTGCGCGCCGGGGCGGCGGCCGTCCGCGTCCCCTGCCCGGTGCCCGTCCGCGGCTTCCCGTCCGCGCCGCGCCGGAGCCCCGGCCCGCAGCGCTGTGCGCTGCCGCCGTGGCACCGGGGCTGCCGGGCGCCCGCCCGGCGGGTCCACGGGCGCAGGGTCAGGTATCACATCGGTTCCGAACCGGGACAGATCAACGGCATGCGATGGCGGCCGGGGTCCGCGCACTGACGCGCCGGCCCCGGGCCGGTGCCGGGTCACCCCGCGGCACGGCGGTCCGCTGACCGCCGGCCGACGGCGTCCCACGACGACCGCCGGACCATGCCCGCCCACCCGCAGAACCGGACTCTCCGGCTCTGCGGCGGCGGCGGTCCCGCGCGGTGCGCGCCGCATACCGTGATGCCCAATCCCGACACAACCGGACTTCCGGGGCAGCCGCCCCGGCGAGGAGTGCGTCTGATGTCCGCCGATTTCTTCCTTCCCGATCCCGAGGGACGGGTGCCGAACCCCGAAGGCTATTTCGGTGCGTTCGGCGGCAAGTTCATCCCCGAGGCGCTGGTCGCCGCGGTCGACGAGGTCGCCGCGGAGTACGAGAAGGCCAAGGGCGACCCCGCGTTCGCGGCCGAGCTCAACGACCTGATGGTCAACTACACCGGGCGCCCCAGCGCGCTCACCGAGGTGCCGCGGTTCGCCGAACACGCCGGCGGGGCCCGGGTGTTCCTCAAGCGCGAGGACCTCAACCACACCGGCTCGCACAAGATCAACAACGTGCTGGGCCAGGCGCTGCTCACCAAGCGGATGGGCAAGACCCGGGTCATCGCCGAGACCGGCGCCGGCCAGCACGGCGTCGCCACCGCCACCGCCTGCGCCCTGTTCGGCCTCGACTGCACCATCTACATGGGCGAGATCGACACCCAGCGCCAGGCCCTCAACGTCGCCCGGATGCGGATGCTCGGCGCCGAGGTCATCGCCGTGAAGTCCGGCAGCCGCACCCTCAAGGACGCCATCAACGAGGCCTTCCGCGACTGGGTCGCCAATGTCGACCGCACCCACTACCTGTTCGGGACCGTCGCGGGACCGCACCCCTTCCCCGCGATGGTGCGCGACTTCCACCGCGTGATCGGCGTCGAGGCGCGCCGACAGATCCTGGAGCGCGCCGGGCGTCTGCCGGATGCCGCGGTCGCCTGTGTCGGCGGCGGCTCCAACGCCATCGGGCTCTTCCACGCCTTCATCCCGGACGACGGGGTGCGGCTCATCGGCTGCGAGCCCGCGGGCCACGGCATCGAGACCGGCGAGCACGCCGCCACGCTGAGCGCCGGTGAACCGGGAATCCTGCACGGGTCCAGGAGTTACGTCCTCCAGGACGAGGAGGGCCAGATCACCGAGCCGTACTCCATCTCGGCCGGTCTCGACTACCCGGGCATCGGGCCCGAGCACGCCTTCCTCAAGGACAGCGGCCGTGGCGAGTACCGCGCGGTCACCGACGACGCCGCGATGCAGGCGCTGCGCCTGCTCTCGCGGACCGAGGGCATCATCCCGGCCATCGAGAGCGCCCACGCGCTCGCCGGTGCCCTGGAGGTCGGCAAGGAGCTCGGCCCGGACGGGCTGATCGTCGTCAACCTGTCCGGGCGCGGCGACAAGGACATGGACACCGCCGCCCGCTACTTCGGCCTCTACGACGCGGACGCCGCCGTCGAGGCGGACGCCGGCACCAAGGACGCGGAGATCGAGGGGGACGTCAAGTGAGCGGGAACATCAAGCTGTTGAGTGACACCCTCGCCGCCGCGAAGGCCGAGGGCCGGTCCGCGCTCATCGCCTACCTGCCAGCCGGGTTCCCGACCGTCGACGGGGGCATCGAGGCGGCCAAGGCCGTCTTCGACGGCGGCGCGGACGTCGTGGAGGTCGGGCTGCCGCACAGCGACCCGGTCCTCGACGGCCCGGTCATCCAGACCGCCGACGACATCGCCCTGCGGGGCGGGGTGAAGATCGCCGACGTCATGCGGACCGTGCGCGAGGCACACGCGGCCACCGGCAAGCCGGTGCTCGTGATGACCTACTGGAACCCGATCGACCGCTACGGCATCGAGCGCTTCACCGCCGAGCTCGCCGAGGCGGGCGGCGCGGGCTGCATCCTGCCCGACCTGCCCGTCCAGGAGTCCGCGACCTGGCGGGAGCACGCCGACAAGCACGGCCTCGCCACCGTCTTCGTCGTCGCCCCCAGCAGCAAGGACGCCCGGCTCGCCGAGATCACGACGGCCGGCTCCGGCTTTGTGTACGCCGCCTCGCTGATGGGCGTCACGGGCACCCGTGAGTCCGTGGGCGAGCAGGCGCAGGACCTGGTGCGGCGCACCAAGGCCACCACCGGGCTGCCGGTCTGCGTCGGCCTCGGGGTCTCCAACGCCGAACAGGCCGCCGAGGTGGCCCGGTTCGCGGACGGGGTGATCGTCGGCTCGGCGTTCGTCAAGCTGCTGCTGGCGGCGGACGGCGACCTGACGGCCGGTCTCGCCGGGGTCCGCGCCCTGGCGGGCGAGCTGGCCGAGGGCGTGCGCAAGCACTCCTAGGGGCGGTGCACGCGGCCTGGCCGTGCGGGACACCGGCCCGGCCGCTGTCCCCCGATAGGGCGAACATCGGTGCGGAGGGGTGCGGCGACACCCCTCCGCCTCGTTGTCCAGGGGCGTGAGCCAGAAGAACCATGAGGGTAAGAAAAGCGCCCGCGAGCGACTGCAGGAACAGCGGGAGAAGGAGAAGGCGCGCGCCCGGCGCGGCCGCCAGGCGATCGTCGCGGGGGCGGTGGTGGTGGTGCTGGCGGTCGCCGGCGGCATCGCCGTCTGGGCATCGTCGAACTCCGGGGAACCCGCCGCCAACGACAACGAGGTCGCCGTACCGAAGCAGGCCCGCGGCGGCGGCAGACCCGCCGTCCCGGTGGGCACGCCCGGCGCCCCGTCCACACTCACGGTGTGGGAGGACTTCCGCTGCCCCGCCTGCCGGCAGTTCGAGACCGGCTTCCGCCCGGTCATCCATGAGCTGGAGGACTCCGGCAAGCTCAAGAGCGAGTACCACCTCGTGACCATCATCGACGGCAACGCCGGCGGCCAGGGATCCCGCAACGCCGCCAATGCCGCCCTGTGCGCGCAGGATGCCGGGAAGTTCCGCGCGTACCACGACGTCCTCTACTCCCACCAGCCGCCCGAGCCGCAGGACAAGTTCGCCGACAAGCAGTACCTCCTCCAACTGGCCGGCAAGGTCAAGGGGTTGGTGACCCCCGCCTTCACCAAGTGCGTCAACGACGGCACGTACGACCGCTTCGTGCAGAAGTCCAACGACTCCTTCGCCACCTCCGGATACCGCGGCACCCCGACCGTCCTGCTCAACGGCAAGGACCTCTCGAAGGAGAAGGGCGGCCAGTTCAGCCCCGCGGACCTCAAGAGGATGGTGCTGGACGCCCACAAGGCCAAGCAGCCGGGCAAGAAGAGCGCCGCACCACACACGGGCGCCTCGCCCCAGGGCAGGCACCCCGGAAGGAGCGCCGCACCGCAGGGAGACCTGACGGGCAAGAACGCCGCACCGCAGGGAGACCTGACGGGCAAGAACGCCGCACCGCAGGGAGACCTGACGGGCAAGAACGCCGCACCGCAGGGAGAGGTGACCGGCAGGAACGCCGCGCCCTCGCCCTAGACGGCGGGCCCACGGGGGCCGTGGCTGCTGCGGACACACAGCGTCACGGCGCGAGGACGGGGTCGTTACGCAGCCGTAGCCGGGCCGGGTTGTCGCCGACCCCGCCCGGCGCGGTAGCGTCGTCCCTGCCATGGACCTCGCATTCATTCCCAGCCCGTCGGTCGGCGTCGTACATCTCGGCCCGATCCCGCTGCGCGGCTACGCGTTCTGCATCATCATCGGAGTCTTCGTCGGCGTCTGGCTCGGCAACAAGCGCTGGGTGCAGCGCGGTGGCCGCTCCGGAACCGTCGCGGACATCGCCGTATGGGCCGTGCCCTTCGGGCTGGTCGGCGGCCGCCTCTACCACGTCGTCACGACGTACGAGCCGTACTTCGGCCCCAACGGCCATCCGCTCGACGCCTTCAAGGTGTGGGAGGGCGGCCTCGGTATCTGGGGCGCGGTGGCGCTCGGCGCGGTCGGCGCCTGGATCGGCTGCCGCCGGCGCGGCATCCCGCTCCCCGCGTACGCCGACGCGCTGGCGCCAGGTCTCGCCCTCGGGCAGGCGATCGGCCGCTGGGGCAACTGGTTCAACCAGGAGCTGTACGGCAAGCGGACCGACGTGCCGTGGGCGCTGGAGATCAGCTCCGACCCCGCCATCGGACGCGTCGGCGGCACCTACCACCCGACCTTCCTCTACGAGTGCCTGTGGTGCATCGGCGTCGCGGCGCTGGTGATCTGGGCCGACAAGCGCTTCCGGCTCGGCCACGGGCGGGCCTTCGCCCTGTATGTCGCCGCGTACTGCGCGGGCCGCGCCTGGATCGAGTACATGCGGGTCGACGAGGCGCACCACATCCTGGGCCTGCGGCTGAACGTCTGGGTCGCGCTGATCGTCCTCGTCCTGGCCGTCGCCTACTTCGTGGTCTCCGCCAAGAAGGCACCCGGCCGGGAAGCCGTCGTCGAACCGGGGGCGCAGCCCGCGGAGGGCGCGGACGGCGAAACCGCCGAGAGCGGCACGGGCGGTGACGGCGCCGAGGAGGGCAAGGTCTCGGTCGAGAAGCCCGCGGCGAAGCCGGCGGCCGACGACGGCACGGCGGAGTCCGGCGCCGACAAGGCCGACAAGGCCGATGAGGCCGAGGAGTCCGCGCAGGACGAGCCCGGCGACACGAAGTCCGAGGACGCGGTGGACGAACCCGCCGCGGAGGCCAAGCCCGCCGGCAGCGGCAGCACCAAGAAGTCTTAGGCGGCCACCGGCTGCCGAACGCGCCGGGCGGATCCGGGACACCGGGTCCGCCCGGCGCTGTGCTGTCCGGACGCGGCGGCCGGGCGGTCAGCGCCGGCGCCCGGCCAGATCCAGCACCCGCCGGGCGCCCGCGACCACCGCCGCATCCACGAACCGGCCGTCCGGCAGCGCCAGCGCCCCGCCCTCCGCGGCGGCGGCCCGCACGATCTCCTGTGCCGCCGCGATCTCCTGTGCCGAGGGGAGATACGCCGCTTCGATGACCGGGAGCTGGCGGGGGTGGATCGCCGCCCGGCCCAGGAACCCCAGCGCCCGGCCCCGGGCGCAGGACCGGGCCAGCCCGTCGAGATCGTGCACATCCGGGTGGACCGACTGCGGCGGCGGGGCCAGACCGGCCGCGCGGGCGGCGACCACGGCCCGGCTGCGCGGCCAGGCCAGCCCCGTGTCGTCCCGCACCCCCAGCTCCCCGCACAGATCGGCCTCGCCGAGCGCGATCCCGCACAGCGCCGGATGCGCGGTGGCGATGGCGAAGGCGTGCTCGATGCCCAGCGCGGATTCGAGCAGCGCGTGCAGGGCCGGGGTGGCGGGCAGGGCGCTCGCGGCGGGCGGGGCCGCGGGGGCGAGGGTGGCGGTGGTGCCGGGGGGTGTACCGGCCGCCGGGGCGAGATGCCCCGCGCGGGCGCGCCCGGCCGGTGGTACGGGGCCCTCCGCGGCGTACGGCACGTTCTCGGGTACCGGCTCCGCGGCCGTCGTCGCCCAGCCGGCGGCGCGGTGGACATCGGCCGGGCTCTGCACCTTGGGCAGCCGGAGACCGGCCAGGCCCGGCAGCGCGGCGAGGGTGCGGATCTCGTGCTCGGCGAGCGGGCCGTCCAGCGCGTTGACCCGGACATGGACCGGAACCGGCACCGGGGCGCTCAGCAGCTCGGCGGTGGCCCGCAGCGCATGGTCCTTGCGGTCCGGGGCGACCGCGTCCTCCAGATCGACCACGACCACATCGGCCCCGCAGCCGAGCGCCTTGGCGACCGTCTCCGGGCGGTCCCCGGGCACATAGAGCCAGGTCAGCGGGGTGGGAGCGGGGGCCTGCCGGAGTGTGGGCGGGGCCGGACTCACAGCGCGCCCGCCGCGCGCAGCCCGTCGATCTCCGCGCCGGACAGTCCGAGCCCGGCCAGCACCTCGTCCGTGTCCGCGCCGTGCGGGCGGCCCGCCCACCGGATGCCGCCCGGTGTCTCGGAGAGCCGGAAGAGGACGTTCTGCATCCGGACCGTGCCGAGCTCGGCGTCCGGGACCTCGGTGATCGTTCCCAGTGCCGCGTACTGCGGGTCCGTCATCACCTCACGGATGTCGTAGAGGGGTGCCACGGCCGCCTCGGCCTTCTCGAAGGCGGCCAGCACCTCGGCCCGGTCGTGCCGGGCGATCCAGTCGCCGACCGCGGCATCCAGCTCATCGGCGTGCCGGGCCCGCCCCGCGCCGGTCGCGAACCAGGGCTCGTCGATCACCTCGGGCCGGCCGACCAGCCGCATCACCCGCCCGGCGATCGACTCGGTCGAGGTGGAGACGGCCACCCAGGAGCCGTCGGCGGTGCGGTAGGTGTTGCGCGGGGCGACGCTCGGGGAGCGGTTGCCGGTCCGCGGCTGGACATGGCCGAGCTGGTCGTACCAGAGCGGCTGCGGACCGAGGGCCGTCAGGATCGGTTCGATCAGTGCCAGGTCGATGACCTGGCCGCGGCCGGTGGCCTCCCGTCCGCGCAGCGCGGCCAGCACGGCGTACGACGTGGTCAGCGCGGCGATCGCGTCGGCGAGACCGAACGGCGGGAGGGTCGGCGGCCCGTCCGGCTCACCGGTGATCGCGGCGAAGCCGCTCATCGCCTCGGCGAGGGTGCCGAACCCGGGGCGCCGGGCGTACGGGCCGAACTGCCCGAAGCCGGTGACCCGCGCCAGCACCAGGCGCGGGTTGACGGCGGACAGCTCGTCCCAGCCCAGGCCCCATCTCTCCAGGGTCCCGGGCCGGAAGTTCTCCACGATGACGTCCGCTCCGGCGGCGAGCCGCAGCAGCACGTCCCGGCCGCCCGGGTGGGACAGATCCAGCGTCATGGTCCTCTTGTTGCGGCCCAGCAGCTTCCACCACAGTCCGACGCCGTCCTTGGCGGGCCCGTGGCCGCGCGACGGGTCGGGCCGGTGCGGATGCTCGACCTTGATCACCTCGGCGCCGAAGTCCCCCAGCAGGGTGGCGGCGAGCGGACCGGCGAACAGGGTGGCGAGATCGAGCACCCGCAGCCCGGCGAGCGGACCGGGGGCGGGGGACTCGGGGGCGGTGTGGTCACCGGCGGCGGGCCGGGGCACCCCGGACAGGGACGGATCGGTCATGGTGCGGGAGCCTTCGTTCGGTCGGCGGGGGTACCGGGCACGACCAGCGCGGCGGTGCGTGCCGCGAGGGCGTCGAAGCCGATGCCGTCCAGCCCGCGGACGCCGGTGGCCAGCCGGTTGCGCAGCGGTGCCGTCCAGCGGGCGGGCAGCGCGGCGGGCGAGCCGGCGAGCAGTCCGGCCAGTGAACCGGCGGTGGCGCCGTTCGAGTCGGTGTCCCAACCACCCGACACCGCACGGCAGATGGAGCCGGTGAAGTCACCGTCGGCGTGGGTGAGCGCGGCGGCCAGCAGCGCCGCGTTCGGGACGGCGTGCACCCAGTGGTGGTGCCCGTACGCGGTATGCAGCCGGTCGACGACGGTGGCGAAGGCAGCCGGGGTGCCGGTGGGCTCGTCGTGCGCCATCGCGATACCGCGGCGGACGGCCCGCGCGAACCGGGACCGCGCGGGGATCACGGCCAGCCCGGCCCGCAGCGCGCCGTGCACATCGGTGCTGCCGCCGGCCGCCGCGGCGAGCGCGGCCGCCACGAACATCGCGCCGTACACCCCGTTCGCGGTATGGCTGAGCGTGGCGTCCCGCCAGACCTGGGCCGCGGCGGCGGCCGGGTCGCCGGGGTGGGTCCAGCCGTGGATGTCGGCGCGGATCTGCGCGCCGATCCACTCCCGGAAGGGGTTGCGGTGCCGCGCGGTGTGCGGCGGCTCGATGCCGTCCAGGAGGTTGCGGTACGCCAGGCGCTCGGCGGTGAAGGTCCGGCCGGCCGGCAGCTCGTCCAGCCACAGCCGCGCCACATCGGCCGTGGCGAAGCCGGGTCCGTGGCGTTCGAGGAGGAGCAGGCCGAGCAGCGGGTGGTCGAGGTCGTCGTCCTCGGGCATACCGTCGATGTTCTCGGCGAGCGAGGTGGCGCGGCTGCGGCGGTTCCACGGGTGGCGTGCGGCCACCGCCGGGTCGAGTCCGGCCTCGGTGAAGTATCCGGCCAGCGGCCAGTTCCCGGTCGAGCGGGCGAGCGCTCTGACCCCGCTGAGCGGCAGTTTCTCGACCGGCTTGCCGAGCAGACAGCCGGCCGCCCGCCCGAGCCAGGCGGCCTCCAGACGGGCGGCCGGCACCCCGCCGTCCGGCCGCGGCCCGCCGTCCACGGGCCATGGCTCCCACTCCTGCTGAATCGCCGTCAGCCCGGTGGGTTCGTCGGCCTCCGACGGGCAGGGCAGCAGGGCGAGTTCATCGAGCAGCGTCCCGGCGAGCGCCCGCAGGGCCGGACCGGCCGGGCCGGGGGAGGCGCCCGCCCGGCCCGGCGCCGCCGTACCGCCCGCCGCTTGCCACCGCCGCGCGATGCCGGCGGCGTCCCGGCCGTCCTCCGCCGCCTGCCGCAGCTCATGCCCGAGCAGATCCTCGGGCTGGACCCAGGTCACCCGGAGCGGTGCCGGGGGAGCGGGCCGGGCGGGCGCCGTGGCCGTGGCCGTCACGGTCCGACCGCCTCCGCCATCGCCGGGATCGCCGAGATCGCGGTGAAGGCCTGCTCATGGGTGCGGGCGCGGGCCCGGTCGCGGGTGAAGATCTCGCGCGCGACGGCGGCCAGCGCGGCCCCGGGCGCCTGCAGATCGAGGCGGCTGGCGCGGGCGACCTCCGTGCTCCACTCGGCCGGCACCGCCTCCGCGCCGCGCAGGGCGCCGACCAGCGCACCGCTCATCGTGGCGATCGAGTCGCAGTCGCGGCCGTAGTTGACCGAGCTGAGGACCGTGGACCGGAAGTCGCCGCCACCGATCAGCAACATGCCGAGGGCGATGGGGAGTTCCTCGATGGCGTGCAGCCGGGAGGGGCGCCGGGCGCCGAGCGACGGGTTGCGGTAGTCCGGACCCACCGTGTCGAAGGGGGCGACGGCCGCGCGCAGCGGCACCAGCGCCGATTCGGGATCGGTGACCGAGGAAGCGGCCTCACAGACCGCCTCGATCGCGGCCCGGGTGCCGTCCTTGGCGAGCCGCAGTGCCTGGACGACGACCGAGGACGGGGTGGCGTCCGGGACGAACGCGGCGGCCACGGCCGCGGCGAACACCCCCGCCGCCTCCCGCCCGTACGAGGACTGATGGGCACCGGCGATGTCCAGCGCCTCGGCGTAGGCCCGGTCCGGATTGCCGGCGTTGACGATGCCGGCCGGCGCCATGTACATCGCCGCACCACAGTTGACGATGTTGCCGACTCCGGCCTCGCGCGGGTCCGCGTGCCCGTAGTGCAGCCGCGCCACGATCCACTTCTCGGCGAGGAAGATCCGCTGCACCGGCAGCGCCTCGGCCTCCAGCTCCGGGATCCAGCGCGGGGTACCGATCAGATCCGGTACCAGGTGGTCGGCGATGTCATAGGCGTCGAGGTGGTCGCGTACCGCCTCGTAGACCCGCACCAGCGCATGGGTCATCAGGGTGTCGTCGGTGACATGGCCGTCGCCCTTGTGGTACGGCGCGAGCGGGCGGGCGGTGCGCCAGTCGTCGTGGAACGGGCCGACGATGCCCGCGACCCGGCCGCCGTGCCGCTTCACGATCTCCTCCGGTGTCCGGCCCTCCACCGGCCCGCCGAGCGCATCACCGACGGCGGCGCCGACCAGCGCGCCGGTGGCCCGGTCCTCCAGGGACGGCGGGACGGGGGCGACGGGGGGCACCGGATTCACGGGTGACGGGTGCGCGACCGCGGTGACGGGGGTGACCGGCAGGATCCGGGTGGCCGGCGCGTCGGGGACGTGCGCCGCGGCCGGTGTCTGCTCGCTTGCGTAGGTCATGTGCGGGTGAGTCCTTCCACGGTGGGGGAGGGGGCGGGAGCCAGAAGGGCGCCCGGGACGGCTTCCGGACGGGCTGGCGGGGGAGCCGCGGCGGCTTCGGGCGCGGTCAGCTCCGTACGGGCGAGCAGCCCGGCCAGCTCGACCAGATCCGTGCCGGCCAGCCGTGGCAGCGCACAGCCGGACAGCACCCGGCAGGCGTCTCGCCAGGTGCGGGGCAGGGCGTGCGCGCCGCCGAGCGCACCGGTCAGCGCCCCGGCGAGGGCCGGTGCGGAGTCGGCGACCCGGGAGAGACAGGCGGCGGCCGGTACCGCCTCGCCGACCAGCCCGTCCGTCGCGAGGGCCAGTGCCAGCGCCACCGGGACGGTCTCGGCCGCGGCGATGCCGTAGCTGTAGACGTGGTCGACGATCTCGTGCTCCAGCACGGGCACCAGGGCGAAGGCGGTGCCGGGGCGGCCGGACCGGCCGGGACCGGCCGTGGCGAAGGACCGGGCGAGACGGACCGCGTGCAGGGCGTTGCGGCGGATCTCGGTGCCCTCGGGGAGCTGGTCCAGCGCCGCCTCCACACAGCCGTCGGCCGGCGTGCCGCCGAGCGCGGCGGCGACCGCGGCGGCCATCGCCCGCGCACCGTGCACCCCGTCGCCGTCCTGGGTGTAGCGCGCGTCGTACTCGGCCAGCGCGGCCGCGGCGGACGGCTCGCCCGGGTGCACCACGGCCAGGACGGCGGCGCGTACGCAGGCCGCGTCGTCGAAGTAGTGCGGGTTGTCGTGGCCGGTGGCGGGCGGCCGCAGCCCGGCGGCGAGGTTGCCGAGCCCGGCACGTACGGAGATCCGGGCGCGCAGCGGCAGTACGGCGGACTCGACCTCGGGCGCCCGGTCGGCGGCCGCGGCGACCTCGTTGGCCAGCGCGTTCCAGGCGAGATCGATGGCGGCCCGCATCCGGCGGTCCAGGCCCAGGTCGCTGAGCGGGGCGCCGGCCGCGGTGAGCACCGATTCGGCGGTGAAGGCCGCCCATTCGGCGTCGTCGGAGGGCCCCAGCCGCAGGGGTTCGGGCGGCTGGTTGAGGGCGATCGGCACGGGCAGCGTGGTGGTCGCGTTCTGCTCGGCGAAGGTGTCCAGCTCACGGGTCAGCCGCCGGGTCCACTCCGGCATCCGCGCCGCCCGGTGCCGGGCCGCCGGCCACCCAGCGGCGTCCCCCGCGGCCACCCCGAGCAGCAGCCCCTCGATACGGCTGCGGGCGCCGGCGGCGATCCCCACTGCTTCCCGGCCGTTCATCGGGCGCCCACCACGGCCTTGACGCCCGCCCCGGCGCCGGGCCCCGCCGCGGCACCCGCCCGCGGATCCGCCCCCGGCGAGGTCAGCAGCTCGGCGATGTCCAGCACGTGATAGCCCGCCATCGACGGCAGACAGCTGCCGCGCGCCGGGCCGATGGCGGCGGTCCAGGCCTCGGGGATCGCGGCGGCGCCGCACAGCGCACCGGCCAGTGCCCCGGCGACGGCGGCTGTGGTGTCGGCGTCGCGCCCCATGTTGACCGCGGTCAGCACCGAGGCGGAGAAGTCGCCGCGGGCCGCCTCGAACGCGCCGAAGGCCAGGCCGACCGCCTCCGGCGCCAGGTCCGTCCAGGGGTAGCCGCCGACCACGACGGCGGAGCGCACCGCGCGCTCGGTGCCGAGCCGGGTGATGCCCGGGTCGTGGCGGGAGCGCTGGGCGGCGCCGACCGCCCGGCGCAGCGAGCGGGCGGTCCAGGAGTCCTCCGGTACGACGGACAGCGCGGCGGCGATCACCGCGTCGGTGGAGGAGGCGACCATGGCGGTGGCGACACCGGCGGCCACTGCCCGGCCGCCGTAGATCCCCTCGCCGTCGTGGCTGACCGTGCCGTCGATGGCGACCAGCCGGGCGGCCTCGGCGGGCCGTCCGGCGGCGAACACCCCGAACGGCGCGGCGCGCATCGCCAGCCCGTCGCTCCAGGCGTGCCGGTGCTGGGCGGAGATGGGCGCGGCCAGGCCCCGGCGCAGGTTCTCCAGGGTGCCGCGCTCGCTGAAGCCCGCACCGCGGAACGGCCCCTCGTCGCGGTCGGCGATCCACTGGTGCCAGGCGGCCTCGACATGGGCGACGGTCAGCGCCGAGCCGTGTGCGGCGAGCAGCAGCCCCGAGAAGATGGCGTACTCGGTGTCGTCGGTGCCGGCCGGGTCGTCCTCGACATAGCCCTCGATCCGGCCCCAGCGGCGGCGGATCTGCGAGGGCTTCATGTTCTCCGCGGGGGCACCGAGCGCATCACCGACGGCGAGCCCGAGCAGCGCGCCGCGGGCCCGGTCGCGGAGGGCGTCGCCCGCGCCGGGCCCGGCCGGATCCGCGGGCGGAGGGTGCGCTGCGCTCATGGTGCGTGCCGTTCTGTCGTACGGGCCGGACCGCCGCCCGGGGACTGCGGGGCGCCGCCCGGCTTCGGACCGCTGCGCTGTATCCGTGCCACGCGACGGCCCGGCTCTCCTGTCCCGGGCGGCAGGGTCACCCGGTCGACTCCCTCGGACGGCCCCGGAGCGGTGCGGCCGGCCGCACCCGCAACGGTGTGTGACCCGGATCTCATCGCCGGCATCGCGGAAAAACCGCAGGTCAGCGCGGTAAGTTCGGCCTTCCTTGCTAGCGGCGGAGGGTGCTCCCCGCATAACTTCGAAGCGTTGGAGGGGGAAGTGCCGCCATCGGCCCACACCTCGCTTGCAGGGAGTAGGTACCGATATGTCCGTCATGGAGATCATGGATGCCGCGGCGCCGACGCATGTGGCCCACCGCGACAACCACACCCACCGCGATGTGAACGGTGGCTGGCTGCGCCCCGCCGTCTTCGGCGCGATGGATGGGCTGGTCTCGAACGTCGCCCTGATGACGGGTGCCGCCGGCGGTGCGCTGCCACAGCAGGCGATCATCATCACCGGCCTCGCGGGCCTGGCCGCCGGCGCCTTCTCGATGGCGGCGGGGGAGTACACCTCGGTCGCCTCGCAGCGTGAGCTGGTGCAGGCCGAGCTGGATGTCGAGCGGTCCGAACTGCGCAAGCACCCGAAGGACGAGCTGGAGGAGCTCGCGGCCCTCTACGCGTCGCGCGGGGTCGAGCCGGTGCTCGCCCGGCAGGTCGCGGAACAGCTGTCCCGGGATCCGGAGCAGGCCCTGGAGATCCATGCCCGCGAGGAATTGGGCATCGACCCGTCCGACCTTCCTTCGCCCGCCGTCGCCGCGATCTCCTCCTTCGGATCGTTTGCGCTGGGCGCGCTGATGCCTGTCCTTCCTTATCTGCTGGGGGCGTCCGCGATCTGGCCCGCGGTGCTGCTCGCGCTGGTCGGGCTGTTTGCCTGCGGGGCGGTGGTGGCGCGGGTGACGGCGCGCTCCTGGTGGTTCAGCGGGCTGCGCCAACTCGCCCTCGGTGGCGCCGCCGCGGGTGTGACGTACGTCCTGGGAGCACTGTTCGGAATCGTCGTAGGCTGATGTGTCATACGGGTGACTGCATAATTTCAGCGTTACCCAGCGGTTTCGTTTTGTTGACGGCCGGGCATAAGGCCCAGGCGTCGCGGGCAATGTCGCTCGCCGAACGCCGCCTTGTGGGACGGCCCCGTTTCCGTCCGCGTACTGACTCACCGCAGTTGCGGTGTCCGCATGCTGGAAGCCCCTTTTCGCTTTTTGAGAAGGGAGCCATCCTGTAACCTGCACGAAATTTCGCGGAGGGCCAACGTCGTCCCTCGGCAATTCCCCCAGGCCTAAAGGGCCTGGGAGGTACCCCGATTGCCACTACGACGTTGGGAGAGCCGATGCGTTTTGCGTCCACGCACTCCGCGACCACCAGCAGCAGCGACGCCGCCGCCTGGTCGCCCATGGACGGCCGCCCCGCCCAGCAGGGGATGTACGACCCCCGCAATGAGCACGACGCCTGTGGCGTCGGCTTTGTGGCCACCCTCACCGGCGAGGCCAGCCACGCACTGGTCGAGCAGGCGCTCACCGTCCTGACGAATCTGGAGCACCGCGGTGCCACCGGCTCCGAGCCCGACTCGGGCGACGGCGCCGGCATCCTGCTCCAGGTGCCGGACGCGTTCCTTCGCGAAAACGTCACTTTCGAGCTCCCCGAGGCCGGCGCCTACGCCGTCGGCATCGCCTTCCTCCCGTCCGAGGCCCAGGAAGCGGCCGACGCCGTCTCGCGCATCGAGACGATCGCCGCTGAAGAGGGCCTGGACGTCATCGGCTGGCGGGTCGTCCCGGTCGCCCCGCAGCTGCTCGGCAACGGCGCCCGCGCCACCATGCCGGCCTTCTCCCAGATCTTCGTGAGCGACGGCGTGAACACCGGCCTCGCGCTCGACCGCAAGGCCTTCGCGCTGCGCAAGCGCGCCGAGCGGGAGGCCGGGGTCTACTTCCCCTCGCTGTCCGCCCGCACGATGGTGTACAAGGGCATGCTGACCACCGGGCAGCTGGAGCCGTTCTTCCCGGACCTGTCCGACCGCCGCTTCGCCACCGCCGTCGCGCTGGTCCACTCGCGGTTCTCCACCAACACCTTCCCGAGCTGGCCGCTGGCCCACCCGTACCGCTTCGTCGCGCACAACGGCGAGATCAACACGGTCAAGGGCAACCGCAACTGGATGCGCGCCCGCGAGTCGCAGCTGGCCACCAAGCTCTTCGGCAAGGAGAACGCCGAGAATCTGGAGCGGCTGTTCCCGGTCTGCACCCCGGACGCCTCCGACTCCGCCTCCTTCGACGAGGTCCTGGAGCTGCTCCACCTCGGCGGCCGCTCGCTGCCGCACTCCGTGCTGATGATGGTCCCCGAGGCGTGGGAGAACTCCCCCTCCATGGACCCGGCCCGGCGCGCCTTCTACCAGTACCACTCCACGATGATGGAGCCCTGGGACGGCCCGGCCTGTGTCACCTTCACCGACGGCGTCCAGGTCGGCGCGGTCCTCGACCGCAACGGTCTGCGCCCCGGCCGCTACTGGGTCACCGACGACGGCCTGGTCGTGCTCTCCTCCGAGGTCGGCGTCCTGGACATCGACCCCGCCAAGGTCGTCCGCAAGGGCCGTCTGCAGCCCGGCCGGATGTTCCTCGTGGACACCGCCGAGGGCCGCATCATCGAGGACGACGAGATCAAGGCACAGCTCGCCGCCGAGCAGCCCTACCAGGAGTGGCTGGACTCCGGTCTGATCGAGCTCGCGGACCTGCCCGAGCGTGAGCACATCGTGCACACCCACGCCTCGGTCACCCGCCGCCAGCAGACCTTCGGCTACACCGAGGAAGAGCTGCGCGTCATCCTCGCCCCGATGGCCAAGGCCGGCGCCGAGCCCATCGGCTCGATGGGCACCGACTCGCCGATCGCCGCGCTCTCCGAGCGCCCCCGGCTGCTCTTCGACTACTTCACCCAGCTCTTCGCGCAGGTCACCAACCCGCCGCTGGACGCCATCCGCGAGGAGCTCGTCACCTCGCTGATCTCCTCCCTCGGCCCCCAGGGCAACCTCCTGGAGCCGACCCCGTCCTCCTGCCGCAGCGTGACCCTGCCCTTCCCGGTCATCGACAACGACGAGCTGGCCAAGCTCGTGCACATCAACGCCGACGGCGACATGCCCGGCATGAAGGCCGTGACCCTCTCCGGCCTCTACCGGGTCTCCGGCGGCGGCGAGTCGCTGGCCGCCCGGATCGAGGAGATCTGCGCCGAGGCGGACGCCGCCATCGACGACGGCGCCCGGCTGATCGTGCTGTCCGACCGGCACTCGGACGCCGAGCACGCGCCGATCCCGTCGCTGCTGCTCACCGCCGCGGTCCACCACCACCTCATCGGCACCAAGGAGCGCACCCAGGTCGGTCTGCTCGTCGAGGCCGGCGATGTGCGCGAGGTGCACCATGTCGCGCTGCTCATCGGCTTCGGCGCCGCGGCCGTCAACCCGTACCTGGCCATGGAGTCGGTCGAGGACCTCGTCCGCGCCGGCACCTTCCTGCCCGGCATCGAGGCCGAGGCCGCCATCAAGAACCTCATCAAGGCGCTCGGCAAGGGCGTCCTGAAGGTCATGTCCAAGATGGGCATCTCGACCGTCGCCTCCTACCGCGGCGCGCAGGTCTTCGAGGCCGTCGGCCTGGACGAGGAGTTCGTCGAGAAGTACTTCCACGGCACCGCCACCAAGATCGGCGGCGCCGGCCTGGACATCATCGCCAAGGAGGTCGCGGCCCGGCACGCCAAGGCCTACCCGGCCTCCGGCATCGCCGCCACGCACCGCGCGCTGGACATCGGCGGCGAGTACCAGTGGCGCCGCGAGGGCGAGCCGCACCTCTTTGACCCGGACACCGTCTTCCGGCTCCAGCACTCCACCCGCTCGCGCCGCTACGACATCTTCAAGCAGTACACCGAGCGGGTGAACGAGCAGTCCGAGCGGCTGATGACGCTGCGCGGTCTGTTCTCCTTCGCCGCCGACCGCCCCTCGATCCCGATCGAGGAGGTCGAGCCGGCGTCCGAGATCGTCAAGCGCTTCTCCACCGGCGCCATGTCGTACGGCTCCATCTCGCAGGAGGCGCACGAGACCCTCGCCATCGCCATGAACCAGCTGGGCGGCAAGTCCAACACCGGTGAGGGCGGCGAGGACCCCGACCGTCTCTACGACCCGGCGCGCCGCTCTTCCATCAAGCAGGTCGCCTCCGGCCGCTTCGGTGTGACGTCCGAGTACCTCGTCAACTCCGACGACATCCAGATCAAGATGGCCCAGGGCGCCAAGCCCGGCGAGGGCGGCCAGCTGCCCGGCCACAAGGTCTACCCGTGGGTCGCCAAGACCCGGCACTCCACCCCGGGCGTCGGCCTGATCTCCCCGCCGCCGCACCACGACATCTACTCCATCGAGGACCTGGCTCAGCTGATCCACGACCTCAAGAACGCCAACCCGCAGGCCCGCATCCACGTGAAGCTGGTCTCCGAGGTCGGCGTCGGCACGGTCGCCGCGGGTGTCTCCAAGGCGCACGCGGACGTGGTCCTGATCTCCGGTCACGACGGCGGTACGGGTGCCTCCCCGCTCACCTCGCTCAAGCACGCGGGCGGTCCCTGGGAGCTGGGCCTGGCCGAGACCCAGCAGACGCTGCTGCTCAACGGCCTGCGTGACCGGATCGTGGTGCAGACCGACGGCCAGCTCAAGACCGGCCGCGATGTCGTCATCGCCGCCCTGCTGGGCGCCGAGGAGTACGGCTTCGCGACCGCACCGCTGGTCGTCTCCGGCTGCGTCATGATGCGCGTCTGCCACCTGGACACCTGCCCGGTCGGCATCGCCACCCAGAACCCGACGCTGCGCGAGCGGTTCAACGGCAAGGCCGAGTACGTCGTCAACTTCTTCCAGTTCATCGCCGAAGAGGTCCGTGAGCTCCTCGCCGAGCTGGGCTTCCGCACCCTCGACGAGGCCATCGGCCACGCCGAGCTGCTGAACACCTCCCGCGCGGTGAAGCACTGGAAGGCGCAGGGCCTGGACCTGGCCCCGCTGCTGCACGTCCCCGAGCTGGCCGAGGGCGCCGTCCGCCACCAGGTCATCGAGCAGGACCACGGTCTGGAGAAGGCGCTCGACAACGAGCTGATCAAGCTCGCCGCCGACGCGCTGGCCGCGGACACCGCCGAGGCCGCCCAGCCGGTCCGGGCACAGATCGCGATCCGGAACATCAACCGGACCGTCGGCACCATGCTCGGCCACGAGGTCACCAAGAAGTTCGGTGGCGCGGGCCTGCCCGACGACACCATCGACATCACCTTCACCGGCTCGGCCGGCCAGTCCTTCGGCGCGTTCCTGCCGCGCGGCATCACGCTGCGCCTGGAGGGCGACGCCAACGACTACGTCGGCAAGGGCCTGTCGGGCGGCCGGGTCATCGTCCGCCCGGACCGCGGCGCCGACCACCTCGCCGAGTACTCGACCATCGCCGGCAACACCCTTGCCTACGGCGCCACCGGCGGCGAGCTGTACCTGCGCGGCCGGGTCGGCGAACGCTTCTGCGTCCGTAACTCCGGTGCCACGGTCGTCTCCGAGGGCGTCGGCGACCACGGCTGCGAGTACATGACCGGCGGCAACGCGGTCGTGCTGGGCGAGACGGGCCGTAACTTCGCGGCCGGTATGTCCGGCGGCTTCGCCTACGTCATCGACCTCGACAAGGCCAACGTCAACAAGGAGCTCGTCGACGCGGTCCACGCGCTGGACGACGCCGACAAGCAGTGGCTGCACGACGTCGTGCGCCGCCACCAGGAGGAGACCGGCTCCACCGTTGCCGCCAAGCTCCTCGCCGACTGGGATGCCGCAGCCGCGCGCTTCAGCAAGGTCATCCCGCCCACGTACCAGGCAGTGCTCGTCGCCAAGGACGCCGCTGAGCAGGCCGGGCTCTCCGAGTCCGAGACCCACGAGAAGATGATGGAGGCGGCGACCAATGGCTGACCCCAAGGGCTTCCTGAACCACGAGCGCGAGATCGCCAAGACCCGCCCCGTCGAGGAGCGCGTCAAGGACTGGAACGAGGTCTACCAGCCCGGCTCCCTGCTGCCGATCATCAGCAAGCAGGCGTCGCGCTGTATGGACTGCGGTATCCCGTTCTGCCACAACGGCTGCCCGCTCGGGAACCTCATCCCCGAGTGGAACGACTACGCCTACCGCGAGGACTGGACCGAGGCCAGCGAGCGGCTGCACGCGACCAACAACTTCCCGGAGTTCACCGGTCGCCTGTGCCCCGCGCCCTGTGAGGCCGCCTGTGTGCTGGGCATCAACCAGCCGCCGGTGACCATCAAGAACGTCGAGGTCTCCATCATCGACAAGGCGTGGGACAACGGGGACGTCACCCCGCAGCCCCCCGAGCGCCTCTCCGGCAAGACCGTGGCCGTCATCGGCTCCGGCCCGGCCGGACTCGCCGCCGCCCAGCAGCTGACCCGGGCCGGCCACACCGTCGCCGTCTACGAGCGCGCGGACCGTATCGGTGGTCTCCTCCGCTACGGCATCCCCGAGTTCAAGATGGAGAAGCGCCACATCAACCGCCGCATCGAGCAGATGCGCGCGGAGGGCACCAAGTTCCGTACGGAGGTGGAGATCGGCCGCGACCTCGACGCGAAGAAGCTGCGCAAGCGCTACGACGCCGTCGTCATCGCCGCCGGATCCACCACCTCCCGCGATCTGCCGGTGCCCGGCCGTGAGCTCAACGGCATCCACTTCGCGATGGAGTACCTCCCGCTCGCCAACAAGGTGCAGGAGGGCGACCTGACCGTCGCCCCGATCAGCGCCGAGGGCAAGCACGTCGTGGTCATCGGCGGCGGCGACACCGGCGCGGACTGCGTCGGCACCGCCCACCGCCAGGGCGCGGCCTCCGTCACCCAGCTGGAGATCATGCCCCAGCCGGGCGAGGAGCGGAACGCCAACCAGCCCTGGCCGACCTTCCCGATGCTCTACAAGGTCACCTCCGCGCACGAGGAGGGCGGTGAGCGGGTCTACTCCGTCTCCACCACCCACTTCGAGGGCGACGAGGACGGCAATGTCCAGTGGCTGCACCTGACCGAGGTGGAGTTCAAGGACGGCCGGCCGACGCCGAAGCCCGGCACCGAGCGGAAGATCCCGGCCCAGCTGGTCACCCTCGCGATGGGCTTCACCGGCATCGACCAGGAGAACGGCCTGGTCGAGCAGTTCGGCCTGGAGCTCGACGAGCGCGGCAATGTCGCCCGTGACGCGGACTTCGCCACCAACGTCCCCGGTGTGTATGTCGCCGGTGACGCCGGCCGCGGCCAGTCCCTGATCGTGTGGGCCATCGCCGAGGGCCGTTCCGCGGCCAAGGGCGTGGACCGCTTCCTCACCGGAGTCAGCGCCCTGCCGGCTCCCATCAAGCCGACGGACCGGGCACTGACCGTGTGACCGACCGTCCCCCGATGTCCCGTACAACGTCGTGCGGAACAACCGCGGCGCCTGCCTCCTCCCCCGACCGGAGGACAGGCGCCGCGGCGTGTGTGCCGCCGGACCCGGTGCGCCGCGGACGGCGCCCTACGAGCCGCCGCGTGCGGCGGGGAAGCGCCGCCCCAACTGCCGTGCCATCTCCCGCGCGGACGCCGGCACGGCCTGCGGCGGGGGAGTGCCCGGCGGCCGGAAGTCATGCACCGGCGGATGCCACGCCCCCAGGTCGATCCGCCGGTCGCCCAGCGGCAGTACCCACCGCGGATCGGCATGCACCCGCAGCACCTGCGCCTCGATCTGCGTCCACGCGCCGTCGGTGACCGTCCGCTCGCCGACCCGGCGCGCCTCCAACTGCACCGGACAGTGCACCAGTCGGGGCGGCCGGACCAGCTCGGACGGCTCCGTCCACGGCGCGTCCGTGGAGTACGGCATACCGCTCGCCCCCTCCTCGGCCCCCGTCCCGTCCGGCGGCAGATTGAAGACCACGTCCGGGCGTACCGCGAGATTCTGCGCGGTCCGGCCGCGAGCCGGCAGCCAGACGCTGACGACCGGTCCGAGCTCCCACCGGATGCGCAGCTCGACCAGCACAAATGTCCCGTCGTCGTTCTCCGTGGACAGCAGCGCCGGGGCGACCGAACTGCTTTTCTCCAGCGCGCCTTTCATGGTGCCGAGGATAGAAGCCGGATGATTCGGTGCTCACCGAAATGTTATCAGAGGTTACTCTGTGTACATGAAACGATGGGACGCCGATCAGGAAAGCGTCGCGGAGACCCCCGATCTGGCCGCCCTCGCGGCGCTGCTCGCGGACCGCACCCGTGCCGCGATCTGTATGGCCCTGCTCGACGGCGGCGCCTGGACCGCGGGCGAACTGGCCGAGTACGCCGCGGTGGCGCCGTCCACCACCACCGAGCACCTCAACCTCCTGGTCTCCGGTGGACTGCTCGCCGAGGAGCGCCAGGGGCGGCGGCGTTACGTACGGCTGGCCGGGCCGGAGACCGCGGAGACCCTGGAGAACCTCGCCGGTCTCGCCCCCTACCGCCAGGTCCCGATCCGCTCCCTGGCCGAGGCCAACCACCGCCGGGCCCTGCACCATGCCCGGACGTGCTACGACCACATCGCCGGCGCCCTCGGCGTCGCCATCGCCGAGACGATGACCGAACGCGGCCTGCTGGCACGGGACTACGGCCTGGTGCTGACCGCCGCCGGCGCCGACTGGCTCGCCGCGCTCGGCATCCCCGACGCCGCTCCGCCGGCCGCCCACCGGGCCCATGTCCGCACCTGCCTCGACTGGACGGTGCGCCGTCAGCATCTCTCCGGCGCGGTCGGTGCCGCGCTCTACCGGCACGCCCTGGAGCGCGACTGGGTCGTCAAGGCCGTCGCCACCCGCATCCTCACCCTCACCGCGGCGGGCCGGTCGGCCTTCCGGGCGCAGCTCGGACTGCCCGACGAGGCGCTCTTCCCCTGAACGTCAACGGCGGTACCCGAACCACCTGTTGACGCCCGCCCGGCCGGTACGGGGGAGTGGGCGGTGGCGGGCGCCGCAGGCCCACGGTGCTCGGGGAGGCGCCCCCTAGGCACCCCTAGACACCCCCTTAGGCGCCGCCGCCCTCCGTGAGCCGGGCCGGGAAACCGCCGGTCGCGACCGGCCCCCAGCGCAGCGGCGTCACCCGGATCAGCGACTTGCCCTGCTTGCGCATCGCCTCCCGGTACTGGTCCCAGTCCGGGTGCTCACCGGCGATGTTGCGGTAGTACTCGACGAGCGGCTCGATGGCGTCCGGGGTGTCGATGACCTCGGCCTCGCCGTCGATCTGCACCCACGGACCGTTCCACTCGTCGGACAGCACGATGACGCTGACCGAGGAGACCCGGCGGGCGTTACGGACCTTGGCGCGCTCCGGGTATGTGGCCATCACCAGCCGCCCGGAGTCGTCCACCCCGCAGGTCAGCGGCGAGCCCTGCGGGGTGCCGTCGGAACGGCGGGTGAGCAGGATCGCGCGGTGACGGGGGCGGACGAACTCCAGCAGCTCGGGCAGGTCGACACGGGTGTTGGTGGCGGTGGAAGGGCTCATGGGGGCGAGCCTAGGGCGTGGAGTGCCCTCGAAGCCGGACCGCGCACCGAACCGACCGCCACGTCGGACCGGCGGTCAGCCCTTCTTGAGGAGCTCCTTGCCGGTGGCCGCGTCCACGACCTTGCGGTCGCCCAGCGCGCTCTTGAGCTGCACCTTCACCTTGTCGGTGGCCAGCTGCTCGGTGCACATCCCCTTGGCGCTCTTCCGCTTGCCCCAGCCGGTGATCACCACCAGGTCCTTCGACTCATGGCTGCGGGCACCGAAGCGGACATCGCAGGCGCTGTGCCCGACGGTGACGGTGATCTCCCGTACTCCCGTGTCCTTGGGACGGTCCGCGCCGGCCAGCGGCAGCAGCGCCTGCTTCCGCCCGGTGACCGGGGAGACCTTCGGCCACTGCCGCACGATCTGGTCCGCCCGCTGCTCGAAGGCGTCCGGCTTCTTCGGCGGCGGGGCGCTGCCCACGGTCTGCTGCTTCTGGCCGCAGCCGGACAGTACGGCGGTGCCGGATACCGCCAGGGCGAGCACGGTGGTGAGCGTACGGGTGCGGGAGAGGTGGGATCCTCGCATGACATGCCTCCTTGGTTCGGCGATGAGACGCACCGAGGGCAAGACAGGTTCCGGCCGGGTTCCGGACGCCTTCCGCTCTGCGCTCAATCCGCCCACGGCGCAAAGCCGGTGATCGCCGGGCGGTGCCCGTTAGCGTCCGGGGCATGGATGCGCTCACCGAGATCACCCCCACCGTCTGGCAACTCGCCTTCCCCGTCGGGCATGTGTACCTCGTCGCCCTCCCCGACGACGGATACGCCGTGGTCGACACCGGCATCCCCGGCTCGGCCCCCGCCGTCCTCGGCGCGCTGGCCCGGCTCGGCGGCCGGCCGGACCAGCTGCGGCAGATCGTGCTCACCCACTCCCACGTGGACCACATGGGCTCCGCCGCCGACCTGGTCGCCGCCACCGGCGCCCGCGTACTGGCCG
The DNA here is from genome assembly GCF_040650675.1 of Streptomyces sp. NPDC048637. NCBI lineage: Bacteria > Bacillati > Actinomycetota > Actinomycetes > Kitasatosporales > Streptomycetaceae > Streptomyces > Streptomyces sp. NPDC048637. Next base: position 40,943 of record NZ_JBEZHQ010000023.1, read on the forward strand.
GCGCCCTGGACGCCCCGTACATCCGCGGCACCGCACCCGAACCCGCGCCGGTGCTCAGCCCCGCGGAGCAGTCGCTGCACGAAGGGATCATGGCCGATTTCGCGGCCGCCGGGCTCCCGCCGCTGCGCCCCGTCGAGGTCGACGTCGAACTGTACGACGGCGACACCCTCGACGGCTGGCCGGAGCCGGTGCGGGTGCTGCACGTCCCCGGCCACACCCCCGGCGGGATCGCGCTGCACCTCCCCGCGAGCCGGCTGCTCTTCCCCGGCGACATCATCGGCGCCACCCCCGACGGCACCCGGGCGGTCCTCGGCCCCTTCAACGTCGCCCGGGAGGAGGCCCTCGCCTCCTTCCGGCGGCTCGCCGCCCTCGACGACGTCGACACGGTGTGCGTCCCGCACGGCGCCCCGCTCCGCACCGGCGCCCGGGACGTACTGGCCGCGGCCACACCCGAGAAGGACTGGCAATGAGGGCCCCGGACGGCCTCCGGGCGTACGGGCGGCAGCCCGAGGCCTGGGACGAGCAGGGGCCGGACGGGGTGGTGCGACGGCACGAGACGAGGTGCACGCTGATGCGCAAGGAGCCGTAGCGGCGCCCGCGGCCGGCCGTCAGCCCGACTCGCGTGCCATGACGTGGAAGGTGCCCAGCCGGTGGGTTCCGGGTGTGGCGGCAGGGTCGAGGAGGAGGTCGGCGACCAGGCCGGCGATCCGCTCCGGGGGAGTGAGCTCGGTACGGACACTGGTCAGCCGGGGGCGCAGCAGCCGCGCCAGCAGCAGATCGTCCGCGCCGACCACCGCGAGGCCGTCCGGGCCGTCGGCGCCGACGGTGTGGCCGGCGTCCTGGAGGGCGCGCATCAGCAGCATCGCGTACTCGTCGTTGAACCCGAACACCGCGTCCAGGCCCAGCTTCGGCCAGGCGGCGGCCAGTCCCGCCGCGGACTCCTCGGTGCGGGCGAGGTCGAGCGGGCGCACCTGCGCGCCGGGGTGCGCGGCGGCCGCGGCCCGTACGCCCGCCAGCCGGAGCTCCGCGCAGTCCGCCGGCCCCGGTTCGGCCGGCCGGACCACACCGATCCGCCGGCGGCCGCGGGCCAGGAGGTGTGCACCGGCCCGGAGCCCGGCCTCCCGCTGGTCGAGGAGGAGAGTGTGGGCGCCGGGCGGCGCCGACCGGCCGAGGACGAGGACCGCGGCGGTGCCGGCGCGGCGCAGCAGCTCGACGGCGGGCGCGTCCAGCGGCGGCCCGTGCAGGTTCAGTACGGCGGCGGGCCGCAGCTCGGCCCAGGCGCGGGCGGCCGCCATGGGAGAGCTCGCGGGCGCACCGTGCAGCACACCGGTGTAGCCGAGACGGTGCAGCGCGGTCTGGAAACCGGCCAGGAAGCGGGTGAAGAGGGGGCCGAAGGCCTCGGCCGCGTCGGCGGGGGCGGCCAGCAGCACGATGCTGCCCCGGCCGGCCCGCAGACTGCGGGCGGCGGCGTGCGGCACATACCCCAGTTCCTCTGCGGCGGCCCGGACCCTGGCCTGGGTGCGCTCGCTGACCCGCCCGGCGGCCTGCCCGTTCAGCACGTAGGAGACCGTCGCGCGCGAGACCCCGGCGAGCCGGGCAACGGCCGTACTGGTCGGGGGTGTTGGGGTGGCCCGCGGGCCGGCTCGGTCAGTCATCCTGCCGGGCATCCTCGCACAGCGGAATTTTCCGGCGGGTCGGGGCGGAGCGCACTCCCCGGCTCCACTGACACGTGTAACGTCGGGCCGATGCGAACCGGCCCCGGGGAACGGGACCGGACCGTCGGGAGTCGGAGAACGCGGGAACCGAAGGGCGCGCGAACCGAAGAAAGGCAGGGCCATGCAGCTGCACACCCACGAATGGGGCGCCGGTGAACGCGTGGCGGTGCTGGTCCACGGCCTGATGTCCGATCACCGCACCTGGCACCGGGTCGGTCCGGCGCTCGCCGGCCGGGGCTATCGGGTGCTCGCCGTCGATCTGCGCGGCCACGGCCGCAGCCCGCGCGGCGAGTACGGCGCCGAACTGTTCGCCGAGGACCTCGTGGAGACCCTGCCCGCCGCCCCCGAGGTCGTCATCGGGCATTCCCTGGGCGGGCTGGCGCTGTCCCTGGCGGTGGAGCGGCTGCAGCCGCGGCGGGCGGTGTACTGCGATCCGGCCTGGTCGCTCGCCCGGCTCGGACAGCCCGTCGACCCGGCCCTGTTCGTCGCGTTCAAGGGGGCCGACCGGGCGATGGTGCGGACCTTCAATCCGCGCTGGTGCGACGCCGATGTCGACCTTGAACTGGCCACCGTCGCGGACTGGGACACCGGGACCGCCCTCGCACTGTCCGCCGTCCATCTGCAGGACCACACGCCCGAGAAGCCGGCCGTCCCGTCCCTGGTGCAGTTCGCGGGGGAGGGGTTCCTCTTCTCCGAGCAGGCGGCGGCCGAACTGACCGAGCGGGGCTTCGAGGTGCGTACGGTGCCGCGCACGGGACACACCATCCACCGCGATGACTTCGACGGCTTCATGGCGGGCCTGGAGGGCTGGGTCTAGGACGGCCCGGGAGCCCCGGGAGCCCCGGGAACACCTCGGTCTCCGTCAGGTATCGCAGTCCAGCAGCGTCTTGCACAGTCCGCAGCGCGCCTGGAGCCGGCCGCGGACCGGGACCCGGATCCGCTGATGGCAGGCGGGGCAGGGGAACGACACCCGCAGGGGCGACGGGCCCTCGAAGGCATAGCCCTCACCGGCGGCGGGCGGCCGGCCCGCGCGCCGCGGTTCCTGCGCCGCCCGGCGGTCCTTGGCGTAGCGCAGCCGGGCGGCCCACCCCGCGCCGGCGAGCGGTGGCCGGCGCAGGTCCTGGCGGGCCCGTGCCGCGCCCGCCGTGTACGCGTCGTACGCCTGCGGGCTGGTGAACCACGGCGCCGGGTCCTCACCGAAGAACCGGGCCCGCTTGGCGAGGACGTAGCCGAACTCCTCCGGCGTCAGGTAGCCCAGCTTCTGCGAGAACGGGCCGTGCTCGCGGTAGGCGTCCAGCAGCAGCCAGCCCGCGCCGAGATAGGCGGCGGCGGTGTCGGTGAGGATCTCGTTGTCGCGGGTGCCGGGGAACGACAGGTCCAAGCGGTGGAGATAGACATGCATCACCTCATGGGCCAGCGCGGCGCCGATGTCCGTGCGGTGCTTGGTGAAGCGCTCGTTGAGCTCGATGAAGTACTCCGGCCCCGCGGTGAGTTCGACATTCGCGGCATGCTCCATCTCGCGGAAGGTGAGGACCACCCGCGCGTCCGGCAGATGCAGTTGCCGGACCATGGCGCGGGCCACCCGCTGCGCGCCCAGATGCAGATCCTCGGTCTCGTCGAAGGCCACATCGACCGGCAGCACGCTGGTGGCGAAGGTGCTCACCGTGTCGTACGACAGGCGTTTGAACAGCGCGTGGACGGCCGAACGCACCGTATCGAGGTGGGGATATCCGTGCTCGATCTCTCTGCCGCCCGTGGTCACCCGGCCACTGTACGGGGGGCCGGGAAAGTCCGGTATGAACCGTACGGGGCGTGGCGCGTACGGGAGTTGGCCGGATGCGCACCCTTGTCACTCTGATCGCCCACTCCACATAATCACAGTGCGCTCTACGGACTCATCCCCCACTGGGTCCGGACGCCTTACGGCGTGCTGTCCTCCTCCACGTGCGGTGTGCGACGGCCACGTCCGGCTCCGGTGTTGGCATGGGCTCGTCATTGACGTGCAACCCCCCACGAAAGGAAGCCCGTTGCGCAGCTACCGGAAGCACCTCAAGAGAAGCACTGCCGTCGGCGCGATTGCCCTGGCCGCTTTCAGCCTCCAGCCCGGCTCGGCCTCCGCCGCGCCCGCACCGGAACCGTCCGGATCCCACACCAAGGTCGTCGGCGGCACCAAGGCCGACCAGGGTGAATTCCCCTTCATGGTCCGGCTGTCGATGGGCTGCGGCGGCGCCCTCTACGCCAAGGACATCGTGCTCACCGCGGCGCACTGCGTCGACGGGAGCGGCGACAACACCTCCATCACCGCCACCGCGGGCGTCGTCGACCTGGAGGACGAGGGCGCCGTCAAGGTCAACTCCACCAAGGTCCTGCAGGCCCCCGGCTACAACGGCAAGGGCAAGGACTGGGCGCTGATCAAGCTCGCCAAGCCGATAGACCAGCCCACACTGAAGATCGCCGAGGACGACAAGCTCAACAACGGCGACTTCACCATCGCCGGCTGGGGTGCCGACAAGGAAGGCGGCGAACAGCAGCGCTACCTCCTCAAGGCGACCGTGCCGTTCGTCGACGACGCCGCCTGCCAGAAGGCCTACGGCGACCAGCTGACCCCCGGTGACGAGCTCTGCGCCGGCAAGCTGGACACCGGCGGCACCGACACCTGCCAGGGCGACTCCGGTGGCCCGATGTTCCGCAAGGACGACGCCGGCCAGTGGCTCCAGGTCGGCATCGTCTCCTGGGGCGAGGGCTGCGCACGACCCGGCAAGCCCGGTGTCTACAGCGAGGTGAGCGCCTTCGCCGCGAACATCAAGAAGGCCGCGGGCGAACTGGGCTGACCGCCCCCCCCGCACACCGAGGGCCCGGGGAGCCGCTCCCCGGGCCCTTCGCCGGCCGGAAGTCCCGGACCTCGCTCCCGGCCCTTCGTCCCTCCGCGCCAGGGACCTTGGTCCCTCCGCCCCGGGACCAAGTGCATGCTTCCGGCCGGACCTTGTGCCGTCACGGATGACCGGACGGCCCCTGGGCGGCCCCGCGCGGGCTCCCTAGCGTGAACGGTATGACCACCGAACCCCGCCGCCGCCCCCCGGCGCCCGACCGCTACCGCCGCGGGACGGTCGTCGCCGCACTGCTCCTCGCCGCCTCCGCCGCGACCCTCGCCTATGTCCTGCTCGGCGGCCATCACGACCTCGTCGAGTCACCGGACGATGCCCCCTCGAACGCGGCCCGGGCCTGAACCGCACCGCACCCCCCGGCGACGCTCCACCGCACCGGCCCCGGCGGCCCCTGCGCGAACGCGGCGGGCCGCACACATGAGCCCCCTGCCGGAGTGGACGGCGAACCGGCCGCGGCACCGCGCCGCGGCCAAGGCCGGTCCGGCGGTGCTCCTGCTGCTCCTCGTCGGGCTGGAGACCGTGGCGATGGCCCACCAGCCCGCCCGGCCGCACGCCATCATGGGAGCCACCGCCGTCGCCGTCTGCCTGTGCGCGGTGCCCGCCGCCCGGATCCCGCTGACCGTCCGGGCCGCCGCCGCGGCCGGGATCTCGCTGACCGGATCGGCGGTGCTGAGCGCCGGCCCGCACCCGCCGCAGGTGTGGGGCCTGGGCGAGGGCCTCGCCCTGCTCCTGCTGCTCGCCGCCGTGGTCCGCCGGGCGCCCGGCCGCACCGCCGCCGTCCTCGGCCCGCTGCTGGGCCTGGCCTGCGTCCTCACCCCGCTGCGGGACCTCCGGCCCGGCATCTTCACCGTCGTCCAGGCGGTGCTCACCGTGGTCGTCGCCGCCTACTCGCTGACCCTGCGCCGGCAGGACGCCCAGCGGCTGCGCGACCTCGCGGCGGTCCGGGCCGCCGAGCGCCTGGAACTGGCGCGGGAACTGCACGACCTGGTCGCCCACCACGTCACCGGCATCGTCGTCCAGGCCCGCGCGGCCCGCTGCACCGCCCTCGACGGCCCGCCGGCCGACGCCACCTTCGAACGGATCGAGACCGCCGGCAGCGAGGCGCTGGGCGCGATGCGCCGACTGGTGCGGGTACTGCGCGAGGACGGGGCGCGGGCCCACCCGCTCGCCGGCCTCGCCGAGGTCCGTGCCATGACCGACGCCTTCGCCCGCACCGGCCCGCCGGTCGTCCTCGCCCTCGACACCGGCGCGGCGGACGCGCTGCCGGCCGAGGTGGCCGCGGCGGTCCACCGCATCGTGCGCGAGGCGCTCACCAACATCCGCAAGCACGCCGCGGACGCCACGGCGGTACGCATCGGCCTGCGGTCCGTACCCCGCGGCGTGGAGCTGCGCATCGCCAACGACGGCGGCGCCCCCGCCCGCCTCTCCGAACAGGCCCGCGGCGGCGGCTTCGGCCTGGCCGGACTCACCGAACGGGCCGAGGCGATGGGCGGGCGGCTTACCGCGGGCCCGGCGGCGGAGGGCGGCTGGGAGCTCACCGCCGTCCTGCCCCTCGACAGCGGGGCGACGGCCTGACCCGCCCGCCGCCCCTCCCGCGCACACATCTGTCCAACACCTGCCCCTCCTTTGTCCATAGGCGCACGCCCCGCACCGGCAGCACGCTGTCCGCCGACAGGCAGTGCAGGCACGAAGGAGGACCGCGCGCGTGAACGAACAGACAGGTGCCCCGCCCGGGCCCAGCCGCCGGAAGGTCGTCGCCGCCACCACGCTCGCCGGGGTCGCCAGCGCCCTCCCGCTCGCCGCGCAGACCGCCACGGCCGCACCCCGCGCGGCGGAGGCGGTGCTGCGGTCCGACGCGCTGGACGTCCGCGTCGATACCGCCTTCCCGCGCATCGTCTCCTACACCGACCGCGGCACCGGCGCCGTCCTGCACGGCCAGGACACCCCGGTCACCCAGATCCTCCTCGACGGCACCGCCCACACCCCCCAGGTCACCCACCGCACCCGCGCCGACCGCGCCACCTACACCCTCGGCCTAGACGGCGGCACCAGGATCACCGTCGAGATCGCCGTCCACGGATGGCAGATCACCTGGCGGGTCACCGGCATCACCGACACCCCGGCACTGCGCATCGGCACCCTGGAGATCCCCGGCCTCGCGCTGCTCAGCGTCCGCAGCGACCAGCCCGGCGCCACCCTGCTGGCCGCCCGCATCGAACTCGACAAGGCCAAGAACGGCGACACCCTGGTGCAGGTCACCGGCGACACCCCCGCCGAGGCCACCCCCACCGGATGCGCCTACGCCGTCGTCGCCACCGGTCACCTGGCCGCCGGCATCGAGACCAACACCTCCTACGACCAGCCCGCCGGCGCCACCACCTGGGAGAACGGCCGGCTGTGGCGGCAGACCACCAAAGGCGACGGCTTCGTCAGGGCACAGCTGGGATGCGGCCAGTGGACCCACCGGGCGGCCGGGCAGCCGTCCCCCACTCCCGACTCCACCGACCCGCTGCCGTACGCGACCGTCATCGTCAGCCGCGACCGCAACGGCGACGGCACGGCCGACTGGCAGGACGCCGCCATCGCGCTGCGCGACATCATGGTGATGCCGCTGGGCGCCGGCGAACAGCATCTGCGGGTCGTCCCGCACATCCCCTTCAACTTCGCCAGCCAGGCCACCAACCCGTTCCTCGCCACCCTCGACAACGTCAAACGGATCGCCCTGGCCACCGACGGACTGCGGCAGTTCACCCTGCTCAAGGGCTACCAGTCCGAGGGCCACGACTCCGCACACCCCGACTACGGCGGCAACTACAACGAGCGGGCCGGCGGACTCGACGACCTCAACACCCTCGTCCGCGCCGGCAAGAAGTGGCACAGCGACTTCGCGGTGCACGTCAACGCCACCGAGTCCTACCCCGTCGCCCACGCCTTCTCCGAGCGCCTCGTCAACAAGGACGACAAGCAGTGGGACTGGCTCGACCAGTCCTACCGCATCGACGCCCGCCGCGATCTGGTCTCCGGCGACATCGCCCGCCGCTTCGCCCAGCTGCGCAAGGAGACCGACCCCGCGCTGAACACCCTCTACATCGACGTCTTCCGCGAGTCCGGCTGGAACTCCGACCGCCTCCAGCGCCATCTGCGCGACCAGGGCTGGCAGGTCACCACCGAATGGGGCCACGGCCTGGAACGCTCCGCCCTGTGGTCACACTGGGCGAATGAGACCGACTACGGGCCCGACACCTCACGCGGCATCAACTCCCAGCTGATCCGCTTCCTGCGCAACCACCACAAGGACGTCTTCGCCGACAAGTGGCCCACGCTGCTCGGCAACGGCCGGATGGGCAACTTCGAGGGCTGGGTCGGCAAGACCGACTGGCACGCCTTCCACACCCTCATCTGGACCGACGCGCTGCCCGCCAAATACCTGCAGGCGTACCCGATCAGGACCTGGGGCGCACACGAGATCACCTTCGCGGGCCCCACCAGGACCTCCGTCAGCGACACCGGCGGCACCCGCAAGATCACCACCGACGGCCGGCTCGTCTACGACGACGGCACCTATCTGCTCCCCTGGGAGCCCCGCCGGGCCACCGACCCGGACAGGCTCTACCACTACAACCCCCACGGCGGCACGACCACCTGGTCCCTGCCCCGCGGCTGGCGGGGCACCGGAGCCGTCTACGCCTACCGGCTCACCGACCAGGGCCGCACCCAGGAAACCCGGGTCCCCGTCAGCGGCGGCCGGATCACCCTCACCGCCCGGCCCGGGGTGGCCTACGCCGTCCACCGCACCAAGGCACCCGCCCAGGGCGACCCCCACTGGGGCGAGGGCACCCCGCTGACCGACCCCGGCTTCCACTCCGGAAACCTCGACGGCCGGCAGGTCACCGGCCCGGCCTCGGTCCGGCTCAGCGAACGGGGCGACTACGAGCTGGTCATCGGCGCGGGCGCCGCCGCCACCGTCGCCCAGAAACTCGCCCGGCTCGCCCCCGGCAACTACGCCGCCTCGGTACAGGTCGAGGTCGGCGCCACGGCCGGCGAGCGGCGACGGGCCGGCCTGGAGATCCGTACCGCCGACGGCCTCACCGCCACCAACTGGACCGACACCTCTACCGCCGGCAACTACGTCGCCGCCGACCGCAAGTCCGGCACCCGCTTCCAGCGTCTCTTCACCCACTTCACCGTCCCCGAGGGCGGCGGCCCGGTCACCCTCACCCTGACCGCGGCGGCCGGCCGGCCCCGGGTCCGATTCGACAACCTCCGGGTCGTGCCCGCCGCCCGGCCCACCACCAGGAAAGGCGCCCTGGTCTACGAGGACTTCGAGCACGTACCCCAGGGCTGGGGCGTCTTCGTCAAGGGCGACGCGGGCGGCAGCACCGACCCCCGCACCCATATCGCCCAGCGGCACGCCCCGTTCACCCAGCGCGGCTGGAACGGCAAGGCCGTCGACGATGTCCTCGACGGCGGCCAGTCGCTCAAATCACGCGGCGAGAACACCGGGCTCATCCACCGGACAGTCCCGCACACCGTCCGCTTCACGCCCGGCCGCCGCTACCGGGTCACCTTCCGCTACGCCAACGAGAAGGCCGCCCAGTACGCCTGGATCACCGCCGTCGACGAGCCCGCACCCCGCGAACTGACCCGCACCCCGCTCCCCGTCGCGACCCGGCCGGCCACCCACACCTACGAGTTCACCGCACCGGACGACGGCGAGGCCTGGGTGGGGCTGCGCAAGGTGGGCGACGACGGGACCGCGGAGTTCGTCCTGGACACCTTCGAGGTCCGCGAGGTGTGACGACCATGGGGGCGGCCACCCGCCCCGACCGTGGGGGCGGCCATCCGCCCCCACCCCACCCTCAGCGCCCCGCCGCACAGGGATACAGACCGGGCGCCCCCGCCTCTTCCCCCACGGAGGCCGGGGCGCCCTCCCACTCCCACCACAGCAGCTCATTGGCGCCCTCGCGCAACACCGGACCCGGCACATACAGCGTGCGCTGCGGCCCCTCGGCCCAATAGCGCCCCAGACAGAACCCGTTGATCCAGGCGAACCCGTGGCCCCAGCCCGGCAGCGCCAGATCGGCGTCACCGGGCCGCCCCGCCACCGTCACCGTCCCCCGGTACAGCCCCGCGCCGCCACCGGCCCCCTCCACCGCCCGGAACGGAACCCGCGCCAGCGCCCCGGCCTCCTCCATCGCGTCCAGCCGCAGCCCCCGCGACCGTACGCCGTGCAGAAACTGCCGCTCGTGCAGCAGCCCGCCCACGATCCCCTTGGACTCGCCGAGCCGCGGACCGTAGTTGACCCGCCCCAGGGACGCCACCCACACCTCCACCGACGCCGGCCCGGCCACCTCCCCGATCACGGCGTCCTCGGTGTCCACCACGGCCCGCAGCTCCCCGTCGACGAACACCACCGCCCGGTCCCGCAGCCCGCGCACCCGCAACGGATACCGGCCACGCGGCCCCGGCACCGCCACCCGGTAGCGCACCACCCCCCGGTCCACGCCCAGCTCCTCGAACGTCGCCGGGCCGCCCCCCGCCACCTCCGCACCCCCCCAGCGCCGCCAGCACGTCCTCCGCGGGCGCCCACTCCTCGACCACCGCCCGCACCGGGTCCGCCAGCACCCGCGGCGGCTCCGGCACCCGCGGCAGCGGCCCGTCCGCCCACGCGGCGAGCACCTCCCGGAACCGCCAGAACTTCTCCGTGGGCCGCCCGCGTTCATCGACCGGCGCCCCGTAGTCGTACGAGGTGACCGTCGGCCGCAGCGACCCGTCCTGCAGCTCACCCGCGCGGTTCGCGCCCGCCCACCCGCCGAAACTCGTCCCGCCGTGCGCCATGTAGATGTTGACCGACGCACCGCACTCCAGGATCTCCCGCAGCGCCGCCGCCGCGTCCTCCGGCGCCCGCGGCACCTGTGTCCGCCCCCAGTGCGCGAACCAGCCGCACCAGAACTCCATACACATCAGCGGCCCCTCCGCCTGATGGCGCCGCAGCGCCGCCAGCGCCTCCCGGGCCCCGGAACCGAAGTTGACGGTCGCCAGCACCCCCGGAACCGCACCACCGCTGAGCATGTGGTCCTCCGGCCCGTCCGACGTGCACAGCGGCACCCGCACCCCCAGCGCCCGCAGCCGGTCCACCAGCCACGCCAGATACGCACCGTCACTGCCGTACGAGCCGTACTCGTTCTCCGCCTGCACCATGATCACCGGACCGCCGGTGTCACACTGCCGCGCCACGACCTGTGGCAGCAGCCGCCCGAACCAGGCGTCCACGGCCCGCAGATACTCCGCGTCCCGGGTCCGCACCCGCCGTCCCAGCGGCCCCGTCAGCCACTCCGGCAGCCCGCCGTTCTCCCACTCCGCGCAGATGTACGGCCCCGGGCGGACGATCGCCCACAGTCCCGCCGCCCGCACCGCGTCCAGAAACCGCCCCAGCGCCTCCGGGTCCCGGAACTCACCGGGCCGCGGCTCGTGCAGATTCCACGGCACATACGTCTCCACACAGTTCAGGCCCATCGCCCGCAGCATCGCCAGCCGGTGGTCCCACTGCGCCTCATGCACCCGGAAGTAATGCAACGCCCCCGACAGCAGCCGCACCGGCCGCCCGTCCAGCAAGAAGTCCCGCTCACCCACCTCGAACCGCGCCACGTCACCCCGCCCTTGCGTCGTCGCCGCGCGCCACCGGCCGGGCGCTCACGGTCATCGGTCACCCTTGCCCTCTGGCGGCATGACGGTCCATGGACAAAGATCGGCGGTGTTTGGACGGAGCGACGGGAGGCCCGGCGTGTACCACACCTGGATGCGCTACTTCACGCCGGGCCCGGTCCACCACCGGCTCGGCCTGGTGTGTCTGGGAGTCGGACTCCAGCACGGCACCCTCCCCACGGTCGGCCCGCGCACCCTCGACCACCACGTCGCCCTCGTCATCAGCGCCGGCCGCGGCTGGTTCAACGCCCCCGACGGCCGCCGCCACCCGGTCACCGCCCCCGCACTGCTGTGGCTCGTCCCCGGCGTACCGCACCACTACGGGGCCGACCCCGAGACCGGCTGGGACGAGAGCTTCGTCGACTTCACCGGGCCCGCCGCCGCGACCTACACCGAACTGGGCTACATCGAGCCGGACCGCCCGCTCGTCCCGCTCGCGGACACCGGCCCCGCGCGGACCGCCATCGGACGGATCGCGCGTGCGGCCCGGCGCGGCAACCCCCTGCTGGAGGTCGAGACTTCCGCCGCCGTCCACGAACTCCTGGTCGCCCTGCGCCGCGCCCGTGCCGACACCGACGCCGACGGCGATCCCGTCCTCCAGGCCCTGGCCCGCGACGCCTTCCTCCCGCTCTCGGTCGCCGAGCATGCCGCCCGGCACGGCATGACCCCTGCCGAACTCCGCACCGCCGTACGGCGCGGCGCCGGCTGCAGCCCCAAGGACTATCTGCTGGGGATACGCCTGGGCCGCGCCAAGGAACTCCTGGTGGGCACCGAACTCCCGGTCGCCGCGGTGGCCCGCCGCGTCGGCTACGACGACCCGGCCTACTTCAGCCGCCTGTTCACCCGCCGCGTGGGCACCGCCCCCGTACGCTTCCGCGACCGCCAGGTCCACAGCGTGCCGGGCGGCTGGTCCACCCAGATCCCGGACCCGGACGACCCGCCGGTGGTGAGCGGGTAGCCGTGGGCTGGCTTTGGTGCGGGTTGCCGTGGGCTTGCGCCGGTGCGGGTTGCCGTGGGCTGGGGCCGGTGCGCTGTCCCTCGGTGGGTGGTGGGTCGGAGGGGACGCCCGGTAAGCCGTCCTCGGCGCGGGCGACGCGGGTCCCTGAGGTTCATCGCCCCGTTGTTCGCTCCGGGTCCTGCGGGCGGCTCACCGGGCATCCCCTCCGACCTCCGTACGTGGGCGGCTCTCCCGCCGTACCGATCACCGTCACGAAATCCGTGCGGCACCTCTTGGCAGGGACCTGGCCAGGCCACCCGATCTTTCGGCGCGGCCACGTCTGGCCGATCCTTGGGCGCGGCCAGGTCTGGGCCGTGACGGGCGGTGTCACCGGGCTGCAGTCGGCAATGCTGGACGGTTGGAGGGGATGTACCGGTGCCCGCCCGCAGGACTGGAGCGAACGCCGGGGTGCTCAAACGCACGGAGCCGCGTCGCCCGCGCCGAGGACGGGTACCGGTGCGTCCCCTCCGACCCCCGCGGCAACCACCCAACCCGCAACACCCCAGCCCCCACCAACCGCACAGAAGCCCATGACGGATCGGCCGCGCCCCGAAGGGGCGCGGGGAACGGCGCGCCCAGCCACAACACCCCCGCAGACAAATGCCACCCCCCAACCCCCACACCCCCCCAACCCCCACACCCGCCAAACCCCCATGCACCACCCACCGGCGGTACGGCAGCATGACACCATGCCCGCACTGCAGCGCGACGAGGCGCAGACCCGAGCCCGACTCATCGACGTCCACCGCTACGACATCGCACTCGACCTCACCCAAGGCGAGGAGCGGTTCGGCTCCCGTACGGTCATCCACTTCACCGCGCGAGCCGGCGGCGACACCTTCGTCGAGCTCAAACCCGCCGGGCTGCACTCCGTCACCCTCGACGGCCACCCCCTCGACCCGGCCGCCCTCGACGACAACCGGCTCCCGCTCACCGGCCTCACCCCCGGCGCCCACGAACTGCGCCTGGACGCCACCATGCACTACTCCCGCACCGGCGAAGGCATGCACCGCTTCACCGACCCCGCCGACGGCGAGAGCTACGTCTACACCCAGCTGTTCCTCGACGACGTCCAGCGCGTCTTCGCCGCCTTCGACCAGCCCGACCTCAAGGCCGTGTTCGCGGTCACCGTCACCGCCCCCACGGACTGGTCCGTCCTCGGCAACGGCATCGCCACCCAGCGCGACCCCGGCCACTGGACCCTCGCCCCGACCCCGCTCATCAGCAGCTACCTCGTCGCGGTCGCCGCCGGCCCCTGGCACTCGATCCGCACCGAACACGCCGGACTGCCCTTCGGCATCCACTGCCGCCGTTCCCTGGCCCCCCACCTCGACGCCGACGCCGAGGAAATCCTCGACCTCACCCGCCGCTGCTTCGACCGTTACCACGAGATCTTCGAGGAGCCGTACCCCTTCGACTCCTACGACCAGGCCTTCGTCCCCGAATTCAACGCCGGAGCCATGGAAAACCCCGGCCTGGTCACCTTCCGCGACGAATTCGTCTACCGCTCCGCCGTCACCGACACCGAACGCCAGACCCGCGGCGTCGTGATCGCTCACGAGATGGCCCACATGTGGTTCGGCGACCTGGTCACCCTCCAGTGGTGGGACGACATCTGGCTGAACGAGTCCTTCGCCGAATACATGGGGTACCAGGTCCTGGCGGAAGCCACGCGGTTCACCGACACCTGGACCGACTTCGCGGTCGCCCGCAAGGGCTGGGGCTACGACGCCGACCAGCGGCCCTCCACCCACCCCGTCGCCCCCACCCCCGAAGACGTCCCCGACACCGCCTCCGCGCTCCTCAACTTCGACGGCATCTCCTACGCCAAGGGCGCCTCCGCACTGCGCCAACTCGTCGCCTGGATGGGGGAGAAGGACTTCCTCACCGGCATCAACGACCACTTCGCCCGGCACCGCTTCGGCAACGCCACGCTCGCCGACTTCCTCGACTCCCTCTCCCGCGCCACCGACCGCGACGTCCACGCCTGGGCCGCGCGCTGGCTGCGCACCACCGGAGTCGACACCCTCACCCCGGTCGTGCAGGAGGCCGCGGACGGCAACTGGAGCGTGTCCGTCGAGCAGACGGGAAGCGAGGACGGCACCCGCCCCCACCGGTTCACCATCGGGCTCTACGACCACGACCGCACCACCACGGGCCGCCTCGTGCCACGCGCACCGCTGTCCTGGGACGTGCCCGACGACGGCGCCCACACGGCCACCGGCGGCCGCCCCGCCCTGCTCCTCCTCAACGACCAGGACCTCACCTACGCCAAGGTCCGCCTCGACCCCGTCTCCTGGGACACCGCCCTCGGCGCCCTGTCCGGCCTCCCCGACCCGCTGACCCGCGCCGTCGTATGGAACGCCGCCCGCGACATGGTCCGCGACGGCGAACTCGCCCCCACCGCCTACCTGGACGCCGCCCGCGCCCACCTCCCGCACGAAACCGACCTCGCCCTCGTCCAGGGCGTTCTCGCCTTCGCCCGCACCCAGATCGCCGACGCCTACCTCCCGCACCCCGAACGCCGCACCGCCCTCGCCACCCTCACCGCCCTCAGCCGCGACATACTCCGCCGCACCGAAGGCCCCGAACACGGCACCGAAGCCGGACTGCGGCTCACCGCCGTACGTGCCTGCATCGACAGCGCCACCACGCCCGAGGGCATCCAGGACTGGCTCGACGACGGCAGCGTCCCCGGCGGCCCCCGCCTCGACCCCGAACTGCGCTGGCGCATCCTCGGCCGGCTCGCCACCCTCGGCGCCACGACCCCTGACGCCCTCAACGCCGAACTCGCCCGCGACCCCAGCGCCACCGGCCGCGAGGGCGCCGCCCGCTGCCACGCCGCGCTCCCCGACCCGGCCGCCAAACAAGCCGCCTGGGACGCCCTGTTCACCACCGACGGCGAGGCCGCCCTCTCCAACTACCTCTTCACCGCCACCGCCACCGGCTTCTGGGCCCCCGAACAGCACGACCTGCTCCGCCCCTACGTCGCCCGCTACTTCACCGGCGTCTCCGCCCTCGCCGCCGCCCGCGGCCCGGCCCTCGCCGCGGCCGCCGGCCGCTACGCCTTCCCTGCCACCTTCGTCGAGGACCACACCCTCCGGCTCGGTGAGGCCTGCCTCACCGACGGCGACCCCAGCCCCGCCCTGCGCCGTAAGCTCCTCGACCAACTCGACGACCTGCGGCGGGCCCTGCGGGTACGCGCGGCGGCCGGCAGCGCCTGACGCTCCACCCGACGCACCCGGGCGCCGCCGGACCGGCAGCCGGCGGCACCCGAACACCTGCGGTACACCCGTACCACTTACGGGTGGTATGACCGCGACCAGTGGATACGCGCCGTACAGGGAAAGTAACTTAGGGTCGCCTCAGGGCTCGTCCGCACCGGATCGCGGCCCGAACTCCCCTGACAGAAGAGCACATTGATGCCTGTGCCCCCTGCCGGCACCGCCCTCGCAGGCGGCACCAACGGCCCCCGCGCACTCCGCCCCCTCCTCGACACCGTCCTCGACGCCCTCACCACCGGCGCCGAGGACCGCGCCGGCCCTCTGCCGCCCGGCGGCCCCGAGACGGTCGCCCGCACCGTACGCGACGCCTGCCACCCCCTGCTCCCCGACCACGGCACCGGCCCGCACGCCGCCCTGCGCACCCTCGTCCACACCCTCGCCGCCGGCGCCGCCGACCCCGCTGACCCGCACTGCGCCGCCCACCTGCACTGCCCGCCGCTGGCCCTCGCCACCGCCGCCGACCTCGCCGCCGCCGCCCTCAACCCCTCCATGGACTCCTGGGACCAGGCCCCCGCCGCCTCCGCCCTCGAAGCCCTCACCAGCCGCGCACTCGGCGCGCTGGTCTATCCCCGGGCCACCGACCCCGACGCCCTGATCACCACCGGCGGCACCGAATCCAACCAACTCGCCCTGCTCCTCGCCCGCGAAGCCACCGCCCCCGACGGCACCGCGACCGACCCCCACCGGCCCGCCCGCCCCCTCCGGATCGTCTGCGGCGCCAACGCCCACCACAGCATCCACCGCTCCGCCTGGCTCCTGGGCCTCCCCGAACCCCTCACCCTCCCCACCCCGGACGGTGTCCTCACCCCCGACACCGTCCACAGCTGCCTGGCCAACCTCGCCGGACGCACCGGCCCCGTCCTCCTCGTCGCCACCGCGGGCACCACCGACTCCGGCGCCATCGACCCCCTCCCCGCCCTCGCCGACGTCGCCGGACGGCACGGCGCCCGCTTCCACATCGACGCCGCCTACGGCGGAGCCCTCCTCTTCAGCGACACCCACCGCGCCGCCCTGCAAGGCCTCGCCCGCGCCCACACCGTCGCCCTCGACCTGCACAAACTCGGCTGGCAACCCGTCGCGGCCGGCCTCCTCGCCGTCCCCGACCCCGCCACCCTGGCCCCCCTCGCCCACCAGGCCGACTACCTCAACGCCGACGACGACACCGAAGCCGGCCTCCCCGACCTGCTCAGCCGCTCACTGCGCACCACCCGCCGCCCCGACATCCTCAAAATCGCCGTCACCCTCAAAGCCCTCGGCCGCCACGGCCTCGGCGCACTCGTCGACCGCACCCTCGCCGCCGCCCAGACCCTCGCCGACCTCATCGAGGCCCACCCCCGCTACGAACTCCACTCCCGCCCCACCCTCAGCACCGTCCTCTTCCGCCCCACCGGCGCCGACCACACCACCCTCGCCACCATCCGCCGCACCCTCCTCACCGACGGACAGGCCGTCCTCGGCCGCGCCACCACCCCCACCGGCCTCTGGCTCAAAGCCACCCTCCTCAACCCCCACACCCAAGCCGGAGACCTCACCACCCTCCTCAAACTCGTGGAAGGCCACACCCCCAGATGAGCAGCACTCCCGAAGCGCCCCCCACCACCGACACCACGAGCCCCGACGCACCCCTCGACCTCGCCGGCATCGGCGTCGGCCCCTTCAACCTCTCCCTCGCCGCCCTCGCCCACCCCCTCACCCAGCTCCGCACCGCCTTCTACGACCAGCGCCCCGCCTTCCACTGGCACCCCGGTCTCCTCATCGACGGCGCCACCCTCCAAGTCCCCTTCCTCGCCGACCTCGTCACCCTCGTCGACCCCGCCAGCCCCTGGACCTTCCTCAACTACCTCAAGACCCGCGAACGCCTCTTCCCCTTCTACTTCGCCGAGCGCTTCCATATCCACCGCGCCGAATACGACGCCTACTGCCGCTGGGTCAGCGAAAAACTCCCCACCCTCCACTTCGGCCACCAGATCGACGCCATCCGCTGGAACCCCGAACGCGAACTCTTCGAAGTCGACTTCACCCAACTCGACCCCGAAGGCGAAGCCGAAGCCCTCGGCCGCACCTACGCCCGCAACCTCGTCCTCGGCATCGGCACCACCCCCCACATCCCCGTCCCGCTACGCCCCCTCGCCGACGCCCCCGCCGTCCCCGTCATCCACTCCGCCGACTACCTCGACCACCGCGAACGCCTGCTCGCCGCCGACCACCTCACCGTCATCGGCGCCGGCCAGTCGGGCGCCGAGATCTTCCTCGACCAGCTCCGTGCGCGCCCCGCCGGCCGCGAAGGCCTCCACTGGCTCGCCCGCACCCCCGCCTTCGCCCCCATGGAATACAGCAAGCTCGGCCTCGAACACTTCACCCCCGACTACACCCGCTACTTCCACGCCCTCCCCGAACGCATCCGCGACGACCTCGTCCCCGGCCAATGGCAGCTCCACAAAGGCATCGACCACACCACCCTCGCCGCCCTCCACGACGAGCTCTACCGCCGCACCCTCGACGGCGGCTGGCCCGACACCACCCTCACCCCCGGCGTCTTCGTCCGCACCGCGGGCCGCGTCGGCACCACCAAGGTCGAACTCCACCTCGACCACATCCAGCAAGGCACCCGCTCCCGCCTCACCACCGACGCCGTCATCCTCGCCACCGGCTACCGCGAACGCCGCATGGACACCCTGCTTGCCGCCCTCGACCCCTACGTACGCCGCGACTCCGGCGCCCGCCCCCGCATCGACGCACACCACCGGCTGGTCCTCGACCCCGCCATCACCGGCTCGGTCTACGTCCAGAACGCCGAAACCCACACCCACGGCGTCGGCGCCCCCGACCTCGGCCTCGCCGCCTGGCGCAGCGCCACCATCCTCAACTCCCTCACCGACAACACCCCCTACCCCCTCCCCACCCGCACCGCCTTCACCAGCTTCGGCCTCCCACAGCCCTCGACGGGCCGCACGGGCACCGTCCCCCGCCAGGGCTCCACCCTCGTCCCCCGCCGCTGACCCGCACCCGCACCTCCCGCCCAGGGCCTCCCGACAACACCCCGCCGCCCCGGCCCCCCGCCGGACTCAGAACACCGGCACCCCGTCTCGGGTCAACCTCCAGTCCAACGAAGCAAATACCGCCGGGTCGATTTCCCTGCTCTCCTGCACCCACCCGATCATCAGGTTCCGGATCTCGTCCGACGTCGACCACACCTGCTCAGCAGCCGCCACATGCGGGAAATTACCGCCACCACTCGCCCGGTAATTGTTCACCGCCAGCACGAACCGCGCCGCATCATCCAACGGCTTCCCGCCAAACATCAGCTTCCCGATCCGCTGCCCCGCCGGCTTCGCGATATCGACTTCGTACGACACCCCGTACACCACGTCGTAGTGGTAATCCGGGACACCGTCCGCATTCGTCACCTTCGACGGATCCACCGGGCCCCCACCGGCCGGCGTCCGCACGTAATACCGCGCCGAGAACTCCAAATACTCCCGCAGCTGAGCACCCGTCAACACCCGGGCCTCCAGAGTGTTGTCGAACGGATAAAGCGCCGCCATCGACCGGATCGTCACATCCCCCTCCGGTACCCGCGCGGAACGCGAAAAGCACGACGCCTGCGACAACACCGGCAACGACGCATACGCCGACCCCGCCAGCGCCTTGCGCACCACCTCCGCCTGCACCCACGCGATGAAATCCAGCAGAGGCGTGTCCTTCACCGGCGCCTCGGCCGCCGTCATCTCCGCCTTCGACCGGCCGATCACCCGGTTCGCCTACGCCACGACCTTCCGGTGCTCCGCCCGCAGCAGACCCGTGATCCGCGCATCCTCCGCCACCGCATTCGAATTCAAGACCCGAGAACCAACCGACCCCACCTCCCCACGCCCCCGACGCCACTCCACCACCACATCGAAAAGCGCCAGCCGCTGCCCCCACGTCAACGGCTCCGACAACAGATTCCGGCGCAGCCGCCCCCACGGGACACCCCTCACACAAGGCGGCCCGATGACCCGCCACCGGCCGCCCCGATATGCGACCCTTCACCACCCACACCCCACCCCACCCACCGATCTCGCACCCCGGGAGCCACCCATGACCGACCCCGCCGACGGCGCCCCCGCCGCCCCCACCACCGGCACCACCCCCACCGCTCTTCCCTACGGCACCCCCGACACCCCCCGCCTCGCCGTACGCGGCGAAGCCCGCCTCGAAGTCGACCCCGAAATCGCCCGCATCGCCCTCACCGTCAGCGCCCGCGGCACCGACCGCACCACCGCCCTCACCGACCTCACCCGCCGCAACGAAGCCGCCCTCACCCTCATCAAGAGCTACGGCGACGCCATCGAAAAACTCGAAACCGGCACCTTCAGCCTCACCCCCCAGCTCACCGAAAAGGGCCGCCACGAACGCATCCGCGCCTACCACGGACGCGTCACCCACACCGCCACCCTCAACGACTTCACCCTCCTCGGCGAACTCACCACCCGCCTCGCCGACCTCGACCTCACCAGCGTCGACGGCCCCTGGTGGGCACTGCGCCCCGACTCACCCGCCCACCGGGCCGCCCGCACCCAAGCCGTCCACGAAGCCGTCCAGCGCGCCCGCGAATACGCCGAAGCCCTCGGCGCCCGCCTCGACGCCCTCCTCGAAATCGCCGACCTCGGCGCCGAAAACACCGCCCCCACGGCCGCCCCCGCCATGCGCTCCTTCGCCGGCTACGGCGGCGCCACCCAGGAATCCGCCCCCGCCCTCGATCTCGAACCCCAGCGCCAAGCCGTCTACGCCAATGTCAATGCACGCTTTACGATGACCCGTCCCGTACTGTGAGACCGCCCCGCGCGAGGGCTATATTCCGCTCATCGGAGCGCCTTCGCGCGCATTCCATTACTTGTCAACAGCCTTTCACCAAGCGCTCGTTGAGCAGTCACTTTCTTACAGTTCCCTACCGTCCGGTAAGTCATAGAGTCGAAACATGCGCCGAGCAAAGATCGTCTGCACTCTGGGACCCGCCACCGACTCGTACGAGCAGATCAAAGCCCTCGTCGACGCCGGAATGGACATCGCCCGCTTCAACCTCAGCCACGGCACCTACGCCGAGCACGAGGCACGATTCGACCGGGTCCGCAAAGCATCCGAAGAAACCCGCCGCAGCGTCGGCATCCTCGCCGATCTTCAAGGTCCGAAGATCCGCCTCGGCCGATTCCGCGAAGGCCCCGTACTTCTCGAACGCGACGACGAGTTCACCATCACCGTCGAACCGTCCGTCGAAGGCGACCGCCAGATCTGCGGCACCACCTACGACGGCCTCGCCGCCGACGTCACCACCGGCGAACGCATCCTCGTCGACGACGGCAAGGTCACCCTCGAAGTCACCGGCGTCGACGGACCCCACGTCCACACCAAGGTCATCGAAGGCGGCATGGTCTCCGACCACAAGGGGCTCAACCTCCCCGGCGTCGCCGTCTCCGTCCCCGCCCTCTCCGAAAAGGACCGGGACGACCTCCGCTGGGCCCTGCGCTACGGCGCCGACATCATCGCCCTCTCCTTCGTCCGCAGCGGCCGCGACATCGAAGACGTCCACCGCATCATGCGCGAGGAAAACCGCTTCCTGCCCGTCATCGCCAAGGTCGAAAAGCCCCAGGCCGTCGACAACATCGACGACATCGTCGCCGCCTTCGACGGCATCATGGTCGCCCGCGGCGACCTCGGCGTCGAAATGCCCCTGGAAACCGTCCCGATCGTCCAGAAGCGCGCCATCAAGCTGGCCAAGCGCAACGCCAAACCGGTCATCGTCGCCACCCAGATGCTCGACTCGATGATCGACAACTCCCGCCCCACCCGCGCCGAGGCCTCCGACGTCGCCAACGCCGTCATCGACGGCACCGACGCCGTCATGCTCTCCGGGGAAACCAGCGTCGGGAAGTACCCCACCGAGACCGTCAAAACCATGAGCCGCATCGTCGAGGCCGCCGAGGAAGACCTCCTCGCCAAGGGCCTCCCGCCGCTCACCGAGGCCAACAAGCCCCGCACCCAGGGCGGCGCCGTCGCCCGCGCCGCCGCCGACATGGGCGACTTCCTCGGCGCCAAGTTCCTCGTCGCCTTCACCCAGTCCGGCGACACCGTCCGCCGCCTCTCCCGCTACCGCTCACCCATCCCGCTCCTGGCCTTCACCCCCGACCCGGCCACCCGCTCCCAGCTCAACGTCAGCTGGGGCGTGGAAACCTTCCTCGGCCCGACCGTCAACTCCACCGACGAGATGATCGACCAGGTCGACGAGCAGCTCCTCAAGATCGGCCGCTGCCGGAAGGGCGACGTCGTCATCATCACCGCCGGCTCCCCGCCCGGCATCCCCGGCTCCACCAACCTCGTCCGCGTCCACCACATCGGCGAGGACGACTCCCCGAAGTAGCCCCACCCGTACCGCGATCCCGCTGGGCCGAGGTACCTGACTGCCGTCCCTGTCAGTACTTCGGCCCGATGTGTTGGTCCATGAGGGCGACGGAGCCCTTGCGGGCCACGGAGATGTTGAATGGATCGCTGCCGCGGGCGAGGACGGTCCACTCGACGCCGACCTTGGTGAGGGTGTCCGAGAAGAGCCTGCGGATGTCATCGGACTTGTTGGTGAAGAAGTACCGCGGATACTCGTAGCGTTTGTGCTCGCCGGCCACCATCCTGGTCGTCCAGTTGGTGATACGGCAGCCGTCGGAGTGGATGAGTCCGCGGAGGAACTCCCAGGGATGCGCGTCCACGATCTGCTGCTGCCAGCCTTCGAGGACGATCGGCCGCTCGTGTTTCTTGCCGGGGCCGTGCTGGGGGAACAGGCAGGGCCAATGGTGGCTGTAACTCGTCACCATGACGCATCCTTGGCGCTGGATCACGCACACGCTGTTCATGGGGCGGACGTCTTTGACAGCCTGGCGGCACGCTCCGATCAGCCCGGGCCACGCATCCGCACAGGCAATGCGCAGCGCGTACCCGCCGCGGTGTGGCTGTCGGCTGAGGCACCCGTCGCCCAGGTAGAGGCCGAGTAAGTACGCGTACTGCTCGGCGCATTCCGGTAATCGCGGCACGGGCTCACACCGCGGGCACTGCGTCGTACGGGGGGTGGGCTCGATTCGGGTCTGCCAGGAGCGGATCGCGTATCGGGATATCCCGGTTTGCCGGCTCACCGAGTTGAGGCTGCGGCCTTGCTTGACGAGGGCGAGGGCCCGCTCGCGCGTTTCACGGTCGTACATGAAGGCGAGCGTGAGCGCCGCCGTACCTTCGCGAGGCAAATCGAAGAGATGTTCACCTGGGCGAGTGAAAGATCGCCAACGGTTCACAAATCTTCGAATCGAAGGTGAAGTGCCCCGGGTGGGACTCGAACCCACACTGAATACCTTTTGAGGGTATCGTCTCTGCCGATTGGACTACCGGAGCCCCTGCAATCCGAAGGATAGTGTAGCCCCTCCGTGACTCAAACATACAGGAGATAGGTAGGCTCATGGGGCACCACCTGCCTGGAATGAGGAGTCCCGTGAGCGCCGCCGAGCCCGAGCAGCCCGCCGCCGATGACGATCTGTCGCACGTCCCGCCGCTGACCACGCGCGTCGTGATCGCCGAGGACGAGGCCCTCATCCGTCTCGATCTCAAAGAGATGCTGGAGGAGGAGGGCTACACCGTCGTCGGCGAGGCCGGGGACGGTCAGACCGCCGTGGAGCTGGCCCGGGAGCACCGTCCCGACCTGGTGATCCTGGACGTGAAGATGCCGGTGCTGGACGGTATCTCGGCGGCCGAGAAGATCGCCGAGGAGAGCATCGCGCCGGTGCTGATGCTGACCGCGTTCTCGCAGCGTGAGCTGGTGGAGCGGGCGCGGGACGCGGGGGCGATGGCGTATCTGGTGAAGCCGTTCTCGAAGACCGACGTGGTTCCGGCGATCGAGATGGCGGTGAGCCGGTTCACCGAGCTGAGGACGCTGGAACAGGAGGTCGCGGACCTCACGCAGCGGCTGGAGACGCGGAAGCTGGTGGACCGGGCGAAGAGCATTCTGCAGACGCAGTACGGGCTGACGGAGCCGGCTGCGTTCCGGTGGATCCAGAAGACGTCGATGGACCGCCGGCTGTCGATGCAGCAGGTGGCCGAGGCGGTCATCGAGGACGCCGAGGAGAAGAAGCAGCAGAAGGATCAGTAGAGGATCCGCAGGGCTCGTACCGAGCGCGCGAGCGGCCCCGTACCGGTGTTGACCGGTGCGGGGCCGCTCGCGTTGCGGCGCTGTGCGGGTCAGTCCTCGCCGAGGTAGGCCTTGCGGACGGATTCGTCGTGGAGGAGGGATGCGCCGCTGCCGGAGTGGACGATGCGGCCGATTTCCATGACGTGTCCTTGGTCGGCGAGGGAGAGCGCGGCCTGGGCGTTCTGTTCGACGAGGAGGATGGTGGTGCCTTGGGAGCGGAGTTCGCGGATGGTCTCCATGATCTTCTGCATCATGATCGGGGAGAGGCCCATGGAGGGCTCGTCGAGCATGAGGAGTTTGGGGCGGGACATCAGGGCGCGGCCCATGGCGAGCATTTGCTGTTCGCCGCCGGACAGGGTGCCGGAGGCCTGTTTGCTGCGTTCGCCGAGGATGGGGAAGAGGTCGTAGACGCGCTGGATGTCCTTCTCGATGCCGTCGGCGTCTTTGCGGAGGAAGGCGCCGAGCTTGAGGTTTTCGGCGATGGTGAGGCGGGGGAAGAGGCGGCGGCCTTCGGGGGAGTGGGCGAGGCCGCGTTCGACGATCTTGTGGGCGGGGACGCCGTTGAGCGGTTCGCCGTCGAAGGTGATCTTGCCGGCGAGGGGCTTGAGGAGGCCGGAGAGGGTGCGCAGGGTGGTGGTCTTGCCGGCGCCGTTGGTGCCGATGAGGGTGACGGCCTGGCCTGCTTCGACGGAGAACGAGATGCCTTTGACGGCTTCGATCTTGCCGTAGGCGACGCGGAGGTCCTCGACTTCGAGCAGTGCGGTCATGGGGTGTCTCCGGTCTGTCCCTGGGCCGGCCGGTCTGCGGGGGCCGCCCCGTCTGCTGCGTCGGGTTCTGCTGCCGCGTCCGGGGTGTCGGGTGGGGTGCCGGGGCCGGCCGGGGCCGGTGCGGCTGCCGGGTCCGTGGCCGGGTCCGGGGCCGCGACGTCCTCGACGGGGGTGCCGAGGTAGGCGGCGATGACGCGTTCGTCGGCCTGGACGACTTCCGCGGTGCCTTCGACGAGTTTCTGTCCTTGGACGAGGACGGCGACGCGGTCGCACATGTTGAAGATGAAGCGCATGTCGTGCTCGATGACGAGGACGGCGATGCCCTGTGCGCGGATGGCGAGGACGAGTTCCTGGGTGGCGCGGGTTTCCTGGGGGTTCATGCCGGCGGTGGGTTCGTCCAGCAGCAGCAGTCCGGGTTCGCTGGCGAGGGCGCGGGCGATTTCGAGCTTGCGTTGTTCGCCGTAGGGGAGGTTGCGGGCGAGGTGGTCGCGTTTGTGGGCGAGGCCGGTGAACTCCAGGAGTTCCATGGCGCGTTCCTCGCTGGTGCGTTCCGCCTTCTTGAAGCCTGGGCCGCGCAGGAGGGCTGACCAGAGGCCTTCCTTGGTGCGGGTGTGGCGTCCGACGAGGACGTTTTCCAGGACGGTCATGTTGGCGAAGAGCCGGATGTTCTGGAAGGTGCGGGCGACGCCGGCCTGGGTGACGAGGTGGGGTTTGCAGGAGAGGCGGGTGCCTCGGTAGCTGACGGTGCCTTCGGTGGGCACGTAGAGGCCGGTGAGGCAGTTGAAGAAGGTGGTTTTGCCGGCGCCGTTGGGGCCGATGAGGCCGACGATTTCGCCGGCGCCGACGGTGAGGTCGACGCCGCGTACGGCGGTGAGTCCGCCGAAGCGCATGGTGACGCCGTCGGCCTTGAGGACGGTGTCGGTGGCGGGGGCGAGGGTGGCTGGTGTGGTCATGGTCGTCACGCCTTTGCCTTGGTGGCGCCGAGGGTGGCGTCTGCGTCGGGGAGGCGCTGGTCGGGCACGTCGAGTTGGCCGGTCTCGTGGAATTCGAGCTGCTTCCTGCGGTCGGGGATGAGGCCTTCGGGGCGGAAGCGCATGAGCAGGACGAGGGCGATGCCGAAGAGGAGGAGTTGGTAGTCCTGGAGGAAGTCGAGTTTGGCGGGGATGAGGAAGAGGAGGGCGGCGCCGACGAGGGGGCCGCTGAGGGTTCCCATGCCGCCGAGGATGACGGCGGCGAGGAGGAAGGCGGAGTTGGGGGGCTGCGGCCCGGCGAACTGGAACTGTTCGGGGGTGGCGGTGGTGACGACGTGGGCGTGCACGGTGCCGGCGAGTCCGGCGAGGGCGGCGCCGAGGGCGAAGGCCAGGAGGCGGAGGCGGAAGCTGTTGATGCCCATGGCGATGGCGGCGGTTTCGTCCTCGCGGATGGCGATCCAGGCGCGGCCGATGCGGGAGGCCGCGGCGCGCCGGAAGACGAGGACGACGAAGGCCGTCACGAGGATCATCAGCAGGTAGTAGTTGCCGTAGGTGGCGATGGGGATGCCGAGGATGGTGTGGGGTTCGCCGAAGTTGAAGCCGAAGATTTCGAGGTTGGGGATGTTGGGGATGCCCATGGCGCCGTTGGTGACGTCGGGGCCGGTGGTGCCGTTGAGGTTGAGCATGGCGATGCGGAAGATCTCACCGAAGCCGAGGGTGACGATGGCGAGGTAGTCGCCGCGCAGCCGCAGGGTGGGGGCGCCGATGAGGACGCCGAAGATGAGGGAGGCCGCGGCGCCGGTCAGGAGGGCTGCCCAGAAGGGGAAGTGGAGCCCGAGGGCGGATTCGGGGGAGCCGGAGACGAGGGCGGCGGCGTAGGCGCCGACGCCGAGGAAGGCGACGTAGCCGAGGTCGAGGAGGCCGGCGAGGCCGACGACGACATTGAGGCCCAGGGCGACGGTCGCGAAGATCAGGATGTTGGCCCCGATGAGCGTGTACTGGTCGGTGTCCTGGGTGAGGGGGAAGCAGGCGGCGGCGATGAAGGCCGCGCCGAGGGCCACGCCGCGGTGGGTGTGGGTGAGTGCGGTGAGCCGTGCGATGAGTCCGGCCCGGTTGAGGGCGGGGAGGGCCAGCACCATGAAGATCAGGTAGCCGACGAAGGGGGCGCCGTCGTCGGTGTCGATGCCGTAGGTGAAGGCGAGGAGGCCGGCGGCGAAGGCGGCGGCGATGATCAGGATCTCGGCCCAGGAGGGGAGTTCGCGGGTGCGGGGCCGTAGGGGGGAGGCGGCGAGGCTCGCGGTGAAGCGCTGCCAGGGGGTGCCGGGTTGCTTGTCGGCGGCCTGGTCGGGGGGCAGCGCGAGGGCGCCGGCGAGGGTGATCAGGGAGGTGACGGCCGCGAGGGCGCCGCCCGGTTCGAGGTTGATCAGGCCGTTGAGGTGGACGGCGATGGCGATGAGGGTGAACCAGGTGGCGGCGAAGGTGGCGAGGGCCGCGAGGAGGGTGGGGGCGTTGCGCCCTGCGGGGGTGAGCCATTGCAGGCCGCGGACGCCGAGGGCCGCGAGGGCGAACAGCAGGGTGAGGACGCCGCCGACGAGGGTGACGATCTGCAGTCCGGCGGGGGAGAAGTAGTAGGTGAGGTCGCCGGGGAAGTCGCTGCTCCAGGTCCAGGCGAGGCCGGTGGTGGCAGCGGTGGCCAGGGCGCCCGCGGCGGTGATGAGGCGTGCGGTGCGCTCGGGGAGCGGGATCAGGCCGCGGGCCGGGGTGGTGGTGGTCTTCGTGGTCATCGGTATCACGCCCGATCCGCGACGCGTTCGCCCAGGAGGCCTTGTGGTCGGAGCAGCAGTACGAGGATGAGGAGGACGAAGGCCCAGACGTCCTTCCAGGCTCCGCCGCCGAATTGCTCCATGCCGGGTATTTCCTCGATGTAGGCGGTGGCGAGGGCTTCGGCGACGCCGAGGACGACGCCGCCGAGCATGGCGCCGTAGATGTTGCCGATGCCGCCGAGCACGGCCGCGGTGAAGGCCTTGAGGCCCATGATGAAGCCCATGCGGAACTGGACCTCGCCGGTGCGCAGTCCGTAGGCGACGGCGGCGACACCGGCGAAGGCGGCGCCGATGGCGAAGGCCAGGACGATGATGCGGTCGGTGTTGATGCCCATGAGCTTGGCGGTGTCGGGGTCCTGCGCGGTGGCCTGCATGGCCCGGCCGCTGCGGGTCTTGGCGACGAAGAAGCCGAGGGCGATCATGCAGGCGGGGGCGGCGATGAGGACGAAGAGGTCGCCGCGCTGGACGGTGGCGCCGAGGATGTCGAAGGCGTGGCCCTTGAACTGGGGGAAGACGCGGGCCTGTTTGCCGTCGGGGTACCACTTCCAGATGGCTTGCTGGAGGGCGATGGACAGGCCGATGGCGGTGATGAGGGGGGCGAGGCGTGGGGCGCCGCGCAGTGGTCGGTAGGCGAATCGTTCCGCTGCGATGCCGACGAGGACGGATACGGCGACGCCCCCGAGGAGCATGATCGGCAGGGCGAGGGCGAGTGAGGTGCCGGCGGGCAGTGCGAGGAAGACGCTGAGCGCTCCGAAGCCGCCGACCATGAAGATCTCGCCATGGGCGAAGTTGATGAGCTGGACGATTCCGTAGACCATCGTGTAGCCGATCGCGATGAGTCCGTACATCGCGCCGAGGATGAGTCCGTTGGCCAGCTGTTGCGGCAGTTCGCTCACCGCAGGGCCTCCGTTGCGTGGGAGTGAGAAGAGTCCGGGGTGTCCCGGTGTGCGCCACGGGCCACCGGGGGTGTCCCGGTGTGCCACGGGCCGCGCCAGGGTCGTTCGTGCGTCCTGGCGCGGCCCGGGTGGTGTGGGGTGGTGCGGTCGGTCAGCTCTTGTCGAACTTCTTGAATTCGGCGCTGAAGCGGGAGGCCCACTTCCCCTTGTCCACCTGGTAGGCGGTGATCATGGTGTTGGTGGTGTCGCCGTATTTGTCGAAGGCGATGGGGCCGGTGACACCGTCGAAGGTGACCTTGTTCATCGCGTCGACGACCTTCTTGCGGGCGTCGTCGGGGAGCTTGCCGTCGTTGTCCTCGACGACCTTCTTCACGGCCTGGATGATGGCCCAGGTCGAGTCGTAGGTGGAGCCGCCGTAGGCCTCGTAGGACTCCTTGAAGCCGGCTGCCTTGTAGTCGGCGATGAACTTCTTGGCGGAGGGGAGCTCCTCGACGGGCTTGCCGACGGAGGAGGCGTAGTCGCCCTGCGCCTTCTTGTTCAGCTTGATGTAGTCGCCGCTGTACATGCCGTCGCCGCCCATGAGGGGAACGGTGACGCCGCCGTCCTTGAGCTGCTGGCTGAGCGGGCCGGAGGCGGGGTACTCGCCGCCGTAGAAGACCAGGTCGGGCTTGGCGGACTTGACCTTGGAGACGACGGCCTTGAAGTCACGGTCGTCGGGGCTGACGTGTTCGGTGCCGGCGATCTTTCCGCCGAGCTTGCTGAACTGGTCCTTGAAGGAGGAGGCGAGGCCGACGCCGTAGGTCTTCTGGTCGTCGATCACATAGGCCTTCTTGGCCTTCATCTTCTCCCACGCGTACTGGCCGTCGAAGGCGCCCTGCACCTCGTCGGTGGTGGCGGTGCGGAAGTAGGTGGGGAAGGGGCGGACGCGCTTGTTCTGCTTCCAGTCCTTGCCCTGGGTGAGGTCGGGCGTGGTGTTCGCCGGCGATATCAGGGTGAGGTTGTTCTGCTTGGAGACCTGCTGCATGGACTGGGCGACGCCGGAGTTGAGCGGGCCGACGACGCCGAGCACGTCCTTGTCGCCCGCGAGCTTGGTGGCGTTCTGCTGGCCGACGTTGGGGAGGGCCTTGTCGTCGAGGGCTTCGAGCTTGAAGGTGACGCCC
This sequence comes from Streptomyces sp. NPDC048637, assembly GCF_040650675.1. Classification (NCBI taxonomy): domain Bacteria; kingdom Bacillati; phylum Actinomycetota; class Actinomycetes; order Kitasatosporales; family Streptomycetaceae; genus Streptomyces; species Streptomyces sp. NPDC048637. Next base: position 70,343 of record NZ_JBEZHQ010000023.1, read on the forward strand.
TTGACCTCACCGGCCTTGTTGGCGGTGTCGATGGCGAGCTGGGCGGAGTTGCGGATGCCCAGGCCCAGGGCGGAGAGCTCGCCGGTGGTGGGGGCGTCGAGGCCGATGACGACGGTGGTCTTGGAGCCGTCGCCGCTCTTGTTGTCGCCGCGGGAGCCGCACGCGGAGAGCGTGAGGGCGCCGGCGGTGACTGCGGTGGTGAGGAGAAGCAAGGAACGGTGACGCACGATCAGTCCTTTCCCTGGCGCGGCCACGGCTGTCGCATGGCCGTTCCGCGGCCGGGCGAGCTGGAGCGCGAGGGTGCGTGCCCCGTCAGCGGGCCCGGCGGCGCGGTGACTGGCGGTGACTCTAAGCCGGTGTTCGTCGCACCGGCAGAGGCGCCGACCAGGATGTGACGCTCTTGTTATGACCTTCGATGAGCGTTATGCCGTTATGGTCCTTACACCGCAGGGCGAACGCGGTGCGGAGGGTGAACTCGCACTTCCACGGGGGGATGGGGCGCGTGGTGACGGAACGGCGTCCGGATAGCGGATGCGCCGGTCAGGGTGGTGCCGATGCCCGTGGGGGGTACGGGAGTTGCGCCGGGCGGCGCACGGCACACGGGTTACTCAGAGTTACGGATACGTGGACGGCCCCGCTCCCGGGATCGGGGCGGGGCCGTGGCGGCGGGCCGGCGGAGCGCCGGCCGGGGTGGGTCAGCCGCGGTAGGCGTCGGTGTCCGCATCGCGCAGCATGCAGGTCAGCCGGGCGGTGCAGACCCGCTTGTCCTGTTCGTCGGTGATCACGATCTCGTAGGTGGCGGTGGAGCGGCCACGGTGTACGGGGGTGGCGACGCCGGTGACCAGTCCGGAGCGGGCGCCGCGGTGGTGGGTGCAGTTCAGGTCGACGCCGACGGCGAGCTTGGTGGGGCCGCCGTGGAGCATGGCGCCGACGGAGCCGAGGGTCTCGGCGAGGACGGCCGAGGCGCCGCCGTGCAGCAGCCCGTAGGGCTGGGTGTTGCCCTCGACGGGCATGGTGCCGACGATGCGCTCGGGGGCGGCTTCGGTGACCTGCACGCTCATCCGCTCGCCGAGGTGTCCGGCGGAGAAGAAGGAGGGCAGGTCCAGGCCGAGGCCGGTCCACTGGTCGAGGATTTCCTGCGGAAACTTGGTCGTGCTGCGCTCACCCATGCCTACGGCTCCGTTCGCTCGCCCGTGATCGTCGTCGATCCGTGCCTGTTCCTATCAGGCCCCTGAGCAAGCGCTCAGCGCGGGGTCGTCGTTCCCGCCGGCCTCCCTGTGGGCGGTCAGTCCTCCCGGGGGCTCTCCAGGCGGATCACGATCGACTTGGCGGCGGGGGTGTTGCTGGTGTCGGCGGTGTGGTCGAGCGGGATGAGGACATTGGTCTCGGGGTAGTAGGCGGCCGCGCAGCCGCGGGCCGTCGGGTAGTGCACGACGCGGAAGCCGGGCGCGCGCCGCTCGCTGCCGTCCGTCCATTCGCTGACCAGGTCGGTGTACGCGCCGTCGGCCAGGCCCCGTTCGCGGGCGTCGTCGGGGTGGACGAGCACTACCCGGCGGCCGTTCTTGATGCCGCGGTAGCGGTCGTCGAGGCCGTAGATGGTGGTGTTGTACTGGTCGTGCGAGCGCAGCGTCTGCAGCAGCAGCCGCCCTTCCGGGGCGGTGGGGTATTCGACGGGCGCGGCGGTGAAGTTGGCCTTCCCGGTGGCGGTGGGGAAGCTGCGGCTGTCCCGGGGGGCGTGCGGGAGGGCGAAGCCCCCGGGGCGGGCGACCTGGGTGTTGAAGTCCTCGAAGCCCGGGATGACCTGGGCGATACGGTCGCGGATTGTCGCGTAGTCCCGCGCGAACTCCTCCCAGGGGGTGCGGCTTCGGGCGCCGAGGACGCGGCGGGCCAGGCGGGAGACGATGGCCGTCTCGGACAGCAGCTGGGGGCCGGCGGGCTCCAGGCGGCCGCGGGAGGCGTGCACCATGCCCATGGAGTCCTCGACGGTCACGAACTGTTCGGCGCGCTTGCCGTCCGGGCCGGTCTGCACATCGCGTTCCGTACGGCCCAGTGTCGGCAGGATCAGTGCGCGGGCGCCGGTGATCACATGCGAGCGGTTGAGCTTGGTGGACACATGGACGGTCAGCCGGGCGCGGCGCATCGCGGCCTCGGTGACGTCGGTGTCGGGGGTGGCGGAGACGAAGTTGCCGCCCATCGCGAAGAACACCTTGGCCTGCCCGTCGCGCAGGGCGCGGATGGCGCGGACGACATCGAGGCCGTGCTCCCGGGGCGGGGCGAAGCCGAACTCCTTCTCCAGGGCGTCGAGGAAGGCGGGCGCGGGCCGCTCGAAGATGCCCATGGTGCGGTCGCCCTGGACGTTGCTGTGGCCGCGTACGGGGCAGACGCCGGCGCCGGGGCGGCCGATGTTGCCGCGCAGCAGGAGGAAGTTGACGACTTCCTGGATGGTGGGGACGGAGTGCTTGTGCTGGGTCAGGCCCATCGCCCAGCACACGATGGTGCGGCGCGAGCCGAGGACCATGGCGAGCGTGCGGTCGATCTCCTCGCGGGTCAGGCCGGTGGCGCGCAGGGTCTCGTCCCAGTCGTCATCGGCGCGGGCGGTGCGCGCGAACTCCTCGAAGCCGTGGGTGTGTTCGCGGATGAAGTCCTCGTCGAGGGCTCCGTCGGTGTCGAGGAGGAGGCGGTTGAGGGCGCGGAAGAGGGCCTGGTCGCCGCCGAGGCGTACCTGGAGGAAGAGGTCGGTGAGCGCGGTGCCGCCGCCGGCCAGCCCGCGGGGGGTCTGCGGGTTCTTGAAGCGCTCCAGTCCGGCCTCGGGCAGCGGGTTGATCGAGATGATCTTCGTGCCGCCGGCCTTGGCCTTCTCCAGGGCGGTGAGCATCCGCGGGTGGTTGGTGCCCGGGTTCTGGCCGGCGACGATGATCAGGTCGGCCTTGTAGAGGTCCTCCAGGAGGACGCTGCCCTTGCCGATGCCGATGGTCTCCGTCAGGGCGGAGCCCGACGACTCATGGCACATGTTGGAGCAGTCGGGGAGGTTGTTGGTGCCGAATTCGCGGGCGAAGAGCTGGTAGAGGAAGGCGGCTTCGTTGCTGGTGCGGCCGGAGGTGTAGAAGACGGCCTCGTCGGGGGAGCCGAGGGCGGTCAGCTCCTCGCCGACGATGTCGAAGGCCCGCTCCCAGGTCACCGGCTCGTAGTGGTCGGCGCCCTCGGCGAGGTACATGGGGTGGGTGAGGCGGCCCTGCTGGCCGAGCCAGTAGCCGCTGCGGGTCGCGAGGGCGGCGACGGAGTGCTCGGCGAAGAAGTCCGGGGTGACGCGGCGCAGGGTGGCCTCTTCGGCGACGGCCTTTGCGCCGTTCTCGCAGAATTCGGCGGTGTGCGGCTTGTCGGGCTCGGGCCAGGCGCAGCCGGGGCAGTCGAAGCCGTTCGGCTGGTTGACGCGCAGGAGGGTGAGGGCGGAACGGCGCACGCCCATCTGCTGCTGGGCGATGCGCAGGGCGTGGGTGAGGGCCGGCAGTCCGACGGCGGAGCGCTGGGGTTCGCTGACCTGGGGCGCGTCCTGGATGGGGTCCGACGCGGGCGGCTTGCCTGCCATGGCGCTCTCCCTTGAGCCGTGAGCTGGTGCGCGCTCCGCCGGAGCCGGCGGATCGTTGCGGTACGCATCAGATCCTGTCACGGACGCGCGGGGCGGTGTAGAGGCGATCGCCGGGGTGCGGACCGGGGAGCGGCCGGGTCTGCGGCGCGGCCCGGGGCGGGGTGCGGGCGGTGGCCGGGGCCGTGTGCGGTGAGGGGCCGGGGCCGCCGCGGCGGGGATTGTCAGTGGGGCGTGGCAGGATCGGGGGCGTGGCAGCAAAGGCAGCGAAGAAGAGCGAAACGACCGGTACCGAAGCGGCGGCGGGCGGTCGCCCCCGTCTGCTCCTGATGGACGGGCATTCCATGGCATACCGGGCGTTCTTCGCCCTGCCCGTGGAGAATTTCACGACCGTCACGGGACAACCGACCAATGCGATCTACGGCTTCGCGTCGATGCTCGCGAACACCCTGCGCGACGAGGCGCCCACGCATTTCGCGGTGGCGTTCGACGTCTCCCGCAAGACCTGGCGGTCCGAGGAGTTCGCCGACTACAAGGCGAACCGTTCCAAGACGCCCGACGAGTTCAAGGGCCAGGTCGAGCTGATCGGCGAGCTGCTCGACGCGATGCGGGTGAAGCGGTTCGCGGTCGACGGCTTCGAGGCTGACGACGTCATCGCCACGCTCACCGAGCAGGCCACCACGCAGGGCTTCGAGGTCTCGATCGTCACCGGCGACCGCGACTCCTTCCAGCTGGTCTCCGACGACGTCACGGTCCTCTACCCCACCAAGGGTGTCTCGGAGCTGACGCGCTTCACCCCGGAGAAGGTCTTCGAGAAGTACGGCCTGACCCCCGCCCAGTACCCCGACTTCGCCGCGCTGCGCGGCGACCCGTCCGACAACCTCCCCGGCATCCCCGGCGTCGGCGAGAAGACCGCCACGAAGTGGATCAACCAGTTCGGTTCGTTCGCGGAGTTGGTGGAGCGCGCCGACGAGGTCAAGGGCAAGGCGGGCGCCAACCTCCGCGAGCACCTGGAGGCGGTCAAGCTCAACCGCCGGCTGACGGAGATGGTGCGCGATGTCGAGCTGTCGTGCGGCCCGGCGGAGCTGACCCGCGAGGCGTACGACCGTGAGGCGCTCACGGTGTTCCTCAACGCACTGGAGATCCGCAACCAGGGCCTGCGGGACCGGCTGCACGCCGTCGACCCGGGCGCCGAGGAGGCCGCGGAGGAGACCGCCCCGGCCGCCGGCGTGGAGGTGGACGGCACGGTCATCGGTACGGGCGAACTCGCTCCGTGGCTGGCCGCTCACGGCACGGGCCCCCTGGGCGTGGCCACCGTCGATGTGTGGACGCTGGGCAGCGGCAGCGTCGCCGAGGTGGCGCTCGCCGCCCCCGACGGCCCGGCCGCCTGGTTCGACCCGGCCCAGCTCGACGAGGCCGACGAGCAGGCCTTCGCCGCCTGGAGCGCCGACGCCGCCCGCCCCAAGGTGATGCACAACGCCAAGGGCCTGATGCGCGTCTTCGGCGAGCACGGCTGGCGCATCGACGGCGTCACCATGGACACCGCACTGGCCGCCTATCTGGTCAAGCCGGGCCGCCGCTCCTTCGCGCTGGACGCACTGTCCCTCGAATACCTGGGGCGTGACCTCGCCCCGGCCGCGGCCGGCGACGGCCAGCTGGCGTTCGGCGCGGACGAGCAGGCCGAGGCCGAGGCCCTGATGGCGCAGGCGCGCACGGTCCTCGACCTGGGGACGGCGTTCGAGGCGAAGCTGGCGGAGGTCGGCGCGGCCGAGCTGCTGCGCGAGGTGGAGCTGCCGACCAGCACGCTGCTGGCCCGGATGGAGCGGGCCGGTATCGCCGCGGACCGGGGCTGGCTGGAGCGGATGGAGCAGCAGTTCGCGGGCGCGGTGCAGCAGGCCGTCAAGGAGGCGCACGCCGCCGCGGGCCATGAGTTCAACCTGGGCTCGCCCAAGCAGCTGCAGGAGGTCCTCTTCGGCGAGCTGGGTCTGCCCAAGACCAAGAAGACCAAGACGGGTTACACCACCGACGCCGATGCGCTCGCCTGGCTGGCCGCGCAGACCGACAACGAACTCCCGGTGATCATGCTCCGGCACCGTGAGCAGGCCAAGCTGCGCACGACCGTCGAGGGCCTGATCAAGACCATCGCCGCCGACGGCCGGATCCACACCACCTTCAACCAGACCGTGGCGGCCACCGGCCGGCTGTCCTCCACGGACCCCAATCTGCAGAACATCCCGGTGCGCACGGACGAGGGCCGGGCGATCCGCCGCGGCTTCGTCGTCGGCGAGGGCTTCGAATCGCTGCTGACCGCCGACTACAGCCAGATCGAGCTGCGGGTGATGGCCCATCTCTCCGAGGACGAGGGCCTGATCGAGGCGTTCACCTCCGGTGAGGACCTGCACACCACCGTCGCCTCCCATGTCTTCTCGGTCGACAAGACCAAGGTCGACCCGGAGATGCGCCGCAAGATCAAGGCGATGTCCTACGGCCTGGCGTACGGGCTGTCGGCCTTCGGCCTCGCCCAGCAGCTGGGCATCCAGCCCGATGAGGCCCGCAAGCTGATGGACAACTTCTTCGAGCGGTTCGGCGGGGTGCGCGACTACCTCCAGCGTGTCGTGGAGGAGGCCCGCGCCACCGGCTACACGGAGACCATGCTCGGCCGCCGCCGCTATCTCCCCGACCTCAACAGCGACAACCGCCAGCGCCGCGAAATGGCCGAGCGGATGGCGCTGAACGCCCCGATCCAGGGCACCGCCGCCGATATCGTCAAGATCGCGATGCTGCGGGTCGACGCGGCGCTGCGGGCCGCGGAGCTGGAGTCCCGGCTGCTGCTCCAGGTCCACGACGAAATCGTCGTGGAGGTGGCCCCCGGCGAACGCAAGAAGGTCGAGGAACTGGTCCGCCGCGAAATGGCCGCAGCGGTCGAACTGAGCGCTCCTCTGGACGTCTCGGTCGGCTCCGGCAAGGACTGGGAGTCGGCGGCGCACTGAGCCGGAACGCGGGCCGGTGACGGCGCGGGCGCCCCGCGCCGTCACCGGCCACGCCGCCCCGGCCGCAACCCGGCCCGCACCGCACCGAGTTGTGGCCGGATCCGGCCCGCTCAGCGGTGGCGGCAGCACAGTCGTCGCCCGACGCGCCATGGATCTTGTTCACCTCGAAAGCGCTCTGCTTTGATCACCCCGTGATGCGTCGTGTGGCCCGAGCCCTGGGCACCTATGTCTCCCGCAGCCCGGTCACGGCCGGCTATGCCGGACTGCTGTTGTCGACCCATCTGTGGTGCACAGCGGTGCTGTCCACCGCGGAGGCACAGCGGGTGGTGCTCGGCGTCAGTACGAATCTGGACAACCTGCAGGACCGTCCGGTGCGTGTACTGGCGGGCAGCATGCTGTTCTTCGACGGCACGCTGACCGATTTCGCCTCGGATGCCTTCGCCGGCACGCTGATCACGCTCGGCCTCGGTGTCATCGTGTGCCTGGCGTGGCTGGAGCGACGGTACGGAGCGGCACGTGCCTACGGCCTCTTCGTCCTGGGGCATCTCGCCGCCACACTGCTGACCGTGCCGCTGATCCACGTGGCCCTCGCCCACGGCTGGTATCCGGACAGCGTCCGGCACGCCACCGACTTCGGGATCAGTTACGGGGCCGAGGCGGTGCTCGCGACGGGGGCGTTCCTGCTGCGCCGGGCGCGGTGGCCCGCGGCGGCCGGTGTCGTCGCCTGGCCGGTGCTCGGCGGCGACTGGAGCGGGAAGCTGCCCGACTTCACCACCGTCGGACATCTGCTGGCGGCCGCCATCGGCTTCGTCTGCGGCGCCTGCCTGCTGCGGGCCGCCCGGCGCGCCGCCCCGGTGCCGGTGCCGCAGCCCGCCCCGGCCCTGGTCGAGGTCGAGTAGCCCGACGAGGTGCCGCGGGCGCGGGTACCCAACTGACTCCCCGGCACCGTCACTCGGCGCCGGGTGACGTGTTCCGCGACGCGGCCGCGGCACCCGACGGCGACACCGCCCGGGGTGCGTTCCGCGCCGTGGGTGCCGGCAGCCGGCCCGTGGCGTCGGCCGCCCGGGCGCGGCGGTGCAGCAGCCGTACGGCCACCGCGTAGAGCGGCAGCCCGAGGACGAGGCCGGCCCCGGCGCCGAAGAGCACGGTCGGGAGGTAGTCGAGCCAGGCCGCCGCGGGACCGTACACGGCGCGCGCCCGCAGGACCCGGTGCACGGCGCCGGCCGCGACACACAGCGCGAGCGGGGCGGTCAGCAGCAGCCGCAGCCGTACGGTCAGCACCGGTACCGCGGCCGGCATGGCCGTCCCGGCCGCCGCGGGACCGCCGGTGCCGCCGCGCCCCCGGAGGAGCGGCCACAGAAACGCGGCCATCGCCGCCAGGGCGAGCGCCGAGGTGCCGTACTGCACGTAGGTGGAGACCGGCAGGCCGCCCACCACCCGGTCCAGACCGGGAACCAGCCGGGTGCCCCAGCGGCCCGGGTGGGTGAACGCGTCCCAGACCACATGGGTCACCGCCCCGAGGACCGCCGAGACCAGAAACCAGCCCACCAGGGCGGCGAGTTCGCGGGGACCCCGGGGGCGCCAGGGCCGGCCGAGGAGGAAGGTGTGGACCGGGCCCCGCCAGGCCCGGGGCAGCAGCGCGGTCAACGGCTCGCGCACCAGCAGCCAGCCGCCCACGAGCGCCGCGGTGACCAGCACATCCACGGTCAGCACACCGGACAGCGAGTGCGTGACCTCGCCGAAGGCCATGCCGCCCGGAACCAAGGTGTCCGCGTAGTACGTCATATCAGGTGCGAACGACCCCGCCACGAGCGCCGAGGCGACCAGCGGACCACGGGCCGCACCGGTCCGCCGGATGGCCGGGAGCACGGCGGCGGCATGGCTGAGCGTGAACGGCATGTGCCTCTCCTCGATCGATTCAGATCATTATGTGTCTGATGCGGGTGGTAGATGCCTGGCCCGAGTTGTCGTAGTCTCGCCTGAGTTGGAGCGCTGGGGAGCGCGATACCGCGTCAGGAGCGCGGTAGGGCAATGCGGAGGGGACCACGTATGGCAGCCACATTCCGACGGCGGCTCCAAAGGGGAGCGGCCTCGACGGCCGTGGCGGCCCTGGTGCTTGCCGCGCTGACCGCCTCTCAGGCGCCGGGCGCCACCGGCGCCGCGGCCGCCAAACGGCCGCCGGCCCCGCCCCCCGCCGACACTCCGATCGACGGCGGTTCGGCGTACTACACCGACCTGCCGCCCCTCAACAGCCCGGTACCGCCGCACGGTTCGCACCACACCGGCCAGGGCCCCGCCACCGGCCGGGGACCCGCCGAGGCCGGTCTCCCCGCCACCGTCCTGGCCGCGTACAAGAAGGCCGCGACCACGATCGGCACCTCCGACCCGGGCTGCCGGCTGCCCTGGCAGCTGCTCGCCGGGATCGGCAAGGTCGAATCCGGACAGGCGCGCGGCGGAGCGGTCGACGCCGAAGGCACCACCGTCCAGCCGATCCTCGGCCCGCAGCTCAACGGCCGTGGTTTCGCGCGGATCACCGACACCGACGGCGGCCGCTTGGACGGCGACCTCACCCACGACCGTGCCGTGGGCCCGATGCAGTTCATCCCGTCCACCTGGTCCGACGGCGGCCCCGACGGCACCGGTTGGGGCGCCGACGGCAACGGCGACGGCAAGAAGGACCCCCACAACGTCTTCGACGCGGCGCTCGCCGCGGGCCGCTATCTCTGCGCCGGCGGCCGCGATCTGACGGCCCAGGGCGACCTGGACCGGGCGATACTCGGCTACAACCACTCCGAGGAATATCTGCGCACCGTGCTGTCCTGGTACGCGTTCTACCGCAACGGCACCCACGAGGTACCGGACGGCAAGGGCGTGCTGCCGGTCCACCGCGACCCCGGACGGCACGACAGCGACAACGGCGGCCGGTCCGCAGGCCGTAAGCACCACGGCCCCGGCCCCGGCGGCACGCCGGGCAAGAGCCCGCGCCCCGGCGGCTCCGGCAAGCCCGGCAAGGGACAGCACCACCCCGGCAAGCCGGGCCGCCCGGACGGCACCGGCCCCACACCGGGCGGCACCCAGCCGCCCACCCAGAAGCCCACCCCCACCCCCGAGCCGCCCACCCGGCCCGCACACCCCACCACCCTCGTACGGACCGGCGACAAGGACCTGAGCACCACCGCGGGCACCGAGTTCGCCACCCCGCCGCAGGTCCGCGCCCAGGACGCCAAGGGCAAGGCCGTCGCCGGCGCCCCCGTCCGCTTCACCCTCCCCCCGACCACCGACGCCCGCTTCCCCGGTGGTGCGACCGCCGTCACCGTCAAGACGGACAAGGACGGCCTGGCCACCGCCCCCACCCTGCGCGCGGGCGACCGGACCGGAACCTTCAGCATCCGGGTCACCGCCGCGGAGCACACCGCGCCCGCCGTCGAGGTCGGCGCCACCGTCAAGGCCAAGCCCGCCCCGAAGGCCGACAAGCTCGCCCGCACCTCGGACAAGGCGCTGACGGCGACCGCCGGGAAGGCCTTCGCGGAGGACGCCGTCGAGATCAAGGCGACCTACCAGGACAAGACCGCGGCGGGTGTCGCGGTCACCGCCACCATGGTCACCGACGACCCGAAGCAGCCCGTGGAGAACGACAAGGGCCCCTACTTCAAGGACCCCGAGGCCACCGGCGCCGACAAGGACAAGCCGGTCCGCACGCTCACCGGCCTCACCACGGACGCCAACGGCCTGCTGAAACTCCCGAAGATCTACACCGACGCGCACCCGGGCACGTTCCTGCTGCGGCTGACCACCGCCGACGGCGCCGTACTCACCGTCAAGCTGAAGGTCGCCGCCCCGGCCGGCTCCTGACCCCACCACCCGGCCCGTCCGCACGGCCGGTTCCGCACCCCGGGCCGGCCTCCGCGCCCGCCACGTCTCCGCCGTCCTGCCCGCCGTCCCGGGCAGGACGGCGGTGCAACGTGTTCTCATCTCTGCCGCCCGTTGCTACGGTGCCCCCGCCCTGACGCCGTATCAGCTCCCGGGAGGCCGACCATGCGCGCCCTGACAGCAGCCGCGGTCGGACTGGCCGCGGCGCTCGCCCTCGTCCTCACCCTCACGGCGACCGGCGCACCCAGCGGCACCACCTCGCCCGAACCGCTGCTGACCGCCGTCCCCAAGCACCCCTGAGGGAGGGACGCGACCGTCATGCGCCGTACTGTGCCCACCCCGAGGACCCCCAACGGGCCGCCTGCCGCCCCCGGCCGCCGCCGGCCGCCGCGCGGAATGCGCCGCAGGGCGAGCCTGGTACTGCTCGCCTGCGCCGTCTTCTTCACCGCCCTGTCCCCGCTGATGCGGTGGTACGCCTTCCCCCGGCTCGCCAAGATCCCACCCGGCCAGTACCAGACCATGGTCCTGGAAGCCCGGCCCGCCACCCTCCTCAACTACGGGACGATGAAGGCCGAACGCGTCCCGAAGGTCACCATCGTGCAGACCCTCAAGGGCGATGTCGCCGCCTCCGACCGGATCGAGAAGTCCGCCGGCCGGGACCTCGTCGTCTGGAACACGCTGTCCTACGTCGCCGGACCCGACGGCAAGATGGTCTCCGCCATCCCCGAGCGCTACATCTTCGACGCGCACTCCCAGGAACCCGTGCACGCCACCGGCGAGATGGTCGACGGCGACCCGGTCCGCCGCGAAGGCATCGAGTACAAATGGCCGTTCCTCACCGAGCGGCGCGACTACACCTACTTCGACGCCCAGACCCGCACCTCGGCCCCCATCCACTACAAGGGGACCCGCACCTTCCGCGGCCTGGAGGTCTACTACTTCGAGCAGACCATCCCCTGGACCAAGGTCGCCCTCCCCAAGAAGATGCCGGTCAAGGGCATCACCCCACAGTCCGTCGAGAAGATGGGCACCACCCGCTGGTACACCACCAAGCGGATGTTCTGGGTCGAGCCGGGCACCGGCGCCCCGGTCAACGGCCAGGAGATCCACCGGGAAGAGCTGCGCGGCGGTGATCTGCTGCCCGGCGGCGGCAAGGTCACCGCCTTCGCCGGCCATGTGAAGATGCGCGACGACTACGTCGACTCCACCGTGGCCCTGGTGACCTCACAGCGCACCCTCGTCCTGCTGCTCACCCGCTACCTCCCCTGGGGATTCCTGCTCCTCGGCGCCGCGCTGCTCGCCCTGAGCCTGCACCTCGAAGCCCGCGGCCGCCGCCCCGCCACCGCACCGGCCCGGCCATCCGCCGCTGCGGCACCGGCCGGCGACGGCACCACAGGCGCCGGCCCGTGACGCCGGTCAGCCCCGCCCCCGCCGCGCCGACGTGTGCCGGGTCGGCTCCGCCGCCGAAGGATCCTCCGGCCAGGGATGCTTCGGATAGCGGCCGCGCAACTCCGCCCGTACGGACCGGTATCCGTCCCGCCAGAACGAGGCGAGATCGGCCGTGACGGCGGCCGGACGCCCCGCGGGGGAGAGCAGATGCACCAGCACGGGAACCCGCCCGCCGGCCACCCGCGGCGACTCCTGCCAGCCGAACAACTCCTGCAGTTTGACCGCCAGCACCGGCTGCGCACCGCCGTAGTCCACCCGCACCCGTGAACCGCTCGGCACCTCGACCCGCTCCGGCGCCAGCTCATCGAAGCGGGCCGCGTCGCCGGTCGCCCACGGCAGCAGCCGGGCCAGCGCCTGCCCCGCATCGATCCGCTCCAGATCGGCCCGCCGCCGCGCCCGTCCGAGCTCCACCCCCAGCCATTCCTCGACGCGCTCCAGCAGCGCCGCATCCGAGACATCGGGCCAGGGCGCCCCCAACTCCCGGTGCACGAACGCCATCCGCTGCCGCAACGACACCGCGGCGGCCGACCACCGCAGCAGACCGAGCCCCTCCCGGCGCAGGCCCGACACCACCGCGTCCCGCAGCAGCCCCGGGTCGGGCGCGGTCAGCGGCCGGGCCGTGAGCTCGATCGCCCCCAGCCGGGTCACGCGCCTGGCCACCACATCCCCGTCCGACCAGCGGACCTCCTCACCCGACGCGTACAACGCCGGCGCCGCCGCACACGCCGTCTCCTCATCGATCACCGCCGCGAGCCGCACCCGCGCCGACGCGGCCGCCACCGGCCGGTCCGCCACCGCGACCGCCAGCCACTCCGCCTCCCGCAGCCCCGAACCGTCCCCCCTGCCCGAAGAGCCCCGACCCGCCCCCGCCGGCTCGGCCCCGGTCCCGGACGCCATCAGGTAACTCCCGGCACCACGGGCCCGGGCCACCCGTTCCGGGAACGCCAGCGCGGCAAGAAGACCCGCCGCGGCGTCATCGGTGAGCGGTGCGGCACCGGACCGGCCGCCGCCCGCACCCGACCCGGCCCGCGGCTCCCCGGCCGCCGACGCCAACCGCCGCGCCTCCTGCCGCCACCGCGCTCCGTACGCATCGCCGCCCCGCCGCGCGGTGCGCCACGCGGCCGCCAGATCATCCCCATAGGCCCGCGGCGGCTCCTCGCTCAGCAGGGCGACCACCTCCGCCGCGCGCCGCACACCGACCTCGGGCGCCCCGTCCAGCAGGGCACGCGCCAGCCGCGGATGCAGTCCGAGCCGCGCCATCCGCACGCCCCGCTCCGTCGCCCGGCCGGCCCCGTCCACCGCACCGATCGCCGTCAGCACCTCCCGTGCCGCGGCCAGCGCCCCGGCCGGCGGCGCGTCGAGCAGCGCGAGAGTGCCGGCCGCCGGATCGCCCCAGCAGGCCGCCTGCAGGGCGAACGCCGTCAGATCGGCGACCTTGATCTCCGGATCGGGGAAGGCCGGCAGCCGCCCGTCCTCCCCCTCCGCCCAGCAGCGGTACACCGCACCCGGTGCCTCCCGGCCCGCCCGCCCGGCGCGCTGCCGGGCCGCCGCCCGGGAGGCCCGCACCGTGGTGAGCGCGCTGAGCCCGCGCGCATGATCCGTCCGCGGCACCCGCGCCAGCCCGCTGTCCACCACCACCCGCACGCCCGGCACGGTCAGGCTGGACTCCGCCACCGACGTCGCCAGCACCACTCTCCGTACGCCGTTCCCGCCCGCCAATACGGCGTCCTGCACCTCGGCCGGTGCCCGCCCGTGCACCTGCAGCACCTCGGCGGCCACCCCGGCCAGCTCCCCGGCGACCCGCCCGATCTCCCCGACACCGGGAAGGAAACACAGCACATCCCCCGACCGCTCACGCAGCGCCCGCCGGACCACCCCCGCCACATGCGTCAGCAGCGCCGGATCCACCCGCGTCCCGTGCGCCGGCCGCACCGGCCGCTCCGGCGGCGCCCACACCACCTCCACGGGATACGACACGCCCGCCGCCTCGACCACCGGCGCGGCACCCTGCGCACCGCCCAGCAGCCGCGCCCAGCCCTCCGCGTCCGTCGTGGCGGACGCCGCCACCAGCCGCAGCTCGGGCCGCAGCGTCTCCCGTACGTCCAAAAGGAACGCCGCGGAGGTATCGGCGTCGAGATGCCGCTCATGGCACTCGTCGAGCACCACCACATCGACCCCGGCCAGCTCCGGATCGCGCTGCAGCCGCTGCAGCAGCACTCCGGTGGTCACCACCTCCACGGTGGTACGCGGCCCGGCCCGGCGCTCACCCCGCACCGTGAACCCCACCCGGCCCCAGCCCTGCGCCGGGGGAGCCCCCGTGCCGATCTCCTCGCCCAGCAGCCAGGCCATCCGCCGCGCGGCCGCACGGGCCGCCATCCGGCGCGGCTCGGCGACCAGCACCCGCCGCACCGGCCCCTCGCCGGTCAGGCCCGCCAGATCCAGCGGTACCAAGGTCGTCTTGCCGGTACCCGGCGGGGCACACAGCACCGCACTCCCGGGCCCGTCGAGAGCGGCGCGCAGCGCGGGCAACGCGGTACGGACGGGCAACTGGGCGAGGGCGTCACGGCGGATCACGCCCCCAGTCTGCCGCCCCGGGCACCTACCCCGGCCCCCTACCCCGGTCCGCTGCCCGGGGCCCGCACCGGGGACCGCGCCACCCGGCCGGCCCTTAAGCCTCCGCCGTACACACGAAGATCGCCGTCCCCGGGATCAGATGCCCGCGCTGCGGGGACCAGCCGCCCCACTCCTGGGTGTTCCAGTCCGGCCATTCCGGTTCGACGAGGTCCTCCAGCCGGAACCCGGCGGCCACCACGTCCCGGACCCGGTCACCCAGCGTCCGGTGGTGCTCGACATACACGGCCCGGCCGGACTCGTCCTGCTCCACATACGGCGTGCGGTCGAAATAGGAGGCCGATACCGACAGCCCCTCGGGCCCCGGCTCGTCGGGGAAGGCCCACCGGAGGGGGTGGGAGACGGAAAAGGCGAACCGGCCCCCCGGGCGCAGCACCCGGCGCACCTCCCGCAGCACCCGCACCGGATCCGCGACGAACGGCAGTGCCCCATAGGCGGAGCAGGCGAGATCGAAGCTGTGGTCGCGGAACGGCAGCGCCCCGGCGTCGGCCTCCACCAGCTCGGTGGGATCGTCCGCGATCCCGCCGGTGATCCGCAGCGCGTGCTGCAGCTGCCGGTGGGAGAGGTCCAGCGCGACCGGGAGCGCGCCCTGCGCCGCCAGCCAGCGGGAACACTGTGCCGCGCCGGCCCCGATCTCCAGGATCCGCCGCCCCTTCAGCTCGGCGGCCGGCCCGAGCAGCGCGGCCTCCGCCTCGTCCAGCCCCTCGGGGCCCCAGATGAACCGGTCGTCCCCCAGGAACGCACCGTGCTCGCTCTGGTACTCGTCCGCGTTCCGGTCCCACCACCCACGGCTGGCCCGGCTGCTTTCGGTGTCCGAGGTGTCACGGCGGGTCGCCTCGGGTTCGTGGTCTTGGTTCATCGCGCCCGTCGTCGTAGTCTTTGCTCTGCTTGAAGCTGCAGGGACTGTGAGGCCGTTCGACCTCGCGGAACATCGCGTGTGCCGGTTATGGGGCGTTCTGCCCCGGGTGTGCGCGTTCGCGCATTGACCGGGTCCGGCTGCCCCCGTATGCTACAAGTTGCGCTGCGGGCTTGCGCGCCTCAGACGGAGCAGGCCGCGCTCGCATCTGTATGTATGTCCCCTCGGTTTTGAGGCGATCTCGGATCGCTCCGGGTGCTCCGGCATCTGTGGGCTTCCGGCGAATACGTCTTTGACACTGTCCGGCTTATGCAGAGGCGATACGGGCTCTCGGCGTAGCAGTACCTACGACTTCAATGTCCGCACCGGAGCCTTTACCCACATGACGAGCAGCACCGAGACCACCGCCACCACCCCGCAGGTTGCGGTCAACGACATCGGTAACGAGGAAGCCTTCCTCGCCGCGATCGACGAGACGATCAAGTACTTCAACGACGGCGACATCGTCGACGGCGTCATCGTGAAGGTCGACCGGGACGAGGTCCTGCTCGACATTGGTTACAAGACCGAAGGCGTCATCCCGAGCCGCGAGCTCTCGATCAAGCACGACGTCGACCCCAACGAGGTCGTCGCCGTCGGAGACGAGATCGAGGCCCTGGTCCTCCAGAAGGAGGACAAGGAAGGCCGCCTGATCCTCTCGAAGAAGCGCGCCCAGTACGAGCGCGCCTGGGGCACCATCGAGAAGATCAAGGAAGAGGACGGCATCGTCACCGGTACCGTCATCGAGGTCGTCAAGGGTGGTCTCATCCTCGACATCGGCCTCCGTGGCTTCCTGCCGGCCTCCCTGGTCGAGATGCGCCGCGTCCGCGACCTGCAGCCCTACGTGGGCAAGGAGCTCGAGGCCAAGATCATCGAGCTGGACAAGAACCGCAACAACGTGGTCCTGTCCCGCCGTGCCTGGCTGGAGCAGACCCAGAGCGAGGTCCGCCAGACCTTCCTCACCACCCTCCAGAAGGGTCAGGTGCGCTCCGGCGTCGTCTCCTCCATCGTCAACTTCGGTGCCTTCGTGGACCTGGGCGGCGTCGACGGTCTCGTCCACGTCTCCGAGCTGTCCTGGAAGCACATCGACCACCCGTCCGAGGTCGTCGAGGTCGGCCAGGAGGTCACGGTCGAGGTCCTGGACGTCGACATGGACCGCGAGCGCGTGTCCCTGTCGCTCAAGGCGACCCAGGAAGACCCGTGGCAGCAGTTCGCCCGGACCCACCAGATCGGTCAGGTCGTCCCGGGTAAGGTCACCAAGCTCGTTCCCTTCGGTGCGTTCGTGCGCGTCGACGAGGGCATCGAGGGCCTGGTCCACATCTCCGAGCTGGCCGAGCGCCACGTGGAGATCCCGGAGCAGGTCGTCCAGGTCAACGACGAGATCTTCGTCAAGGTCATCGACATCGACCTCGAGCGCCGTCGCATCAGCCTCTCGCTGAAGCAGGCCAACGAGTCCTTCGGTGCCGACCCGTCGGCGGTCGAGTTCGACCCGACCCTGTACGGCATGGCCGCGTCCTACGACGACCAGGGCAACTACATCTACCCCGAGGGCTTCGACCCGGAGACCAACGACTGGCTCGAGGGCTACGAGGCCCAGCGCGAGGCGTGGGAGAACCAGTACGCCGAGGCGCAGCAGCGCTTCGAGCAGCACCAGGCTCAGGTCATCAAGTCCCGCGAGGCCGACGAGCAGGCTGCGGCCGAGGGTGCTGCGGCGCCGGCGGCGCAGGGTGGCGGCCAGGCCGGCGGCGGCAACGCCGGTGGCGGCGGCGGCTCCTACTCCTCGGAGTCGGCGGACAACTCCGGCGCCCTGGCGTCGGACGAGGCCCTCGCCGCGCTCCGCGAGAAGCTGGCCGGCGGCCAGAGCTGAGCTCTCGCCGATAGGCACTAGCCGATAGACGAAGGCCCGTTCCCCCTCGGGGGAGCGGGCCTTCGCCGTGTGCGGGGAGGGAGAGCGGCGGGGGCGTCGGACGGCCGGCGGGTGCCGGGGATTCCGGTGCCTCGGGGACGCGGCCCGCGTGCCCGGATCGGCGGCGGTGCGGGGGCTGTGCGGCCGGGCTGCCTCGTGTCGCCCCGGCTTCGTGGCGGTGAGGGCGTTCGGGGGCTGTGCGGCCGCTGGAGTGCGTCACAGGATGGGGGCGGGGAAGCGGCGGGGGAAGCGGCCGGGGGGAGGAACGTGACTTCTTGGTAGGGGATTTCGGAGGTCGTGGCCGCTGGCTGTGGGGAGGGGCGGCGGGGCAGATCCAGGGGGCGCCTGTTGCGGGCGGAAGGCTCTGGGGGGCGTCGGTCTGCGGTGTCCGGGGGCGCGGCAGGGCCGTCGAGGTGTGTGAGGCCGGATGCGGCCGGTTTTGGACGGGCGGGGTGGGGCTCGGTGTGTGGGACCGGTGCGGTGGGGGACTGGCTCTGGTGTGGGGCTGGGCGGTGTGCACGGGACGGCGGGTCATCTCCGTTGCCGGGAATGACTGCGCCGGGCCGTGTGTTGGCGCTCATGAGAACGAGGAGGAGCAGTCACTGTGTTGGATCCCCAGGGTTTGTACGAATGGGAGCCGAGCGGGCTCGCGGAGGTGGAGGCGCTGGCCTCCAGGGACTCCGCCGGACTGGTGCTGCTGTACCACTTCGACGGGTACATCGACGCCGGCGAGACCGGCGACCAGATCGTGGAACGGCTGCTGGACGGCCTGCCGAACGAGGTCGTCGCCCGCTTCGACCACGACCGCCTCGTCGACTACCGCGCCCGCCGCCCGCTGCTCACCTTCGAGCGCAGCCGCTGGACCGCCTACGAGACCCCGAACATCGAGCTGAGGCTCGTACGGGACACCACAGACGCGCCGTTCCTGCTGCTGTCCGGCCCCGAGCCGGACGTCGAGTGGGAGCGCTTCGCGGGCGCCGTGAAGGAGATCGTGGAGCGGCTCGGCGTGCGCCTCTCCGTGAACTTCCACGGCATCCCCATGGGCGTCCCGCACACCCGCCCCGTGGGCATCACCCCGCACGGCAACCGCACCGATCTGATGCCCGGACACGGCGGCTTCTTCGATGAGGCGCAGGTGCCCGGCAGCGCGGAGGCACTGATCGAATTCCGGCTGGCGGAAGCGGGACATGACGTCCTGGGGGTGGCGGCGCATGTGCCGCACTACATCGCCCGGTCCGCTTACCCGGACGCGGCGCTGACCGCTCTGGAGGCCGTGACGGCCGCGACCGGCCTGGTGCTGCCGGGTGCCGCGCATGCGCTGCGCACGGAGGCGCTGCGGACGCAGGAGGAGATCGAGCGGCAGATCTCGGAGGGCGACGAGGAGCTGGTCGCCCTGGTCAGCGGGCTGGAGCATCAGTACGACGCGGTGGCCGGGGCGGAGAGCCGGGGCAATCTGGTGGCCGAGCCGGTGGAACTGCCGTCGGCCGACGAGATCGGCAGGGAATTCGAGCGCTTCCTGGCGGAGCGCGAGGGGGACGGCGGCGCGGGCGGATCTTGAGCCGGCCGGAGTCTCCTGCCGTCCGTGCGCAGCGTATAGCGTGGGCCCATGGTGAAGGTGGGGCTGACCGGCGGAATCGGTGCGGGCAAGAGTGAGGTTTCGCGATTGCTGGCGTCGTACGGCGCGGTGATTGTGGATGCGGACAAGATCGCACGTGAGGTCGTCGAGCCGGGTACGCCCGGACTGGCCGCAGTGGTCGAGGAGTTCGGCGACGAGGTCCTCGCGCCGAACGGCACACTGGACCGGCCGAAGCTGGGCGGGATCGTGTTCTCCGACCCGGAGAAGCTCAAGGCGCTGAACGCGATCGTGCATCCGCTGGTCGGGGCACGGTCGGCCGAACTCGAAGCATCGGCAGGCCCGGACGCGGTGGTGGTGCACGATGTTCCGCTGCTGACGGAGAACGGGCTGGCACCGCTGTACGACCTGGTGGTGGTCGTCGACGCCGCACCACAGACCCAGCTGGACCGCTTGGTACGGCTGCGCGGTATGGCGGAGGACGAGGCGAAGTCCCGGATGGCGGCCCAGGCGACCCGCGAACAGCGGCTGGCGGTCGCGGATCTGGTCATCGACAACGACGGCCCGCTGGAGGCGCTGGAACCCCAGGTCCGTGCAGTATGGGAGCGCCTGCGGACCGCCTGAGGCCGGACGGTACCCTCGCCGCCATGACTGCTGCTTCCGGCCTTGACGCCAAGACACCTGACATCGAGCCCGACCTCACGGCGGAGCCCGGCTCCGGCGCCGCCGCCGAGTCCCCCTCCGCCGGGGACCCGGCGCCGGCATCGTTCGTGGTCAACATCCCCGGCATCGCGGACGACGACCTGGAGCCCGACCCTCTGGACCCCTCCCAGATCGTCTCCGGCGAGCCGGTGGTGACGGGCAAGGTGCTGTGGGAGGCCCCCGACGGCCGGCAGATCCGGGGAATCTGGCAGATCACGCCGGGTGTGGTGACGGACACCGAGGCCAATGAGCTGTTCGTGGTCGTCAGCGGACGCGCCACCATCGAGGTCGAAGGCGGCCCGGTGCTGGAGGTCGGCCCCGGCGACGCCTGCGTCCTGCGCGAGGGCGACCGCACGCGGTGGACCGTGCACGAGACGCTGCGCAAGGCGTACCACATCAGCCTGTAACGGCCAGGGGCAAGGCGGCAGTATGTGGTGGGGGCGGAGGGTGCGTTGGCAGGGGTGGGGCGCTCTGCGGGGGCCCTCAGCTGGGGGTGGGCTGGGGCTGGGGCGGCTGGTGAGTTGGGTTGGCTGGGGTGGGGCTGGAGGCTGGGGCTGGGGGAGAGGTGGCCTGGCTCTGGGGCCCTCCCCTCCCCTCCCACCCCGCCGCCTCCTCCGCTTCCGGCCCGCCCCCGTCCCGCCGCCACCTCCTCCGTTACCGCCACCTCCTCGACCGCGCCATCCCTCCGTCTGTTTCGTGTCCCTCGTCGTTCCTCTCCCGGCACGTGTGAGTGCCTCGTGCGGGGGCGCCGGTATGGCCGGTTGAGGCCGTGCCGACGGGGGAATGCCGGGACCGATGGGATTGTTGTGCCGCAGGCAACGCCGTACGGTCCGCAGCGGATGGATGTCCCGACGGCGACCGAGAGGAGCAGGCCGTGCCCGAGAGCAGCCCCGAGACGCATGTCATCGACTTCCGTGCCGCGGAGCAGCTGTTGGCGGCCCGCGACCCGCGTGGTGCGATCCGGCTGCTGGATTCGGTCATCACCGCGCACCCCGAGAACACCGCGGCCCGGCTGTTGCGCGCCCGTGCCTTCTTTCTCACCGCTCAACTGCGTCCTGCGGAACTTGAGTTCCAGATCGTGCTGGAACGCGAACCGGACAATGCCTTCGCGCACTTCGCACTCGGCCGCACCTTGGAGCGCGCCGGCCGGTCAGAGGAGGCGCTGCGCCACTTCCGACTGGCCGCGGCTCTCGAGCCGCGCCCGGAGTTCGTCGAAGCCGCCCGCTTCGCACGCGACACCGGCGACGACGAACCCGGCCCCGGCCACTCGAACCGCGATCCGGAATAGCCGCGCCGAGGCCGTTTCGCGTGAACGTCCCATCCCCTCAGCGTGCGTTGTGCACGCCACCGGGAGCATGACGCCATGTGTTGGGTAGCCAGGGCCCGTGCCGCCTTTGCCAGGACGGCCCGCATTCAGGCGCGCATCCCCACGCCCAGGGAATCGGTGACCGGCAGTCCCGATTCCGCCGCACGCCGCGTCCCTGCCGGGAGGCTGCACGTTGCCCCTGCCGGGAGCCCGCACGCCGTCTCCTTGCCGGGGCGCGACCGGCCAACCACGGCGTGAGCGTGGGTACCCAGGTGACCGCGACCGCGCCCGCGCCGGGAGAGCCGATCGTGGGCACTGCCCACCCTCCAGCCCCCACTCCACCCGCGCGCTCGGTCCGTCGTCGGATGCGGGAGGCGTTGCGCGATACCGGCACCGCCGCGCCGCAGCGCCTACGGCCTGGTGTCCCGTCTCCGGCGCGTGCCGTTGCGTATGCCGAACGCGTTGTTCCGGCCTCGGTCAGGGGGGTATGGCGGTATGTCCTTGCCCGGCTGGTAGTGCGGTCCCTGGCGGATGTGGCGGATCACCATGGCCAGGTCCGTGGCCGCCACCATCGCCAGTGCGGCACACGCGGCGCCCCATTCCGGCCTGCCGGCGTTGACGAAGGCCACGGCTCCGGCGATCGCCCACAGCATCCCCCACAGCGCCAGCCCACAGCGTATTTTCAGCGGGCTGCGTGCCTGAAGGGGCTCATTTCCTGTACGCATCGGAACCCATCTCCTCCCTCCAGGATCCTCCCGATCGATGAGCCAGTCACCCGTCCCTGGTGCCTCTTTCCACACCTTTGACCTCTTCTTCCTCGGACTTCTGCGCGGTGGGGCGTGGGTCGCCGGCGGGGTGGCTGTTGATCCACGAGAGCCCGCCGATGTCGAGCAGTGAGCGGGCGCGGGTCACGGCGACGTAGGCCAAGCGCGCCTCGTCGATGTCGACCGGGCCGGGGACCGGGGACCCGTCCTCGTCACGCGCGTCGAGATCATCGGGGCAGGTGAAATCGTCCGCGATGCGCACGCACGCCCACTCCCGGCCCTTGGCCCGATGGGCTGTGGACACCGTCACCTCCGCGGAGTCCTCGGGGGAGAGCCGGTTCAGAGCGCACAGCAAGGCCTCCGTGCCGTGCTCGTCGACGAACTCCACCAGGGGCAGCAGATCCCGTCCGGCCGGGTCGAATTCCGCGTACTCGCGCAGTTCGCCCCAGGTCTCGAAGAGCAGAAGTTCGGGGTGGGCCGTGCGGCGCCCGCACTTGAGGTCGTGTACGGCGCGGGCAAGGGCGCTGAGTGCCTCGCCGCCGCCTGCCAGCGCGACCCGGCGGCCCCCGGCCAGCTGCCGTATCACCTCCACCATCGCTCCCACATTGGTCCGGCACAGGATCGCGTCCGGCGCACGGGCCGTGCCCAGCACCGTCTTAAGGCCGGGCGAGCCTGTGAGCCGGATCGGTGCGCCGATGATCGTGAGCCAGCGATTGGCCTCGGCCGCGAGCGGCGGCCCGAAGCGGAACGAGCGGGAGAGGCTGAGCTGTCTGCCGTCGAATCCGGTCATGACGTCGCGTGCGCCGCGCCAGCCGTAGATGGCCTGGGCGGAGTCCCCGACCAGCACCAGCTGAGCGTGGTCGCGCTGGGCCGTGAAGACCTGCTCGACCACCGGGTTGGTGTCCTGTGCCTCGTCGAGGAGCAGGAAGTCCGCAGGGATGACGGGTTCGCGCAGCGCCCACATCTTGAGGTAGTGGTCGTGCTCGAAGCGGACCACGCCGTGATCGGGGTGCTGCAGGTCGGCCCAGGCCTTGCGCGCGTAGGGAGGGTGAGCTCGGCGAGCTGCGCGTGCAGCGGCTCGGATTCGGCTCCGCGCAGGGGCGGGACATGGTGCGGCGCGATCGCCTTGTCGGCCGACTGGCAGAAGCGGGTGACGGTGCGCAGAACCGTGTGGGAGAGCGACCTGTTGGTGACCTTGCGTGCTCCGAGGCGTACGGACATCTCTTCGGCGATGCCCAGGGCTGCGCCCGTGCGCCATCCTGCTCGGCGCGGGGCGTTCATCCGCGCCTGGTAGTCCCTGCCCACGGAGGTGTAGGCGAGGGCATGGGCGGTCCCGCAGGCCACCCCGGCGGGGAAGGCCCGGGCGGCGTGGCGCGCGACGGCTCTGTTGAAGGCGATGTACCGGCCCCGTCGGCCCAGCCGCCGCGCGGTGCGGGCGAGCAGGGCGAGGGTCGTCGTCTTGCCGGTCCCGGCGCCGGCCTGGATCACGAGATGCGCGCCGGTCGGAAAGGCCTCCGTCGCGACGGTTTGTTCGGGCGTGGGGGTGTGCATGAGTGCTCCTCACCGATACTGGCCGAGTGGTCACTGAGAGTGATGATGTCGCTCACCGTAGCGGATTTCGCGGAGCGGGCGAGGAGATCTTCGCGGGCTGTGGATAACTCCGGCCGGTGCACGAAAGGCGCAGGTGGGAGCCGTTGTCAGTGCTGTCTGCTTCCATCGGACTCAGGCAGCGGCGGTCGCACGATCGTCGGCAGGCCGGGAATCAGCACGGCAGCGGCCGTGGGACGGCCGGCGGAAGCAGGCGGTGCACTCGCTCACTCCGCAAGGCGTCGGGAGCGTGCGGCGGCGGGAGTGAGGGCGAGGGCCGGGTGGGGATGGGGCCGGTGATGCATGGCCCGGAGCCGTCGGAGGGCGGGGCAGACGCGGGAGAGGGGCGCAGGAGACACAGTGGGGACGACCGTAGACTCGCAGGTCGGGGGCGTAGGAGCAGGGCGGGCGCGGCAGGTTCGGAGGGTGCTGCGACCGGGGCGGAACGACCGAGCGGTAAGGGATGGCATGGCGAGGCGGTGGGAGGAGACGGCAGCAGGGGAGGCCCGGCCGTCGGACGGCCGGACCACGGTCGTGCCCGGGGGTGCGAGGGAGGGCAGCGGGACCGGCGGTGCCGCTCTGGCCGGCTGCGCTGCGGTCTTCCTGCCCGCCCAGCCGCCACGCGCCGGAAAGATCGCTTTCTGGCGCCCTGATGGTGGCCCGCTCCCGGATCTCGCCGCCGGGGGAGGTGCAGAAGCGGTGTCGGACGAGGCCGGGGCCGCCGAGCCCGGGCGGCTGACCGTCGCCCGACGCCATGGAAACGGCGCCCGCAGCCGAACGGTCCCGGCCGTCCTGCTCCCGCCGGCCGCGGCCGTCCCCCTCCTGGTCCGCGCCCGGCACGACCCGACGGCTCACCCGGCCGCCGCCAGCTGGGGCGCGGCCACCCTGCATGCGCTGCACCTCGCCGCCCGCGGCAGACTGCTGCCCGGACTGACCCTCCAGGACACCGACGCCTGGCGCGCCGGCCCGCTCGACCCCGAGGACATCGCGCACCTCCGGGCCATCGCCGCCGCCATGCCCGCCGACGCCTACGCCGTGCCGATCCCCGGCAGCCGCCCCCTTCAGGTGCCCGACCCCGCGGCCCTGGTACGGCTCTATGTGGACGCGGTCGTCGATGCACTGCCCCGTACCCCGGCCGCAGGGATGGTGGCCGGTGCCCCGTTCGCCGCGAGCGCACCCCAACACCTCCCCGGCGCCCGGGAATGGGCCGCCGAGGTCGCGGCCGGGGTCGACGCCGGCGTACGGCTCTCCCTGCGTCTCGACCTCGCCCCGCACAAGCTCTTCGACAGGGCGGAGGAGAGCGGGGCGGGCGGTGCCGAAGAGCGCAGCGCGGCGGCCGCCGTCCTCCAGGTGCACAGCCTCACCGACCCCACCCTGGTCGCCGACGCCCGGAACCTGTGGGAAGGCGAAGGCCCCGACCACTTCGGGCCGCGCTCCCGTGTCGACACCCTCCTCGCCCTGCGCCGCGCCGCCCGCATCTGGGCCCCGCTCAGCCGTCTCCTGGAGCGGCCCGTCCCCGACGTACTGCCGCTCGGCGAGGACGAGTTGTACGAGCTGCTGGGGGAGGCCGCGCCACGCCTGGGCGCCGCCGGAGTGGCCGTCCACTGGCCCAAGGAACTCGCCCGCGGCCTGACCGCGTCGGCCGTGCTGCGCCCGGCTCCCGGCTCGGCCGCGGACGGCTTCGGCTTCTTCGACACCCGGGAACTGCTGCACTTCCGCTGGCAGATGGCGATGGACGGGGTGCCGCTGACCGAGGCGGAAATGGACGCCCTCGCCGAGGCGCACCGCCCCGTCGTCCGGCTGCGTGACCAGTGGGTCCTGGTCGACCCCGGGCTCGTCCGCAAGGCCCGCAAACGCGAACTGGGCTATCTGGAGCCGGCCGACGCCCTCGCCGCGACGCTCAACGGCACCACCGAGGTGGACGGCGAGGAGGTCGAGGTGGTGCCCCAGGGCGCCCTCGCCGCGCTGCGCGGCCGCCTCACCACGGAGGCCCGCCCCCTGCCCCAGCCGCCCGGACTGCGGGCCACCCTCCGTGACTACCAACTACGGGGCATGGCCTGGCTCGACACCATGACCACCCTCGGCCTCGGCGGATGTCTCGCCGACGACATGGGCCTGGGCAAGACCATCACCGTCATCGCGCTCCATCTGCACCGGCGGCCGAGCGCACCGGTCCTCGTCGTCTGCCCGGCCTCCCTGCTGGGCAACTGGCAGCGCGAGATCGAGCGCTTCGCCCCCGGCACGCCCGTACGCCGCTTCCACGGCGCCGGACGCAGCCTCGACGGCCTGGACGGCGGCTTTGTGCTGACGACCTACGGGACGATGCGCAGCAGCGCCACCCAACTGGCCGGGCGGTCATGGGCCTGGGTCGTCGCCGATGAGGCCCAGCACGTGAAGAACCCGCGCTCCTCGACGGCCAAGGCGCTGCGCAGCATCAAAGCCCCCGCCCGGATCGCCCTCACCGGCACGCCCGTGGAGAACAACCTCTCCGAGCTGTGGTCCCTCCTCGACTGGACGACCCCCGGGCTCCTCGGGCCCCTCAAGACGTTCCGCGCACTGCACGCCCGTGAGGTCGAGGGCGGTGAGGACCCGGCGGCGGCCGAGCGGCTGGCCAGGCTGGTGCGTCCGTTCATCCTGCGCCGTAAGAAGTCCGACCCGGGGATCGCGCCCGAACTGCCGCCCAAGACCGAGACGGACCACCCGGTGGCACTGGGGCGCGAACAGGCCGCGCTCTATCAGGCCGTCGTCCGCGAGACCCTCACCCGGATCGAGACCGCCGAGGGCATGGCCCGCCGCGGCCTGGTCATGAAGCTGCTCACCGCCCTCAAGCAGATCTGCAACCACCCCGCGCAGTACCTCAAGGAGGCCGCTCCCGGTCTCGCCGCCCGCTCCGGGAAGCTCGAACTCCTCGACGAACTCCTGGACACCATCCTCGCCGAGGGCGGCGCCACCTTGATCTTCACCCAGTACGTGGGCATGGCGCGGCTGCTCGAACGGCACCTGGCCGCCCGCGGCATCCCGGCGCAACTCCTGCACGGCGGCACCCCCGTCGCCGAACGGGAGAAGATGGTCGACCGTTTCCAGTCGGGGCACGCCCCGGTCTTCCTGCTGTCCCTGAAGGCGGCGGGCACCGGCCTGAATCTGACCCGCGCGGGACATGTGATCCACTACGACCGCTGGTGGAACCCGGCGGTGGAGGAGCAGGCCACCGACCGCGCCTACCGCATCGGCCAGACCCAGCCCGTCCAGGTCCACCGCCTGATCGCCGAGGGCACGGTCGAGGACAAAATCGCCCAACTCCTCAGCGCCAAACGGGCGCTCGCCGACGCGGTGCTCTCCGGCGGCGAGACCGCGCTCACCGAGCTCTCCGATGCCGAACTGGCCGACCTCGTCTCCCTCAGGAGGCCCGGATGAACCCTCACCGCACCTCCGGGCGCGCCGCCGCCGCGGACCGGCTGGCCCGCGCGGACCGCTCCCGTACCTTCCCGCCCCTGCCGGCCCGGACCGGTGCCCGGGGGCTGTTCGCCGAATCCTGGTGGGGCAGCGCCTGGTTGGACGCGTTGGAGACCACCGCCCTGGACAGCGCCCGGCTCGCCCGCGGCCGGACCTACGCCCGCGACGGCCATGTCGACACCATCAACGTCACCCCGGGCCGCATCGTCGCCACCGTACGCGGCAGCAGACCCCGGCCCTACAGCGCCGACATCCGTCTCCGGATCCTCAACGACCAGGAGTGGGACGCCCTCCTGGACACCATCGCCGCGGACCCCGACCAGCTGACCGCCCTGCTGGCCAAGAAGCTGCCCCGGGCGCTGGCCGACGGGGAGACGCGCCTCCTCCCCGGGCCGGGCGACCTCGTCCCCCGATGCTCGTGCCCCGACCACGGCAGACCCTGCAAGCACGCCGCCGCACTCTGCTTCCAGGTCGCCCGGCTCCTGGACGCGGACCCGTTCGTCCTGCTGCTGATGCGCGGCCGCGGCGAACGCGAACTCCTCGACGGCCTCTCCCGCCGCAACGCCGCCCTCACCGCCCACGAAGCCCGCGCCCACCCCGTCGCCGCCGCCCTCCCGCCACAGCCCGGCAAGCGGCCCGAGGCCCGTGAGGCGACGCCAACTGCCGCCTCCGGCACAGCCGCTGAGGCGGCCCCCGGCGAGCGTGCGGCACCGGGGATGTCCACCACGGACGGTGTCCTGGCCAGGGTGGCGCTCGCCGACCGCCCCCGCCCGCCGCTCCCGCCACCGCTGCCGGCGCCCCCACAGCCCGGTCGCCCGCCGGCCCTGCCGGACGGCGACGGCCTGCCCTTCGACCCCGCCGCCCTCGAATTCCTGGCAGCCGACGCCGCCGCCCGCGCCTACGCCTGCGTGTCCGCCGCCGGTTCCCCGGGCCTTGGCGCCGGGCGCCCGGCCGTCCACAGCCCGTTCCCGTCACTGCCTCCATGGGAGGACGCCATCCGTCTGACGGCCACCGCTCACCCCACCGCCGGCCTGACCTCCACCACCCGGGCCCTCTACCGCGACCTCGCCGCGGCGACCGGCCGTACGACCACGGACGTGGCCCGCTCCGTCGCCGCCTGGCGGCAGGGCGGACCCGAAGGTCTCGCCCTCCTCGACACCACCTGGAACCCCCCGGCCGGTGACTTCGACCGGGCCCGCAGCGCCCTTCTCGCCGCGGACCTCCCGTCCCTGCGCCCGCGCCACAACCACCTCACCGACCCGGACCGCGGGATCCAGCTCCGCTTCGGCCGCGACCACCGCTGGTATCCGTACGAATCCGAGCCCGGCACCGAGGACTGGTGGCCCACCGGCCCGGCCGACCCCGACCCCGTGGGCGCCCTCACCGCCCTGCTCGCGCGATGACTAACCTCAACGCCGTGGAAGGTCTCGACGCACTCACCCGGTCCCTCGCCCAGCGCACCCCCGAACAGCTCGCCGCACTGCTCACCCGCCATGCCGAGCCGCTCGCCCGCCGGCCCGCCCCCACCGAACTGCGCGGCCTGGCAAGCGCCTTGTGGTCCTACGAAACCCTCCACCAACTGGTGCTGCACCTCGACCACCCCCGGCTCCAGGTGCTCACCGTCACCGCCCGCATCAGCCAGGAGCGCGCCCGGCGTGCCGCCCCCGGCCCCGCCGCCCCCGCCCCGGGCGCCGACTACCAGTCCCTGATGGCGCACCGGCTGTCCTTCGCCCACCTGGCCACCGAACCCGTCCCGCCCGAGGACGTCTTCGCCGCCCTCGGCGCCACCTCACCCGGCCGCACCCGCACCGCCGCCGCCACCGCCCTGAGCGGCCTCTACGACGACGGACTTGCCGCGCCCACGGAGGACGGTGCGATCGTCGTCCCGCCGCGCACCCCGCAGCTCCTGGCCGCCCACGACCCCGGCCCGTTCCTCGCCGACGCCCCACGGCCCACCCCGGACGGCCCCGCCGCCCCCGTGACGCCCGCCGTATCCGTGCCGCCGACCTCGGTGCACGACGAATCCCGGGCCGCCGCGGCAACCCTCGCCGCCACCCTGGACCGCCTGCTGGCCTCCCTGGCGACGCAGCCCGCCGCGCTGCGCAAGTCGGGCGGGCTGGCCGTACGCGAGATCAAACGGCTGGCGAAGGCGGCCGGCGCCACCGAACCGCACACCCGCCTCCTCCTCGACCTGGCGCTCGCCGCCGACCTGGTCGCGCTGACCCGCACCCCGTCCGGCATCACCGCGGCCCCCACCGGCGCTTACGACGACTGGCTCGGCCGCCCGCCCGGCGCCCGCCTCGCCCCCGTTCTGGCCGTCTGGTCAGGGCTGTGGGACATCCCCACCCACACCCCGTTCGGAGAGACCCCGACCGCACTGGTCCGCGGCCACGACCGGCACGCGCCCGCCCTCCGGCACGCCCTCCTCGCCGCCCTGGCCACCGTCCCCTCCGGCGCAGGAGCCCCCCTCCCGCCACTGCCGTTCACCGAACCCCCGGAGCAGGAGACCGGCAGCCACACCCCCTGGACGGAGCTCCTCCGGGCAGCGGACTGGCACCGCCCCCTCGCCGTCACCCACCAGCCGAGTGCCGGGGAACGCGCCGCCCACACCCTCCACGAAGCCGCCTACCTGGGCCTGACCGCCCACGGCACCCTCACCCCGCTCGGCCGCGCGCTGCTCGCCGACCCGCAGTCGCTGGACCGGCCGCTCGCCGATCTGCTGCCGCCGCTCCTCGAACAGGCCCATTTCCAGGCCGATCTGACGGCTGTCGTACCCGGCCGCCCCGCCGCCGCGCTCGCCGCACTGCTCGCCGCTGCGGCCGACCGCGAATCCGAAGGCCACGCCGTGACCTGGCGTTTCACCCCCCACTCCGTACGCCGCGCACTGGACACCGGCCACACCGCCGACACCCTCCTGGAAGACCTCACCCGCGCCTCGGCGACCGGCACCCTGCCGCAGCCGCTCGGCTACCTCATCCGGGATGCCGCCCGCGCCCACGGCCGGATGCGTGTCCTGCCCGCCGCCTGCTGTATCCGCTCCGACGACGCAGCGCTCGTCGAGGAACTCGCCGCCCACCGCGCACTGCACGACCTCGGGCTGCGCGCCATCGCCCCGACCGTCCTGGTCAGCGCCCGGCCGCCGGCCGCCACCCTGGACGCGCTGCGCGCCGCCGGCTACGCACCGACCCTGGAATCCGACACCGGCACCACGACCGTCGAACGCCTCCCCACCCACCGCGCCACGGCACCCGCCCCCACCCGCGACCACCGGGCGCCGCTCGCCCTCGCCCACCGCCTCCTGGGGGTTCCGGCACCGCCCCGAGAGGCCACCAGGACCGGCGAGGCGTGACCCGTTGACAGCGGGGAACGCCCACGTACACGGAGAGGCCGAGCGTTCCGGTGGACGTCCTCGGCGACCGCCGCACGCCAGGGACCGGACCGCAGCCGCGTGGTCCGAGCCGCCAGACAGCGAGGGCGGCCACCGGACGGGCGGGGCTCGCGGTCATGACCTCAGCCGTCGGCCGGTTTCCGTCGGGTCGCCCCGCTGATCCGGCGCAGCGCCGTCGGCCCGAAGCTGAGCGGGCGGGGGAGGCGCCTGGGGGTGGGTGCGGCACCGGGGCGGTGGGGCGGGGCCGGGGGCTGCCCCGGAGCGGGCGGTGCGGCCGAGAGCGCGGCGGCCGGCCTCGCCGGGAGGGCCGAGGCGGCACCGGCCGCCGACGGAGGGTGCGGACCGGCGGCGGCCGGGATTCCGGGCGCCGCCGTCAGCGGTGCCGGGTCCGGCGACGTCTGCCGGCCCGCTGCGCTGCCGGCCGTGGGACGGAGACGTGCCTTGCCCCGGAACAGATCGAGTGCGGCAGCGGGGCGCAGGAACGGGGCCGCGGGGACGGCGGGCGCGAGGACGTCGACGTAGGCGCGGCGGACGGCCCGGCCGGTCGTGGGGGAGGGGAGCATTTCGCCGGTGGCCACGGACCACGGTTCCTGGACGAGACGCCCGATGGTCCGCTGCACCTTCCGGGTGAGCGACGGCTCGTCCATCCCGTGCCGGCGCAGTGCCCGGCGCAGCGCCGCGGCACTGTGGGCGGCGAGGGAGAGGCCCTGACCGCAGTCGTGGGCGAGCGAGACCACGGCGCCGCCCAGGGCGATGAACCCTGTGGGCCAGGACGGCAGTTGTTCATAGCGCCGCCGCCGGTCCGAGGTGTCGCGGGTCAGCCGCACCTCGCTCAGCGGCTCGGCGGCGGCGATGAGGTCACCGATGACGGAGTGGCCCGTGCAGCGGGCGAACGGCACGAACCGGTCCGCGTGTTCGGAGGGGCGGTCGTCCCCGGTGCCGGTGAGCGTGACCAGCCAGCGCCCGCCCTCGATCGGAACCAGCGTCGCCGTCCTCCCGGGAACCGGGCGGTGCGGGGCGCCAGGAGCAGGAGACGGGCCGCTGAGCCCCGAACGGGCGGTGAGCACCGGGCAGTTCTCCGCGCCCTCGGTGGCGCGGAAGATACGGGTCGCCGAGACGATCCCGGAGTCCGCGACGTCCTCATGAGCGGAGGGCAGCCCCAGCGCGGTCAGCCACTCCCGGGTGGTGGAGTGCCGGCCGGTGGCGTCGACGACGAGGTCGGCATCCAGAAGGTGAGTGGCGCCGCTGGTGGTGTCCCGCACGCGCACCCCGGTGATGTGTTCCGCGGTGCCGGTCAGCTCTGTCGCTTCGGTGCCGTCGAGGACGGTCACCCCAGGAAGGGCCGGCACCTGCCGGCGGATGACCCGGTCGAGCAGATCGCGGGAGCAGGCGAGCAGATGGCGCGAGTGCGCCCGGCGGCCCGGCCGGCCCATCGGGGCGCGCCCGGCGAACTCCGCCGGTAACGGCATCCGGCGGGCGCCCTCGGCCAGCCAGCGCGCGGCGCTGCCGGGCAGCAGGGCGTCGATCAGCCGGGCGCCGTCCGCCGTCAGCAGCTGCGCGTGCCGGGCCCGCGGGAGGTCCGTGGGGCGGGCGGGGGTCCGCGGCAGCCGGTCCCGCTCGACGACGATGACATCGGCGTGTCCGGACAGTGCCGCGGCGGCGAGCATGCCCGTGAAGCCGCCGCCGAGCACCACGGCGAGGTAAGGGTGGGTGAACTCGAGCCCGTTGCCGCTCGAGGTGCTCGACGCGTTCATGGGCAGTCCCTTTCTCGGCGGCGGCGTGCCGTTTCCCTGCGGGAGCGGGACACGTCCAGAAAGGGCGGTGCCGCATACGGTCGGGAACGTCGGCGAGCGGCGGCGATGACGGCGTCGGTGGCGGCCGTGAAGGAAGCCGTGAAGGCAGCCGCCAACGAGGACGGCAGGGATGCGGAGGCGGTCCGCAGAAGGCGCAGTGGCGCCGGTGGAAGCAGCTGTGCGCGTTGTGGGTCCCGGCAGGCCGGCGCGAACGCCGGCCTGCCGCCCCCCGATTTCCCCATCATGATTCCCCCTCAGGCCGTGCCCGCCCCGCCCCGCGCACAGCCACGTCCTCCGCCACCCGCCCGTATCACCGGGTGCGGTGGGCGGGCACAGCTGCCTCGCGGAGCGTGCTCCGCCCCGGGGGACGCGGCCGTCACATCTGGTCAACGGCGGACACACTTCGGGATCGTAGGCGGCGGCGATCACATCCGACAGCCAGGTTTGAGCGAGAGGCACGAGGCAGCCACCTCCGGGATACCCATGGGTAGATCGGCAGGAAAACGGCGCAATGGGCGGAAAACGCCGGGATGCTTTCTCGCGACACGAGAAAGCGGGCGGGAAAACCTCCCGGGGAGAGGGGCGGTGGCGCTTGGAGCGGCGCATGGTTGGCGCGAAATGATCGGGTGCCCGCGGGCATGGGGCCGCCGTGCCTACCCTGTGCGGGCACCGCACTGGAGAACCCGAGGGAGAGTCGTGCGCGCGATTGTGATGCGAGAATTCGGCGGCCCGGACGTGCTGCGGCTCGAGGATGTGCCCGAGCCCGCACCGCGCGGCGGCCACTCGCTGGTCGACGTGGCCCTGGCCGGCATCAACTACGCGGATGTGCACGTACGGGGGGACTCCTACCTCGCGCCCGTCGAGCTGCCGTACGTACCCGGGAACGAGGTCGTGGGGACGGTGGACGGCGGACGGCGCGTCGTCGGACTGTGCCGCGGCGGCGGATACGCGGAACGGACGCTGCTGCACCGCCGCGTCACCTGGGACGTCCCCGACGCCATCAGCGACGAACAGGCCGTCGCACTGGCGCTGCAGGGCAACAGCGCCTGGCATCTGCTGTTCACCTCGCTGCGCCTCACCGAGGGCGAGACCGTTGTCGTCCCGGCCGCGGCGGGAGGCGTCGGTTCGCTGGCCGTCCAGCTCGCCGCGCACGCCGGCGCCAAGGTCATCGGTCTCGCGGGCTCTCCGGAAAAGCGCAAACTGGCTGAGGAACTGGGCGCGCACGCGGTCGTCGACTCGTCCGCCGAGGATCTGACGGAACGCATCCTGGACGCGGCCGGCGGTCCCGTGGCGGCGGCGCTGGAGATGACCGGTGGCGTCACCTTCGAGCGGACCCTCGCCGCCGTCGCGCCGCGCGGCCGGCTGGCCGTGTACGGGTTCGCCGGCGGCGAGTTGGCGAGCGTGCCCACCCGGGAGCTGATGGAGCGGAGCATCACCGTCTCGGGCTTCTGGCTGCCGCAGCTCTACGCGGACCGTACGGCGCTGCCGACGTCCATGCGGGCGCTGTTCGAGGCGGTCGCCGAGGGCACACTCAAACCGCTGACCGGCGCCGTGTACGGGCTCGGGGAGGCGGCGCGGGCGCACCACGACCTGGCCGCACGTACCCGGACCGGGAAACTGGCGCTCGACGTCACCCGATGATGCGGGTGGCCCGGCGGGCCGGACGGGCCCCAGGGACGGGGGAGCACAGCCCGGGGCCGTCCACCGGGAGCAGCGGGCACAGAGGGCGGCCAGTACCGCACATGCCGCGCGCCTTCGGGCGCGGATCACTGCCAGGGGAGAGAGCACACGATGGGTCACAGCACCACAGCCACGGGATCGCCGGCCCCGGCCGACGTGCCCGCCACCGGCGTGGCGCCGCACACCGCGGGCCACTCCAAGAAGGCGCGCCAGACGCCCAAGGGCGCGTCGGCCGCGGGCTCCCGGGCGTCGGGATCCGGCCATGCCGAGCGGGTCTTCCTCGTGCAGACGGCCTTCGCCGAGCTGGGCGGATCCGCCCACGGTCCCGGTGAGATCGCCGAGTTCACCGGCCTGGACGACTCCGTCGTCTACCGCATCCTGCAGTCCGGCATCTACCAGCGCATCTTCGAGCGGGTGGACCGCGGCCTCTACCGGCTGCGGACCTCGGCCGCGCAGCTCGCCTTCACCGCACTCGACCACCGGCTCGACGGCGGGATCTCGCAGACGGTGCTCAGCGACCTGCGGACGGCCACCGACGGCGGGCTGGCGTTCCTCTACATGGTGGCGCCGTTCTCCGGCGCCCAACGGCAGTGCGTCGACATGGCAGTCGGCGACTCCGACCTCGCCGAGCTGGGAATGACTCCGCGCGATGTGCTGTCCGTGACGCGTTCCCTGCGCACCGGCGCCTCCGGGCGGACGATCCTCGCCTACCTGCCGGAGGTGCTCCAGCAGCGGGTGCTGGCGGAGCCCGTACCCGAGCAGGCGGGACCCGGCGTCTACCGCGACAACGATGCGCTGGTGGAGTCCCTCGCGGAGGTGCGCGACCTCGGGTACGCGCTCGGGTACGAGGAGTGCATGGCCGGCTGGAACTCCTGTGCGGCGCCGATCATGTGGGACGGCTCCATCATGGGAGCGGTCCTGCTCCTCAAGCTCAAGTCCGTGATGCCGGTGGCCCCCGAGGGCGCCATCGAGGCGACGAAGGAGGCGGCGGCCGAACTCAGCCGCCACGGGGCGGCCCGGCCGGCCGCGGACCAGGCCTGACGCGCGGTCCCCGGCGGCCCGCCCACCCGGGCTGCCGCGGGCGGCCCGCGCCGGGCGGCCGTGCAGAATGGCGGGGTGCGGCTCGAAGCGATCACCTGGGAACGGCTCACCGACGCGCTCGCCGAGCGGCTCGTCGCGGCGCCGGCGAAGGACGGGAGCCCCTGGCTGCGGGTGGCCCTCGACGGGGCACCCGCCGCTTCGCCCGGTGAGCTGGCCGCCCGGCTCGCCGAGGCGCTGCGGCTGCGGGGGCGAGCGGTGCACAAGGCCGGCACCTTCGGCTTTCTGCGCCCCGCCTCGCTGCGGCTCGAATACGGCCGGGAGGACCCCGACGCCTACCACGACGAGTGGTTCGACCGGCAGGCGCTGTGGCGCGAGGTGTTCCAGCCGCTGGAGCCGGGCGGCACCGGACGGGTGCTCCCGGACCTGTGGGATCCGGTGGCGGACCGGGCGACCCGCAGCGCGTACGTGCAACTGCCGCCCGGCGGCGTCCTGTTGCTGCACGGTCCCCTGCTGCTCGGTCACTGGTTTCCCTTCGATCTCGCCGTCCACCTGAAGCTGTCGCCGGCCGCGCTCGCCCGCCGCACCCCGGAGGGCGAGCGCTGGACGCTGCCCGCGTTCGCGCGCTACGAGGCGGAGACCCGGCCCGAGGAGGCGGCCGATATCGTCGTACGGGCCGACGATCCCCGCCGGCCGGCCTGGAGCGGACTGCGGTGAGCGCCGGTCCCGGTCGGAGTGACCGTCCCGGCCTGTGCCTTCTCCCGGCCGGGAACGCCGAGTTCTGCTGCCGGCCGCCCGCGCCGGTGCGGCCGTGGCGCACCGGGACGACGGTGTCCCCGCACCGTCACTTCGTAGAACTCGTGGGCGCCGCCGCCCTCTTGCGACAGCTCCCGGTACGTCGTGGTCCCGGACATGGCGCTCCCCCCGGGGTGGCCCGACAGCCGCCCCCCGCTGTGAAAAAGCGTACGGCCGACCACTGACAACCGACCGTGCAGCCGCCGGGCGCGGACCGCTGACCGCCGCGTGTACGGCGGCGGTTAGCGTGGCCCTGTGACCACTTCATTCCCTGCATCCGACGAGCCCGCCGCGCTGCCCGGCAGCCAGGGGCCCACCGCCACCGCGGAGGCCCACCCGCGCTCCGTCGGCACCGTGAAGATGACCTATGCGCCCGACCCGGACGGCGACCCGGACCCCGGTGAGATCGTGTGGACCTGGGTGCCCTTCGAGGAGAACGACGGCCGGGGCAAGGACCGTCCGGTGCTGGTCGTCGCCCGTGAGAGGGGCGGCACGCTGCTGGCCGTGCAGCTGTCCAGCAAGCGGCACAGCAACGACCGGGAGTGGGTCCCGATAGGGGCCGGCCCATGGGACCGCGCGGGGCGCGACTCATGGGTGGCCGTGGACCGGGTGCTGCGGGTGCACCCGGCCGGGATGCGGCGCGAGGCCTGCGCCCTGGACCGCGGCCGCTTCAATCTGGTCGCCAACCGGCTGCGTGAGCGCCACGGCTGGCGCTGACGGCGCCCGTGCCGGGAGCTCAGGCGGTCGCCAGGGCCAGCAGCTTGGAGACGGTGTTCCAGTTACGGGCGGTGGCCGCCACCCCGAGGGGGGCGCGGCTCACCGCGTCGGCGAGCTTGGAGCGACCGATGCCGCCGGGGCACCACAGAAACAGTTCGCGCCCGATCAGCCGGTACTGGTCGGGCGCGAACGCCGCCGGGTCGAGCGCGTCCAGCCGGGAGGTGTCGGCCGGCACCGCCGACAGGAACGTGACATGGAGGCTCTTGGGCTCCGGTACGGCCTGCGGAAACGGATTCGCGGCGACGGCGGCGGCGAGCTCGTCACCGGTCCGGACGATGACCGGCACCGTCAGGCCGAGCTCGGCGGCGATCCGGTCATGGATCACCCGGGCCGTCTCCTCCGGCGGCGTACCGGGGTCGGCGAAGACGATATTGCCGGTCTGCAGCAGGACGGAGACGTCCTTGAGGCCCAGTGACTCGGCCAGCTCCAGCTGCTTCGCCTTGGGGAAGGAGTTGTGGCCGCCGACGTTGATGCCGCGGAGCAGAGCGATCTGACGGGACATGACTGCTGCCCTTCGTAGGTGTCGGCCTCGGCGAGGCCGGAAAACGGTCGGAATCAGAAGAGCGGTGCGGGCAGCACACCTTCCAGGGCCAGCAGCAGACGCTTGGTCTCCAGACCGCCGCCGAAGCCGCCGATCCCGCCGTCACTGGCCACGACACGATGGCAGGGGACGACGACCGGCAGCGGATTGGACCCCATCGCCGCACCCACCGCACGGGCGGCGCCCGGCTCCCCGACCCGGTCGGCGAGATCCTGATAGCCGACGACGCTGCCATAGGGGACGCCGGCGGCCAGGGCATGCAGGACCCGGGCGTGGAAGCCGGAGGACAGCGACCAGTCCAGGGGCACGGTGAAGGACCGCAGCTCCCCGGCGAAGTAGGCGGTCAGCTCGGCGGTGGCCGTCGTCAGATGAGGTATCCCGGTGAGCGGCGGGCCGCCGAAGTACTGCTCCAGACGGGTCAGTGCCCGGCGGGTCGTCGGCTCGTCGGCATGGAAGACGACCTGGACCAGGCCCTCCCGGGTCGCGGCGAGCAGCAGCGGACCGATGGGGGTCGCCAGCCGTCTCCAGGCCCAGTCGCGCCGCGCCGCCGCCTCCGGCGGCCTCGCCGGCCCGGAATCCTGCTCTTCATACGTCACCTGATCAGGGTAGGACGCACCACTGACAAGCGACGGGGAACGGACCGGCGCCCCGCGCCTCCCGTCCCCCGTCGCCGCCGGGCGGCTCAGTCGTCGTCGTGGTCCTCTAGGGCGTCACGCACCACGTCGGGCTTGTTGGTGATGATGCCGTCGACGCCCAGACCGGCGACCTTCACCGCGACCGCCGGGTCGTCGACGGTCCAGGTGTACAGGTCCAGCGTCCGGCGGTGCGGGCCCCGCAGCCCGTGCACGGCGGCGACGTACTCCCGGGTGACCGCCGTGTGGACGGGGTTGATCTGGTCGCAGTACTTCGCGAACTTCGGGAGGTCGGCGACGGACGGATTGCCGAGGAAGCCCGTCTTGATGTCCGACCGGAGGGTGTGCACCTTCTTGATGGCGTCGGCGTTGAAGCTCTGGATGATCAGACGGTGCTTCACATGCCCCTTGTCCAGCCAGCCCTCGCGGCGCAGCTCCGTGAGGGTCTGCAGCTCGATGCCGGGGTAGAGCTCCGGCGACTTGAGCTCCATCAGCAGGCTCTGGTCGTTGTGCTCGACCGCGTCCATGTAGTCCTCGAGGGTCGGCACCCGCTCCCCTCGGAACTTCGGTCCGAACCAGCTGCCCGCGTCCAGTTTCTCGATCTCGTCGAGCGTGAAGTCCGAGACGTTCCACGGGGACCGGCCGGGGAAGACCTGCTCGACGTCGGTCGTCCGGGCGAGCGAGTTGTCATGGAGGATGACCAGCTCGCCGTCCTTGGTGCGCTGTACGTCGTTCTCGACCCACTCGAATCCGAGCCGGTCGGCCGCGTCGATCGCGGCGAGGGTGTTCTCGGGCGCGTACGACGAGGCGCCGCGGTGGGCGACCGTCAGCGGTGCGTGTCCGGCCGGCGCGGCCTGGACGGCGGTCGGGGAGAGGACGAGCGTGGACAGTCCCATGAGCGCACCGGCGACAACGGTGGCGACGGGGCGAATACGCATACGGGCTCCTCGTGACGTCGTGGACGTGAGCTGACGTGAAGTGACGTGAACCGGGTCGGACGGACAGAGGCTCGCAGCCGGGCCGTAGCGGGAGGC
Source organism: Streptomyces sp. NPDC048637 (assembly GCF_040650675.1). Taxonomy (NCBI): domain Bacteria; kingdom Bacillati; phylum Actinomycetota; class Actinomycetes; order Kitasatosporales; family Streptomycetaceae; genus Streptomyces; species Streptomyces sp. NPDC048637. Next base: position 108,730 of record NZ_JBEZHQ010000023.1, read on the forward strand.
GGTCGTGTGGTGTCCGGGGCCTGAACGAGAAGTGGCCGGTGTTCCGTTCTGGAGCGACGCGCAGTTGCAGGATGCCCGGATCAGCCGTGCTACAGACGTACGCTCCGACGCCGTCCAACTTGCCGGAGCCACGGCATCCGCGCATCTTGGCCGATGATGCGTCACCCCTCGTGCTTCTGACCGGTTTTGGTCGAATGCCTCGCATGGCGGTCCGGGGCGGCCGGTTCCGGGAGCGGGTGAGCCGCGCTCACGGACCCGGCTCCGGCCGGGAGGTGGGGCTTGCCGACACGCCAGGGCCAGGTCCCGCGCGGCGTCCTCCGTGTCCCGCGCGGCGTCCCCCGTTCGCCCTGGCCCCGCGGCGTTCCGTGCCCGCCGGGCACCGCGGCCCCACCACCATCCCGTGCTCGCCGCCGCCCCGCCGTCCGCCGCCCCGCCGTGTCCGCCGCCCCGCCGCCCCGCGCCGGCTGAGCCCCGTTCCCCCGCCGTCGTTCGCCCGCCGAGCGCCGCCCGCCCCGCCCGCCGCGGGACACCGGTCGTCAGCGCGGCAAAACCGCAGGTCGGAGCATCGTCCACGTCGGTTGTCAGTGCTGGGTCGTACGGTGGATCCCATGCGGCCCGTATCGAAGATCGAACGCACGGTGGCGCCTTTCGAGGTCGTCAGCCCCTACCAGCCCAATGGCGACCAGCCGGCGGCCATCGCCGAGCTGGAGCGGCGCATCCGCGGGGGTGAAAAGGATGTCGTCCTGCTGGGCGCGACCGGCACCGGCAAGTCGGCGACCACCGCGTGGATGATCGAGAAGCTGCAGCGCCCGACGCTCGTGATGGCGCCCAACAAGACGCTGGCTGCCCAGCTCGCCAACGAATTCCGCGAGCTGCTGCCCAACAACGCCGTCGAGTACTTCGTCTCCTATTACGACTACTACCAGCCCGAGGCGTACGTCCCGCAGTCCGATACGTACATCGAGAAGGACTCCTCCATCAACGAGGAGGTCGAACGGCTGCGCCACTCGGCGACGAATTCCCTGCTCACCCGGCGTGACGTCGTCGTGGTCGCCTCGGTGTCCTGCATCTACGGCCTGGGCACCCCGCAGGAGTACGTCGACCGGATGGTGCCGCTGAAGGTCGGCGACGAATTCGACCGCGACCAGCTGCTGCGCCGCTTCGTCGACATCCAGTACACCCGTAACGACGTGGCCTTCACCCGCGGCACCTTCCGGGTGCGCGGCGACACCATCGAGATCTTCCCGGTCTATGAAGAGCTGGCCGTGCGGATCGAGATGTTCGGCGACGAGATCGAGGCGCTGTCCACCCTGCACCCGCTCACCGGCGAGGTGATCAGCGAGGACCGGGAGCTGTACATCTTCCCGGCCAGCCACTACATCGCGGGCCCCGAGCGCATGGAGAAGGCCATCGCGGGGATCGAGGCCGAGCTGGCGGACAGCCTCGCCACGATGGAGAAGCAGAGCAAGCATCTGGAGGCCCAGCGGCTGCGGATGCGCACCACGTACGACATCGAGATGATGCGGCAGATCGGCTCCTGCTCGGGCATCGAGAACTATTCGATGCACATGGACGACCGCGAGCCCGGCTCCGCGCCCAACACCCTCATCGACTACTTCCCGGACGACTTCCTCCTGGTCATCGACGAGTCGCATGTCACCGTCCCGCAGATCGGCGCCATGTACGAGGGCGACGCCTCGCGTAAGCGGACCCTGGTCGAGCACGGCTTCCGGCTGCCGTCCGCCCTGGACAACCGGCCGCTGAAGTGGGAAGAGTTCCTGGAGCGCATCGGCCAGACCGTCTATCTGTCCGCGACCCCCGGGAAGTACGAGCTCGCACGCGGCGACGGTTTCGTCGAGCAGATCATCCGTCCGACCGGGCTGGTCGACCCGGAGGTGGTGGTCAAGCCCACCGACGGGCAGATCGACGATCTGGTGCACGAGATCCGGCAGCGGACGGAGAAGAACGAACGCATCCTGGTCACCACCCTCACCAAGAAGATGGCCGAGGACCTCACGGACTACTTCCTTGAGCTCGGCATCCAGGTCCGCTATCTGCACAGCGACGTGGACACCCTGCGCCGGGTGGAGCTGCTGCGGGAGCTGCGATCGGGTGAGTACGACGTCCTGGTGGGCATCAACCTGCTGCGGGAGGGCCTCGACCTCCCCGAGGTCTCCCTGGTGGCCATTCTGGACGCCGACAAGGAGGGCTTCCTGCGCTCCGGTTCGGCGCTCATCCAGACCATCGGACGTGCGGCGCGCAATGTCTCCGGACAGGTGCACATGTACGCCGACAAGGTCACCCCGGCGATGGAGAAGGCCATCGACGAGACCAACCGCCGCCGGGAGAAGCAGTTGGCGTACAACAAGGAGAACGGCATCGACCCGCAGCCGCTCCGCAAGAAGATCGGCGACATCGTCGCCACCATCGCCCGCGAGGAGATCGACACCCAGGAGCTGCTGGGCACGGGATACCGCAAGACCTCCGAGGCCGAGGACGCCAAGGGCAAGGCGCCGGTTCCGGCGCTCGGTGCCAAGGGCGCCAAGGGCAAGGGCGGCAAGGCAGGCGCGGAGCTGACGGACCGTCCCGCCGCCGAACTGGCCGAGCTCATCGAGGAGATGACGGAGCGGATGCGCGCCGCCGCGGCGGAGCTGCAGTTCGAGGTCGCCGCCCGGCTGCGTGACGAGGTGGGTGAACTGAAGAAGGAGCTGCGGCAAATGAGGGAGGCCGGGGTGAAGTAGGGGGCCGGCGTGAGCTGCGGAGGAGTCCGGGGCCGGCGCGCGACCGGCCCGTCCGGGTGCGCCCGCGCCGGCCGCCGGTGCAGGCATCGCCGCACGTGAGCGCGGTGTCCGGTGGTCCGGTGTGTTGCAGAAGCGCCACAAAACGCGGGCCTTGCGCGCCCCCGGCCCACCACCGTGCGTAGGGTCGAAGGGCCGCCGGAAAGCTGGGCGGGGACAGTACGAGAGAGGGGACGGCGCGTGTCGGTCAATTTGTCCAAGGGGCAGGGCATCAGCCTGCAGAAGTCCGACGGAGGAGCCCTGACCGCGGTGCGGATGGGGCTGGGGTGGCGCTCGGCGCCGCGCCGTGGCCTGTTCGGGAGGCGGACCAGCGAGATCGACCTCGATGCCTCGGCGGTGCTGTTCGCCGACAAGAAGCCGATAGACGTCGTCTTCTTCCAGCACCTGGTCAGCGACGACGGCGCGGTCCGGCACACCGGCGACAACCTCGTCGGCGGTGCGGGCCAGGGCGGCGATGACGAGGCGATCCTGGTCGACCTGGCGCGGGTGCCGGTGCACATCGACCAGATCGTATTCACCGTCAACTCCTTCACCGGCCAGACCTTCGCCGAGGTGCAGGACGCCTTCTGCCGTCTGGTGGACGAGAACACCGGCCAGGAGCTCGCCCGCTACACCCTCACGGGTGGCGGCAACTACACCGCACAGGTCATGTCCAAGGTGCACCGGGTGGGCAACGGCTGGCAGATGACCGCCATCGGCGAGCCCTCCGTCGGCCGCACCTTCCAGGACCTCGTGCCGGCGATCGTGCCGCACCTGTAACCACCACCTCGCGGGGGCGCGCACCGGGCCGCGCCGCCGCTCCGGGCCCGAGCCCGGCGTCCGGCCCGGGGACGCCACCACAACCAGGGGGAACAACGATGACGGCCGAGCTGGTCCGGGGGCAGAACCATCCGCTGGACCGGACGCGGGTGGAGATCCGGGTGGCGGCGGGCGGTCCCGTCGTGGCCGGGGTCACCCTCGGCGACGAGCAGGGCAGGCTCTCCGGCGCCGAGGCGGTGGCCCACCCGGGCGCGCCCCGCCGCACCGGCATCGAGGTTCCCCGCCAGGCGGCCGCCGAACACCGCATCGCGGTGGATCTCGACGCGCTGTCCGCCGCCGTCCACCGGGTGAGTGTGCTGCTGGCGCTGCCCACCGGGATCGGCGGGCTGACCGCCTTCGGTGCGGCCGCCGCGCCGTCCGTCACGGTCACCGGCCTCGACGGCACCGGCCTCGTCCGCTACACGATCACCGGCCTGGGCGCGGAGTCCGCCGTCGTCGCCATGGAGCTCTACCGCAGGCAGGACACCTGGAAGGTGCGCGCCGTGGGCCAGGGCTACGCCGAGGGACTCCCGGCGATGCTGCGTGACCAGGGGCTGCCGCAGGCGGCGGAGCTGGCCGCGGAGATCGAGGAAGCGGTGGGTCTGGGGCAGGCCCGGGCGGTCCCCGCGCCCGCTCCCATGGCGGCCGGCCGGTCCGACCGTCCCGGCACCGGTCCGGCCGCCGCGCCCGCCCAGGACCGGCCGTCCCCCGCGCCCACCACGGCAGCTGACGGCACGGCACCTTCCGGCGCCGGAGCCGGGGGCGCAGCCGGACCCGGGACCGGAGCGGGGGCGAAGACCGCCCCCGGCGCCAAGGCCCCTGACCTGCCGCCTGCCCCGGCGAACGGCGGCCCCATCGACTACCGGCACCCCCGGCGGCGCAGCACCCCCGCCCCGGCCGCCCCCGCCCCGTCCGCCGCGCTGCCGGCCGGTACACCCCCTTCGGCCGCCGGTCCCACGGCACCGGACGGGCCGGTGGCCGGTGATGCCGCCGGCTGGAGCATGGACGAGCGGCTCTACAACCAGGTCTGGGGCATGTTCGAGGATCTGGCGCGTTCGGTCGCCGCCTACCGCAGCGCCGCCGACTTCGCCGAGTCCCGCCTGGAGCAGGAGCTCGACCGGGCCCTGGGCGACCCGCGCCACCGCCTCGGCACGGCGGGTGAGGCCGCGCGCGCCACCGCCCGCGACAAGCACGCCGCCCTCGTCACCCAGGCCCGCGCCGCCCTCGACCGTGACCTCGCGCAGCTCATGGCGGAGTCGGAGGTCGTGGAGCCCGCGCTGCCGCCGGCCTTCGCCCGCTGGGACAGCCCCGTATGGCAGGGCTACCACGTCCCGCAGGAGCGTCCGATGGCGCTGCGCCTGGGCGATCTGCACCTCCCGGAGGTCCTGGACCTGCGCATCCCCATGCTGGTCCGTCTCCCGCTGGAGCGCGGGCTGTGGATCGACAGCGGGCCCGATGCCTACGCCCACGGCGGCCCCGGTCCCGAGCGCGACATCGGCCGGCGGGAGCTGCCCGGCGCCCTCACGGACGGGCCGCCCGACGAGGCCGAGCTGCGCCGTCTGGCCATGGAGTCGGCCGTGGCGATCGCCGCCCGGCTGCTCGCCATCCACCCCGCCGGTGACTTCGCGGTCCAGGTCATCGACCCGGGCGGGGCGGCCGCGCCCGCGCTGGCGCCGCTGGTGGAGAGCGGTGCGCTGCCCGCCTTCCCGCTGCCCGGCGCCAAGGGGGTGGCCGCGGTCCTGGAGGGGCTGACCCGGCGGGTGGAGCTCGTCCAGATGGCCGTGCGCCATCGCGCCGCGGACGCCCTGCCGGCCGATCTCGACACCGCCGAGCAGCTGCTGATCGTGCATGACTTCCCGCACGGCTTCGACGACCGTGCCCTCACCCGGCTCCGCTATCTGGCCGACGAGGGACCGGCGGTCGGGGTGCATCTGATGCTGGTCGCCGACCGCGCCCAGACCCGGGAGTACGGCCCGGTCCTGGATCCGCTGTGGCGCTCCCTGCTGCGGATCACTCCGGTTCCCGACGCGCACCTCGCCGACCCCTGGGTCGGCCATGCCTGGACGTACGAGCCACCGCTCGCCCCGAAGGGCAGCCAGGTGGTGCGTCAGGTCCTGGGCCGGCTCGCGGCGGCCAGAAGGGCCTCCTGAACAGCGATTTTGCCTTTTTCTTTACTATTCATTGGGCTTCCTTTACGCTTCTTGGTGCGGAGGGGAGTATTCCTGATACGACGTACCCGTCATCACGGATTGCGAGTGTGACGAGATCCCGGGGCGTCGGCCCTGTCCCCCTCGGGCGGACAGGGCGGAAGAGACCTCCGGCAGCGACGACGCTGTGAGTGCCGTACGACTCTGCCGGAGGAGCAGTGGACGTTTCCCTGAACCTGTGGGTGCTGACCATCCTTGGTCTGTGCGCCCTGATCGCCGCCGATTTCTTCATCGGCGGCCGCAAACCACACGAGGTCTCCCTCAAGGAGGCCGGAATTTGGACCGGTGTCTGGATCGCCCTCGCCGCGCTGTTCGGCCTCGGGCTGCTGCTGTTCGGCGGCACCGCACCGGCCGGTGAGTTCTTCGCCGGCTTCATCACCGAGAAGTCCCTGAGCGTCGACAACCTCTTCGTCTTCGTGCTGATCATGGCGAAGTTCGCGGTCCCGGCGATCTACCAGCAGCGGGTGCTGATGGTGGGTGTGCTGATCGCGCTGGTGCTGCGGGCCGGCTTCATCGGTGCGGGCGCCGCGATCATCGCCAACTTCTCCTGGGTCTTCTACATCTTCGGCGCGTTCCTCATCTGGACCGCGTGGAAGCTCATCAAGGAGGCCCGGGCCGACGCGGAGGACGAGGAGTTCGAGGAGAACCGCTTCCTGAAGATGGTCGAGAAGCGCTTCCCGTCGACCGACCAGTACCACGGCACCAAGCTGTTCATCGTCGAGAACGGCAAGCGGCTGATGACGCCGATGCTGATCGTCATGCTGGCGATCGGTACCACCGACGTCCTCTTCGCACTGGACTCCATCCCGGCGATCTTCGGCCTCACCCAGGACCCGTACATCGTCTTCACCGCCAACGCCTTCGCCCTGATGGGTCTGCGGCAGCTGTACTTCCTGATCGGCGGACTGCTCAAGAAGCTGGTCCACCTCTCGTACGGCCTGTCGATCATCCTGGGCTTCATCGGTGTGAAGCTGGTGCTGCACGCCCTCCACGAGTCCGGGGTGCCCGTACCGGAGATCACCATTCCGGTCTCGCTGGGCGTCATCTGCGCCGTCCTGGTCGTCACGACCCTCACCAGCCTGCGCGCCTCGAAGAAGCAGGCCGCAGCCGAGGCCACGGCCAAGGAACGCATAGACGCCTGAGGCCGGCGCCCAGCGCCCCGGAACGGCATCCCGGCGCCCGGTTCCCGCTCCTCCCGGAGCGGGGCCGGGCGCCGTCGCCGTGTACGGGGGAGCACCCGTCAGTACGTCACCGTGATCCGCCGCGCCACCCCGTCCACCCGGATCGTGCCGCCGTACGGGATCACCAGCTGCGGATCGGTGTGCCCGAGATCGACATCGAAGACCGCGACGGTGTCCGGGGCGTACGTAGCCAGCGCACGCAGCACCGCCGCACGCTGCTCGCGTACGTAGGAAGCCTTCGCCTCGCCGGAGAGCGGACGGGACAGCGACCATGCCTTGGGGCGGCCCATCAGCAGGGCGGGAAACCGCCGCAGCAGACCGCGTTCGCCCATGCTGCGCAGCACGAAGTACACCTCGTCGGCCCCTGGCAGCTCCTCGGAGGTCTCCAGGAACAGCACACAGCCGTCGTACGCGGCCGGATCCTGCTGGATCTCACGGTCCGCCATCAGCATCCAGGACAGCACCTCGATGCAGCCGCCCCAACTGGGGCCCTCGACCACCCGCTCCGGACCGTGCCACCGCCAGCCCCCGCCCGGCCACAGGGCGGGCTCGGCGGCGAAGGTCTCCGGGTCGCCCCAGTCACCGTGCTCGTCGCCGTAGCGCTCCGCGGGGCGCAGTGCATACGGCCCCGGGGTGAACAGTGCGGCGCGCAGCGACTCCGCGGTGAGCGGGTGCATCGCCCCGGGGCGGCCCAGTTCGCACATCACCGTGGCGCCGTGGAAGCCGACGATTCCGGTGTTCCAGAGATACGCCAGCAGATTGGTGTTGTCGCTGTAGCCGAAGAACGGCTTGGGGTGGGCGCGGAAGACCTCGCGGTCCAGGTAGGGCAGCACGGTGAGCTGGTCGTCACCGCCGATACTGGCGAAGACGGCGGCGATGTCCGGATCCGCGAACGCCGCATGCAGATCGGCGGCCCGCTCCTGCGCCCCGGCGCCCCACTTCCGCGTGGTCGGGTACTCGACCGGGATCAGCCCGAAGTCCTTCTCCAGCAGGGCCAGACCGAGTTCGTACGGAACCGGGAACCGCTGCGGCAGCGCCGAGGAGGGCGAGAGCACAGCCACCCGGTCACCCGGACGCGGATTGGGCGGGTGACGGAGCGCGGAGGAGGACGGTGACGACAGCGGCATGACGTGAGGGTACGGGCGCTCCGGCGGACCGGCCGCCCCATTTTCCCGTGTGCCTGGCCGACGCGCCCGGACCCGCCGTCCGCCGTCCGGTGTACTACCAGCCGCGCTCGCGCCACTGGGCGAGGTGCGGACGCTCCGCGCCGAGCGTGGTGTCGTTGCCGTGGCCCGGATAGACCCAGGTCTCGTCGGGCAGTTCACCGAAGAGCTTGCGCTCCACGTCGTCGATCAGACGGGCGAAGTTCTCGGCGCTGCCGAAGGTGTTGCCGACGCCGCCGGGGAACAGGCAGTCCCCGGTGAACAGATGCGGGGCCCCGTGCGGGTCGTCGTAGACCAGCGCGATGCTGCCCGGGGTGTGCCCGACCAGGTGGCGCGCGGTCAGTTCCACCCGGCCGACGGTGAGCGTGTCGCCGTCCTCGACCGGCACGTACGTGGGGACGGGGATGCCCTCGGCGTCGTACCGCCCCGCGTAGGTCCGCGCGCCCGTCGCCTCGACGACCTCGCGCAGCGCGCCCCAGTGGTCACCGTGCCGGTGGGTGGTGACCACGGAGGCGATACCGCTGTCGCCGATCAGCGCGAGAAGGGTGTGCGGCTCGGCGGCCGCGTCGATCAGCAACTGCTCATCGGTCGCCCGGCACCGCAGCACATAGGCGTTGTTGTTCATCGGACCGACCGCGACCTTGGAAATCATCAGGTCGGTCAGCTCGTGCACGTCGGCCGGTCCGCCGACCTTCACTGCTCCGCTGTAGCCCATGGGACCACTCTAAAGCGGCGGTACGGCAGGCAGGACGCAGCCGTGGCTGTCCAGTTTGCGGCCGTCGCCGCGTCCGGTGAGCCAGCCGACCAGCGCGGCCGGGGAGCCCGTCACCACCAGCGGCGCGGCCCCGGCAGCCGGTCCGGTGACCGTGCGGCCGGTGCGCCAGCGGCGGCCGTCGTCGGCCTGCAGCTCCAGCGGGGGCAGATCCGGGTGCCCGGCGAACTTGATCGTGGACAGAAAGTCCAGTTCACGGTCGATGAAGGCGGGCGACAGCTGGTCGACGGTGTGGCCGACACCGAGGTCGACATGGTGCAGTTCGAGCTCGGCCAGCCGGCGCAGCGGCAGCCGGTCGGCCCGCTCGACAACGCCGTTGCGCATCTCGACCTCGAAGGCCCGGCGTGCCTCCGGCAGCGCCTCCATCGCCGTGTCGAACCGCGCGGCGGTCTCCCTGAGGTCCTCCAGCTGCGCCGCCAGCGGACGGTCGGCGCCCCGCTCGATATCGCGCTCCCGTGCCTCGGCACTGGCGTACATCGGTGTCCGCACGTCCGTACGCGCCCAGGTGAGGAGATTGCCCAGCGCGTCCGCGTTACGCGCCAGATGGGCGAGGACATGGCCGCGGGTCCAGCCGGGGAGCAGCGACGGCTCGCCGATCGCCGCGTCGTCGAGCTTGCTCACCGAGACCAGAAGCCGGTCGGTGGCCTCGCGGACGGCTGCCACATCGTGCGGGAAGTCAGGCGGGGTGAGGGTCATGGTCCGACGCTAGCGCCGTCGGGGCGGGCGCGGGAGTCGGCCGACGCCCATCGGGGCGTACGCGGGCGGGGCGGGCGGCGCGAATCAGCCGGTCGGGCCGGCCGTTTCGCGCCACCCGCCGTGGTGGTCAGGCCGCCGCGCCGTCCGGCGTGCCGAACCAGCTCCGGAGCGCCGCCTCCAGATCGTCCCAGGTGTCCGGGGCGCCGGAGTCCGCCGCCCAGGCGGTGCAGCCGTCCGGCCGCACCAGCAGGCCGGCCAGGCCGGGCCGCCCGGGGCAGGCCGCGGTGAGCACCCGCACCCGGTCGCCGTATCCCGCGGCGCGCTCGCGCACCGCCGCGTCATCGGCGAGATCGAGCAACAGCCCCCGCCCGTCGTGGAGATGGCCGGCGAGCCGGGTGCCGTCGGAGAGTTCCAGGTCAGGTGCGCTGCCGCCGGTCAGCGGATGGTCACCGGGCAGGTCGTAGCGCTGCTGGACGCCGGAGATCTTCTTGGCGAAGAAGGTGGTGGCGTCGACGGTTCCGGTCAGTTCCGCGATCACCCCGCGCAGCGCCCGGGCGTGCGACTCGGGCCGCATCAGGGCCACTTGGGCCCGGGTCCACTCCAGTACCCACGCGCCCAGGGGGTGCCGCTCGGCCGTGTACGTGTCGAGCAGCCCCTCCGGCGCCCGGCCGCGTACCGTGGCGGCCAGTTTCCAGCCGAGGTTCATCGCGTCACCGATACCGAGATTCAGCCCCTGGCCGCCGAACGGCGAGTGCACATGGGCCGCGTCACCGGCCAGCAGCACCCGTCCGGAGCGGTAGTCGGGCACCTGGCGTGCGTGGTCCGTGAACCGGGTCGCCGAGAGCACCTTGTGGATCGTGACGCCCGGCACCCCGGACACCTTGCGCAGGGATTCCTCCAACTCCGCGGCGGTGACGGGCGCTTCGCGGTCCTCGGGCGGCCCGTCGAACTCCACGGTGAGGATCCGGCCGGGCATCGGCCCGTGCACGTACGTCCCGGTCTCCGTCCAGTTCCAGCCGGCCCCCAGCCTCTCGGCGCCGGTCATCTCCACCAGGGCCTGGCGGCCGGTGATCTCGGGTGCCGTTCCGGAGAACGGGAAGCCGGCGAGCCGGCGGACCGTACTGCGGCCGCCGTCGCAGCCGACGAGCCAGCCGGTGCGCAGTGACCCGGCCGAGGTGTGGACGTGGACGCCGTCGTCGCCGGCGTCGAAACCGGTCAGGGTCACCCCGCGGCGCAGGTCGACGCCCAGTTCGGCGGCGCGGGCGCCGAGCAGCCGTTCCAGGACCTCCTGCGGGACGAGGCCGACCTCGGCGGCGGGGCCGTGGCCGTCGAAGTCCGGGTCGGACTCGTCCAGCAGGTCACCGCGCAGCATGATGCCCGCGAAATGCCCGGCGAACTTCGGCGGCTGCTGGACCGCGGAGGCCCCGGCGGCCTGCCGCTGCCGCAGGAAGGAGCTGAACTTCTCGAAGGCCTCGCGCTGTGCCTGTGCCAGGCCGGGCAGCATCCCGCGCCGGTAGAAGGCCTCCGAACTGGGGGAGTTGATCGACCCCGCCTTGATCTTCGTGTCCACCTTGGTCAGCCGCTCCAGGACGACCACCGGGACATCTGCCAGTGCGAGTTCGCAGGCGAGCATCAGCCCCACCGGGCCGCCCCCTGCCACCACTACGTCTGCGTCATGCGTCATGCGGCATAAGTGTAGTGACTAAAAATTTGTTGCGGCTAAAAATGGCCTAAAATTCCGGCCATGGTGGACGAGGAGCGGCATGGCGCTGGGCGGGCGGCGGACGGCGGGCGGCCAGGGGGCCGGCGGCCGGAAACCGGCTTCGGGGTGGAGGAGGGGCGGCTGACGCTCCGCGAGCGCAAGAAGCTGCGCACCCGGCAGCGGATCTCCGGTGAGGCCACGCTGCTGTTCATCCGGCGCGGCTTCGACAATGTCACCGTCGCCGAGGTGGCCCGCGCCGCCGAGGTGTCGACGATGACGGTCTTCAATTACTTCCCGCGCAAGGAGGACCTCTTCCTCGACCGCATCCCCGAGGCCCGGGAGCTGCTCGCCCGCGCCGTCCGGGAGCGCGGGGCGGACGAGCCGCCGCTCGCCGCGCTGCGCCGGCTCGTGCTCGGCCTGCTGGCGGAGCGGCATCCGCTGGCCGCGGTGGGGGAGGGGTTCGAGCACTTCTGGCGCACGGTGCTGGACTCACCGGCACTGCGGGCACGGGGGCGTGAGGCGGTCGAGGAGATGGAGGACACACTCGCCGCGCTGCTCGCCGAGGCCGCGGGCGGCGACGCGGACCGGCCCGGTCATGACGCCCGGCTGGGCGCGGCACTGGTCGTCGCGGCGATCCGGGTGGCGCACGTCGATGCCGCGGTCCGGCAGCTCGGGGGTGACCCGGTGGACGCGGTGGCCGTTGAGCAGGCGGAGGTGCTGCGGCGCACGTTCGATGCGCTGGAGCGGGCGCTGCCCGGCTTCGCCTGACGAGGGCGTTTCCGCAGCGTACGGGCGTGGGGCGGGGCGGGAAGGTTGTGGGGCCGCCACACGTTTGGGTGAAGAGGGCTTGCGGGCCCCGTAAATCGAATGCGCGTGCTATAGGCTCGTGTGTGGCATCGCAAAGTCAGTGCCGCGGCGGGTCCCATACCCTGGGGCGGGGGCTCCGCTCCGCTCCGCCGCCTCTGCTCACTCACCGAGCGGCGGACGCAGAGCCGCGGCTCCCGCCCCCTCCAAGAAAGGTGCCGACCGGCGTGGCCGACCGTCTCATCGTCCGTGGCGCTCGCGAGCACAACCTCAAGAACGTCTCGCTCGACCTCCCCCGCGACTCCCTCATCGTCTTCACGGGGCTCTCCGGGTCGGGCAAGTCCTCGCTCGCCTTCGACACGATCTTCGCCGAGGGGCAGCGGCGCTATGTCGAGTCGCTCTCCTCCTACGCCCGGCAGTTCCTCGGGCAGATGGACAAGCCCGATGTGGACTTCATCGAGGGCCTGTCCCCCGCGGTATCGATCGACCAGAAGTCGACCTCGCGCAACCCGCGCTCGACGGTCGGCACGATCACCGAGGTCTACGACTACCTCCGTCTGCTCTTCGCGCGTATCGGCAAGCCGCACTGTCCCGAGTGCGGCCGTCCGATTGCCCGGCAGTCGCCGCAGGCCATCGTCGACAAGGTGCTCGAACTGCCCGAGGGCAGCCGCTTCCAGGTGCTCTCCCCGCTGGTGCGCGAGCGCAAGGGCGAGTTCGTCGATCTCTTCTCCGACCTCCAGACCAAGGGCTACAGCCGGGCGCGGGTGGACGGGGAGACGATTCATCTCGCCGAGCCGCCGAAGCTGAAGAAGCAGGAGAAGCACACCATCGAGGTGGTCGTCGACCGCCTCACGGTCAAGGAGACCGCCAAGCGGCGGCTGACCGACTCCGTCGAGACCGCCCTCGGGCTCTCCGGAGGCATGGTCATCCTCGACTTCGTCGACCTGGACCCGGACGATCCGCAGCGCGAGCGGATGTATTCGGAGCATCTGTACTGCGCCTACGACGATCTCTCCTTCGAGGAGCTGGAGCCCCGCTCCTTCTCCTTCAACTCGCCCTTCGGCGCCTGCCCGGACTGCACCGGCATCGGTACGCGTATGGAGGTCGACCCCGAGCTGATCGTCCCCGACGAGGACCGCTCCCTCGACGAGGGCGCGATCCACCCCTGGTCGCACGGGCACACCAAGGAGTACTTCGGCCGCCTGGTCGGCGCGCTGGCCGACGCCCTCGGATTCCGTACGGACATCCCGTGGGCCGGGCTGCCGGCCCGCGCCAAGAAGGCCCTGCTGCAGGGCCACAAGACCCAGATCGAGGTGCGCTACCGCAATCGGTACGGCCGTGAGCGGGCTTACACCACCCCCTTCGAGGGTGCCGTGCCGTTCGTCAAGCGGCGGCACTCCGAAGCGGAGAGCGACAGCAGCAGGGAGCGCTTCGAGGGCTATATGCGCGAGGTGCCCTGCCCGACCTGTGAGGGCACCCGGCTCAAGCCGATCGTGCTCGCCGTCACGGTTCAGCAGAAGTCGATCGCCGAGGTCGCGGCCATGTCGATCAGCGACTGCGCCGACTTCCTGCGGGACATGAAGCTCACCGCGCGCGAGAAGAAGATCGCCGAGCGGGTCCTCAAGGAGGTCAACGAGCGGCTGAAGTTCCTGGTCGACGTCGGCCTGGACTACCTCTCGCTGAACCGCGCGGCCGGCACCCTCTCCGGCGGTGAGGCCCAGCGCATCCGCCTCGCCACCCAGATCGGCTCCGGCCTGGTGGGCGTGCTCTACGTCCTGGACGAACCGTCGATCGGTCTGCACCAGCGCGACAACCACCGGCTGATCGAGACCCTGGTGCGGCTGCGCGACATGGGCAACACCCTGATCGTCGTGGAGCACGACGAGGACACCATCAAGGTCGCCGACTGGGTCGTGGACATCGGCCCGGGTGCCGGTGAGCACGGCGGCAAGGTCGTGCACAGCGGCCCGATGAAGCAGCTGCTGGCCAACAAGGACTCGATCACCGGTCAGTATCTGTCCGGCAAGAAGGCCATCGCGACACCGGACATCCGGCGGCCCGCCGACCCGGCGCGGCAGCTGACGGTGCACGGCGCGAAGGAGAACAACCTCCGCGACATCGACGTCTCGTTCCCGCTCGGGGTGTTCTCGGCCGTCACCGGAGTCTCCGGCTCCGGCAAGTCGACGCTGGTCAACGACATCCTCTACACCCACCTCGCACGCGAGCTGAACGGCGCCAAGTCGGTGCCGGGCCGGCACACCCGGGTCGCCGGCGACGACCTGGTGGACAAGGTCGTGCATGTCGACCAGTCGCCGATCGGCCGCACCCCCCGCTCCAACCCGGCCACCTACACCGGCGTCTTCGATCATGTCCGCAGGCTTTTCGCGGAGACGATGGAGGCCAAGGTCCGCGGCTATCTGCCGGGCCGCTTCTCCTTCAACGTCAAGGGCGGCCGCTGCGAGAACTGCTCCGGCGACGGCACCATCAAGATCGAGATGAACTTCCTGCCGGATGTGTATGTGCCGTGCGAGGTCTGCCACGGGGCGCGCTACAACCGGGAGACGCTGGAGGTCCACTACAAGGGCAAGTCCATTGCCGAGGTGCTGGACATGCCCATCGAGGAGGCCCTGAGCTTCTTCGAGGCGGTGCCGACCATCGCCCGGCATCTCAAGACGCTCCACGAGGTCGGCCTCGGCTATGTCCGCCTCGGGCAGTCCGCGCCGACGCTCTCCGGCGGTGAGGCGCAGCGCGTCAAGCTGGCCAGCGAGCTCCAGAAGCGCTCGACGGGCAGCACGGTCTATGTCCTCGACGAGCCGACCACCGGTCTGCACTTCGACGACATCAGCAAGCTGATCAATGTGCTGGCCGGCCTGGTCGACAAGGGCAACACGGTGATCGTCATCGAGCACAACCTCGATGTGATCAAGACGGCCGACTGGGTCATCGATATGGGCCCCGAGGGGGGCAACGGCGGCGGCCTGGTCGTCGCCGAAGGCACCCCGGAGGACATCGCGTCCATCCCGGCCAGCCACACCGGCAAGTTCCTGCGGGAGATCCTCGGTGACCGCGTCAGCGATGCCGCGCCGGTGAAGGCGTCCGCAAAGAAGCCGGTGGCCAAGAAGGCCGCAGCGAAGAAGACCGCGGCCAAGAAGACCACGGCGAAGAAGGCCACGGCGCGTACCCGCCGGGCCTCCTGACGCCCACGGGCCGCTGTTACCGCCGGGCCGTCACCGCTCTCCGTACGACGGGGGCGGTGGCGGCCCGTGGTGCTGACGGGGCGGCGGCGCCTGACGGTGCGCCGGAGACTGCCGCCCGTACGCCCGGCGCCGGAGCGCGCCGCCGGCACCTGCCTCCGGTGCCTCCGGGCCACTCCGCGTCCCCACTCCGCGTCCCCGCGCTGCGTCCCCGTGCTGCGTCCCCGTGCTGCGTCCCCGTGCTGCGTCTCCGTGCTGCGTCTCCGCGCTGCGTCTCCGCGCTCTGTCTCTCTCCCCCCCCGCGCCCCCTCCGTGCTACGCCGCCAACTCCGCGGCGAACGGCGGCTCCGCGCCTGCCCGCGAGCAGGTGACAGCGGCCGCGCGGGCGGCGAAGCGCAGGATGTCCTGCCATTCCTCGGCCCCGAGGGCGGCGACGGCGGTGCGCGAGAGGGCGTCGTGGGCGTCCAGACGGTGCAGCAGCGCGGCGTTGACCGTGTCGCCGGCGCCGATGGTGTCGACGACGGTGACCCGTTCGCCGGGCACCGTCAGCGTGCCGCCGCCCGGGGTCAGCACCGTCAGACCGTCCCCGCCATGGGTGAGCACGATTGCCGCGGGCCCCGCGGCCAGCCACCCCTTCGCCGCCGCGGTGACCGTGTCCCGGCCCCCGCCCACGGCACCGCACGGCCCCTCACCGGAACCCGCCAGCCACAGGGCGTCCTCCTCGGAGAGCTTCAGCAGGGCGACGTCGGGCAGCCAGGAGCGGAAGCGGGCCCGGTAGGCATCCGGATCGGGGATCAGACCGGGCCGGATGTTGGGGTCGAGGGCCGTGAAGACCCCGCGCCGGGCCTCGCGGCGCAGCAGGGACTCATACGCAGTCGCGCCCGGCTCCAGGACGAGCGAGCAGGTGCCGAGGGAGAGCGCCCGGACCCCGGCGGGCAGCGCCGGCGGCAGGGTGAAGAGCCGGTCGGCGGTGCCGTCGGCATAGAAGCCGTAGCCCGCCGACCCGTCCGGGCTGATGTCCGCCACGGCAAGGGTGGTCGGCTCACCGCCGCGCTGCACCAGGGAGGTGTCCACGCCACCGCCGCGCAGCCCGTCCAGCAGTGCCTCGCCGAAGGAGTCGGTGGAGATCCGGGAGCAGAACGCGGCGGGGGAGCCCAGCCGCCCCAGCGCGACCGCGGTGTTGTACGGGCCGCCGCCGCGCCGCGGCAGCAACGCCGGCAACGGGCCGTCAGGGGTGGCGGAGGGGGCCCCGTCGTGGGGGGAGGCCGGGAGGGGGCTCTGCGGGCTGGGGACGAGGTCGATCAGCGCCTCGCCGGCGACGACGATCACGGGGTGCGGTTCCTTTCCTGGGAGGCCTGGGGTGCGGCCGGGTGCGTGTCCGGGGCGGGTTCGGCGCAGCCGCACGACGTACGGTGCACAAAGGTGCAGGGGAGGCGGATGGTGCGCGGGGGCCGGTCCGGCTCCTCCAGACGCTCCAGCAGCAGCCGGACCGCCGCCGCCCCGAGATCCTTGCTGGGCTGGGCGATCGCGGTCAGCCGGGGCGTGAACAGCTCCGCCCACGAGAAGTCGTCGAAGCAGGCCAGCGCCGTATCGCGGGGCACCTCCCGGCCCAGCTCGCGCAGCGCCCGCAGCGCGCCAATGGTCATCGCGTTGTTCGCGGTGATGACCGCGGTGGGCGGTTCCGCCGCGGCGAGCAGCTGCCGGGTGGCGTCCTGGGCACCCGCCGCCTCGGAGTTGCCGCCGGCGAGGAGTCCGGGCGCGAACGGCAGACCGCGGGCGCGCAGCCCCGCGCGGTAGCCCTCGACCCGCTCGGTGGTGGTGCTCAGCCCGGGGAGGCCGGCCACCAGGCCGATCCGGGTGTGTCCCAAGTCGGCCAGATGCTCGACCAGTTGACGCATCGGGCCGGTGTTCTCGGCGCACACCTGGTCATGGCCGTCGCCGACCAGCCGGTCCAGGAAGACCGTCGGCACCTGGCGCCGGCCCAGGTACTCCACCATCTCCGCGGGCTCCGCTGACGGCGCGACGATCATGCCGTCCACACGTCGCTCGTGCAGCAGCCGGACGACCTCACGCTCATGCCGTGGGTCGTCGTGCGGATCGGCGATCAGCAGGCTGTAGCCGGCCGCGAGGGCGCCGGCCTCGACGCCCTGGAGGATCTCGGTGAAGTACGGGTTGCTGATCGCGGAGACCGCAAGACCGATCGAGCGGGTGCGGGAGGTGACCAGGGAGCGGGCCAGGGTGTTGTGGGTGTAGCCGAGCTCGTCGATGGCGCCGAGCACCGCGGCACGGGTGCCGGGGCGTACCGGCCGGGTCTCGTTCAGCACATGCGAGACCGTGGCGACCGAGACCCCGGCCCGCCGCGCCACATCCACCATCGTCGTCATCCGGCTCTTCCTCCCGCGTGTGCGGCACCACGGCGGTGCCCCGGCCTCCCAGGGCCTCGTCCCGCGAAGTCCCCCACCCTACGAGCACCCGACCCTATACGTAAACGCTTACGTAAGCGTTTACGCACGGCTGTCGACCGGGCGCCCGGCCCGGGCGGAACCGGAACGATCTGCGCCGGTATCGTCGGGAGCCGCCGGCCTCTGACCCCCTGACCTCTGGAGCAGCCATGAGCCAGTCCCCCGACCGCCGAACCGTGCTGCGGGGGGCCGCGCTCGCCGGGGCCGCCGGCTTCGGGCTGGCGGCCTGCTCACCGGGGGACTCGGGCGCGAACGCCTCGGCGGTGCCCGACGGGCCGGTCGAACTCGGGACCGCCGCCGCGGTGCCGGTCGGCGGCGCCAAGCTCTACCGCGAGGACCGGCTCGTCGTGTCGCAGCCCGCCAAGGGCACATACAAGTGCTTCAGCGCCAAGTGCACCCACGCCGGCTGCATCCTGTCCGACGTCGAGAAGAAGGAGGGCAGCTGCCCCTGCCACGGCAGCCGCTTCGACGTCACCACCGGCAAGGTCATCCAGGGTCCGGCGTCCGAGCCGCTGCCCGAGGTCCCGGTCAGGACCAAGGACGGCAAGCTGATCGCGGGCTGAGTCGCCGGCCCGCAGGCACCGCGGGGACTCATCCCCAGTCCCAGGCGATGCCCAGTATCCCGGGCCGCACCCCCTGCTCCACGAGGTGCACGGCGCGGTGCCGTCCGCTGAGCGTCAGCTCCTGCTGACCGCTGCGCGGGGCGCCCGCGGAGGTCTGGGCGAAGCGGCGGCAGCGCACCGGCAGCGCCGCGTCGTCGAAGCGCACCTGAAGGACGTACTGTCCGCCGGCGAAGCTGAAGCCGCGCAGATACTCGGTGCTCGGACCGCCGCTGCCGTCCTCGAAGACGTAACCGAAGACATGGGTGTCACCGGCCCGCAGCCGGGCGTCGAAGAGCAGCTCGGCGACCACCACCCCGGTCTCGGCGTGCCCGCGGACCCGGCCCAGCCGGCAGTTCTCCGCGGCCCGCACCCGCACCCGGGACGTCTCGCAGCCCGACTCGCCCCGGTGAATGGCGATATAGCGGTCCACGCCGTCCCGGTGGGCCCGGACCACCTGGAGCGATTCGCGGGCGAGGAGCTGATGCTCGGGACCGATGGCGACCCGCTCGTGATGGCCCACGGTGTGCAGCCCGCCGTCCGCGGGTGTCTCCAGTTCGGTGAACAGTTCCTGCAGCGCGGCGGCGGGCGCCACCAGGGAGCGGTACGTGCGGGCGACCGGCCGCTCGGCCTCCGGGCGGGCGGCGCCCTCCGGCACCAGCAGCCGGTGCAGCGAGTGCGCGGGCAGGTCCAGGACCTCCTCCAGGGCGCGCACCGCGCGCAGCGACTCGGGGCGCTGCGGCCGCCGGGCGCCCTGCTGCCAGTAGCTCAGGCTGGTCACACCGATGGTGATGCCACGCTGGGCGAGCTTGTGCTGGACACGGGTGAGCGCGAGTCCGCGCTCGGTGAGCGCGGACCGCAGCGCGAGATGGAACGGGCCGGTCTGCAGCAGTTGTGCCAGTTCGGCCGACTGCGGAGTGTTCTGTGCCATTGCCTCATTCCTCCGGCGCGCGGGTGAACGTTCACAACCGGATCGCGCGCTGCACGCTCTGCCTTCCTGTTCACTGCAGTACGCCGGGCATCGGCCGTTCACATCCGGGCCCGTGCGTCCACACCCCCATGTCATCCCGCATTGAAGCGTGTTGACCTGCCTGCGACAACACCCGATGCTCCTCAGCAGCATCCGGATGCGCTCCTCTCACCCCTCACCCCCCTGTTCGGGAGGAACGCCATGACCCGTGCACCCCACGCACGCCGTTCCCGCCGCAGATGGCTGTCGGCCGCAGCGCTCACCACCGCCGCACTGACCCTGCTCACGAGCGCGACCGTCGCCTCTGCCGCGCCCCTCGCGCCCCCGGCGCACGCCGCTACCGCCGCGGACGCGGCCGCCGCCCCGCGCCTCGCCGCCAACCGCCTCAACATCTCCATGCAGGCCCAGGAGAACACCAACTGGTGCTGGGCCGCTTCCGGCAACACCATCGCGACCTGGTACGGCAGGAACTACAGCCAGAACCAGTTCTGCAACGCCGCCTTCAACCGCCAGCAGGGCAGCACCTGCCCCAACGACCAGGCCACCCTCGGCAATGTGCAGACCGCCCTCAACTGGATGGGCATCAACTCCGGCTCCTATGTGACCGGCTGGCTCCGCTACGACACCGTGCAGAGCGAGATCGCCGCCAACCGTCCCGTCGAGACCCGCATCCAGTGGTCCTCCGGCGGCGGCCATATGCACGTGGTCTATGGCTATGACACAGAGCGGAACTGGATTTACTGGGGTGATCCCTGGGCGACCAACTCCCGCTACAACTGGGGCGATTTCGACTACTACGTGAACGGTAGCTCCTTCTCCTGGACGCACTCCCTCTACCGGATAGGAGCCTGAGGTCATGACGAAGCGCACCGCCGTCCGCACCACCCTTCGCGCCGTCGCCACAGGAGCGTTCGCGACCACCCTCATCGGCCTCGCCCCACCTGCCGCACTGGCCGCACCCGTCCCCACACCCCAGGCCCCTGCCCGCGCGAGCATCGCCGCCGCCCACGATGCGGCCGCCGCCCCCGCGACGCTGGACACCCTCGCCCGCTTCTTCGCCGCCGACCGCAAGCGCGGCGGGGCGCCGGCCGTGGCCCCCGGCACCGCGCAGGCCGCCCCGCACATCGAGGGCGGCACCGTCCCCGTCTACGTCCTGTCCCCGGACTTCGTACGCGGCAGGACCACGGCTCCCGTCGCCCGCCTGGAGTTCCTCGCCAGCAAGGCCGTCGCCGCCGACGGCCGCACGGCCTCCGTATGGACCGTGCGGCAGGGCGCCGCCTGGAAGGTCGTCAACATCGCCGACGGCGATGACGAGACCCGCTACACCGCGGCCGGGGCCACCCGGTCGAAGAGCGGCACGGTGTTCCACGAGCCGCAGATCAACGCCTGGTACGTGCAGCGCGGCGACCGGATCGAGCCACTGGACGCCGACGCCCGCAAGGCCGTCGGGGCGCACGGCACCACCGTCGCCGCCTACCGGAAGCGGGTGGCGAAGGCCTACGGGGACAAGCTGCCGGGCTCCGCGTACGACCGGCGCGGTGAGGCCGGCGGCTACGGGCCGGAGGAGGCCGCCGCCGGCGCCGAGGGCCCCCAGGGCCGGCCGGCGCAGGCCCAGCAGCCCGTCACGGCGGGTGCGTTCACGGACGACAGCCTGCCGGTGACCGCGGCCACGTCCGTGGCGGGCGCCGCCGCCCTGCTGGCCCTGGGACTGTCCGCCGCGGCGGCCCTGCGCCGGCGACGCAGCGGCTGAACCCTGTACGCCTGCCCGTCGCACGCCGTCCGTGCGGCGGGCCGGTCTTCCCCCGCCCCCTCCCCCTCTCCCCCTTCGGGGGAGGGGGCGGGGGTGGGTTCGGGGGTGGGGGGATGCAGCCGCCTCGCGAACCGACCCGGCGCCCCGGCGACCCTCACGACCCGCACGGTCCGCCCGCGCCCGCACGATCAGCGCGCCCATGACCTGCACGATCTGCCCGCCGCCCTGCCCACGCGGCCGGGGGCACCGCGCAGCGGCCCCGAGGGACACCCGGTCCGGATGGATGCCCGGTTCCGAAGGACGCCCGGTCCCGGCGGACGCCCTGCGCCACAGCCGCCCGCCGCCCCGCCGCCCCGCCGATGGCGGAGTACCGGCCAAGGTCCCCGCCGCCCCCGCCGCCCGGCCGGGAACGGGGGTGGTCCGGGAACCGTGATTGTCGGTGGCGGTCAGTAGGGTGGTGTGCATGGCAGACCCCAGCAGCTATCGACCCAAGCCGGGACAGATCCCCGACTCGCCGGGGGTCTATAAGTTCCGCGACGAGCACGGCCGGGTCATCTATGTCGGCAAGGCCAAGAGCCTGCGCCAGCGGCTGGCCAACTACTTCCAGGACCTGGCCGGCCTCCATCCGCGTACCCGCACGATGGTCACCACCGCCGCCTCCGTGGAGTGGACCGTCGTCACCACCGAGGTCGAGGCGCTCCAGCTCGAATACACCTGGATCAAGGAGTTCGACCCCCGATTCAACGTCAAGTACCGTGACGACAAGAGCTATCCGTATCTCGCGGTGACCCTCAACGAGGAGTTCCCGCGCGTCCAGGTCATGCGCGGCGCCAAGAAGAAGGGCGTGCGCTACTTCGGTCCCTACGGACACGCGTGGGCCATCCGCGAGACCGTCGACCTGATGCTCCGTGTCTTCCCCGTACGGACGTGCTCCGCCGGTGTCTTCAAGCGCTCCGCCCAGATCGGCCGCCCCTGCCTGCTCGGCTACATCGGCAAGTGCTCGGCCCCCTGCGTCGGCCGGATCTCCGCCGAGGAACACCAGGAACTGGCCGAGGAGTTCTGCGACTTCATGGCCGGCCGGACCGGCGCGTACATCCGCCGTCTGGAGCGTCAGATGCAGGACGCGGCAGAGGAGATGGAGTACGAGCGCGCCGCCCGGCTGCGTGACGACATAGGGGCGCTCAGGCGGGCCATGGAGAAGAGCGCGGTGGTGCTCGCCGATGCCACCGACGCCGATCTGATCGCCGTCGCCGAGGACGAGCTGGAAGCCGCCGTCCAGATCTTCCATGTCCGCGGCGGCCGGGTGCGCGGCCAGCGCGGCTGGGTCACCGACAAGGTTGAGGCCGTCACCACCGGCGACCTCGTCGAGCACGCCCTCCAGCAGCTGTACGGCGAGGAGCGGGGCGACGCCGTCCCCAAGGAGGTCCTGGTCCCGGCGCTCCCCGAGCCCGTCGAGCCGATCGCCCAGTGGCTCTCCGAGCGCCGCGGCTCCCAGGTCTCACTGCGCATCCCGCAGCGCGGCGACAAGAAGGACCTGATGGCGACGGTCGCCCGCAACGCCCAGCAGGCCCTGGCGCTGCACAAGACCAAGCGCGCCTCCGACCTGACCACCCGCTCGCGCGCCCTGGAGGAGATCGCCGAGGCCCTCGGGCTGGATTCGGTGCCGCTGCGTATCGAGTGCTTCGACATCTCCCACCTCCAGGGCGATGACGTCGTCGCCTCGATGGTGGTGTTCGAGGACGGTCTCGCCCGGAAGAGCGAATACCGCCGCTTCCAGATCAAGACCTTCCAGGGCCAGGACGATGTCCGGTCCATGCACGAGGTCATCGGCCGCCGCTTCAAGCGCTATCTCCAGGAGAAGCAGAAGGCCGGCGAGTGGACGGAGGAGCCGGCCGAGGACGCCCGCGTCGACGACAACGGCGCCACGGCCGCCACCGTCACGGCGCCCATG
The DNA here is from genome assembly GCF_040650675.1 of Streptomyces sp. NPDC048637. Classification (NCBI taxonomy): domain Bacteria; kingdom Bacillati; phylum Actinomycetota; class Actinomycetes; order Kitasatosporales; family Streptomycetaceae; genus Streptomyces; species Streptomyces sp. NPDC048637. The sequence continues at coordinate 131,777 of NZ_JBEZHQ010000023.1, forward strand.
GACGATCCCGAGCCGGACCCCCTGGCCGGCCGCCCGACCGACGAGGACGGCCGCCCCAAGCGGTTCGCCTACCCACCCCAGCTCGTGGTCGTCGACGGCGGTGCCCCGCAGGTCGCGGCCGCCCGCCGGGCCCTGGACGAGCTCGGTATCGACGATGTCGCGGTCTGCGGCCTGGCCAAGCGCCTCGAAGAGGTCTGGCTGCCCGAGGACGACGACCCGGTGGTGCTGCCGCGCAGCAGCGAGGGTCTCTACCTCCTTCAGCGTGTCCGCGACGAGGCACACCGCTTCGCCCTCACCTACCAGCGCAGCAAGCGCACCAAGCGGCTGAAGTCCTCGCCGCTCGACGCCGTCGCCGGGCTGGGCGACACCCGCCGCCAGGCACTGCTCAAGCACTTCGGCTCGCTGAAGAAGCTGCGGGCCGCGACGGTCGACGAGATCTGCGAGGTCCCGGGCGTCGGACGCAAGACCGCGGAGACGGTCGCCGCGGCGCTGGCCGGGGCGGCACCGTCCGCCCCCGCGGTGAACACCGCCACAGGAGAGATCATTGAGGATGACGGGGCCCCACCGGCCGCGTTGTCAGCAGAACGGGGGCAGGACCGATGAGTACACCGCACGAAGAGCAGGAAACCGAGAGAGACGGTGCACAGGTGAGTACGGGCACGACCGACCAGGGCGAGAGCGCCGCGATCCCCGAGTTGGTGATCATCTCCGGGATGTCCGGCGCCGGCCGCAGCACGGCCGCGAAGTGCCTGGAGGACCTCGGCTGGTTCGTCGTCGACAACATCCCGCCCGAGCTGATCGCCCCGATGGTCGAGCTGGGCGCCCGCTCGCAGGGCAATGTCGCCCGGATCGCGGTCGTCGTCGACGTCCGCGGCCGCCGCTTCTTCGCCAACCTCAAGGAATCGCTGGCCACTCTCGACGCGCAGAACGTCAAGCGCCGCATCGTCTTCCTGGAGTCCTCCGACGAGGCCCTGGTGCGCCGCTTCGAATCGGTGCGCCGCCCGCACCCCCTCCAGGGCGACGGCCGGATCGTCGACGGCATCGCCGCCGAACGCGATCTGCTGCGCGAGCTGCGCGGCGACGCCGACCTGGTCATCGACACCTCCAGCCTCAACGTCCACGAACTGCGCGCCAAGATGGACGCCCAGTTCGCGGGCGAGGAGGTCCCCGAGCTGCGCGCCACGGTCATGTCCTTCGGCTTCAAATACGGCCTCCCGGTCGACGCCGACATGGTCATCGACTGCCGCTTCATCCCCAATCCGCACTGGGTCCCCGAGCTGCGCCCGTTCACCGGTCTCAACGACGAGGTCTCCCATTACGTCTTTAGCCAGCCCGGCTCCAAGGAGTTCCTGGACGGCTACGCCGAGCTGCTGCGGATCGTCGCCGAGGGCTACCGCCGTGAGGGCAAGCGCTATGTGACCATCGCCGTGGGCTGCACGGGCGGTAAGCACCGCAGCGTCGCGATGTCCGAGAAGCTCGCCCTCCGCCTGGTGTCCGAAGGGGTGGAAACCGTCGTTGTCCACCGGGACATGGGGCGCGAGTGAGCGGGCGTACACCGCGGCTGCGCCGGGTCCGCCGATTCGTCCCCAGCGGCCGCATGACGAAGGGGGCCACCCCCAAGGTGGTGGCGCTGGGCGGCGGCATGGGCCTGTCCGCCTCGCTGACCGCGCTGCGCCGTATCACCGGTGATCTGACCGCCGTCGTCACGGTCGCCGACGACGGCGGCTCCAGCGGCCGGCTCCGCGACGAGCTGGGCGTGCTGCCGCCCGGCGATCTGCGCAAGGCGCTGGCCGCGCTGTGCGGCGACGACGACTGGGGCCAGACCTGGTCCCGGGTGATCCAGCACCGCTTCCAGAGCGAGGGCGAGCTGCACGACCACGCGGTCGGCAATCTGCTGATCGTCGCCCTGTGGGAGCAGCTCGGCGACCATGTCCAGGCACTCGACCTGGTCGGCAAGCTGCTCGGCGCGCACGGCCGGGTGCTGCCCATGTCGGCGGTGCCCCTGGAGCTCCAGGCCCAGGTGCGGGGCCATGCCCAGGACCGGCCGGACGAGATCACGACGGTCCGCGGCCAGGCCACCGTCGCGCTCACCCGCGGCGAGGTCCAGTCCGTCCATGTGGTCCCCGAGGACCCGCCGGCCGTCCCCGAGGCGGTCGCCGCGGTGCGGGACGCCGACTGGGTGGTGCTCGGCCCCGGCTCCTGGTTCTCCTCCGTGATTCCGCATCTGCTGGTGCCGGAGTTGCGTGAGGCACTGGAGGAGACCAAGGCCCGAAAGGTCCTTTCGCTCAACCTTGCGCCCCAACCGGGCGAAACCGATGGCTTCTCCCCGCAGCGTCATTTGGAGGTTTTGGCCCGACACGCCCCTAAACTCGCCTTCGACGTGGTGCTGGCCGACAAGGCCGCCGTGCCCGACATCGAAGGTCTGACGGTTGCCGCCAAGCAGCTGGTCGGCAGCGAGGTCGAGCTGGCGGCGGTCGCCGCACAAGGAGACGACACCCGGTCGAGTGCCGGGGGAGCCCCCGACCGGCACGACCCGGAGCTGCTGGCAGCCGCGTACGACCGTATTTTTCGGATGCATGGAAGGATCGGCCCATGGCGATGACGGCAGCGGTGAAGGATGAAATCTCCCGGCTCCCCGTCACCCGGACCTGCTGCCGGAAGTCGGAGGTCTCGTCGATCCTGCGGTTCGCGGGCGGTCTGCACCTGGTCAGCGGACGCATCGTGATCGAGGCGGAGCTGGACACGGGCATCGCCGCCCGGCGGCTGCGCAAGGACATCCTGGAGATCTTCGGGCACAGCTCCGACCTGGTGGTGATGGCCCCCGGCGGCCTGCGGCGCGGCAGCCGCTACGTCGTACGCGTCGTGGCCGGCGGTGATCAGCTGGCGCGCCAGACCGGCCTGGTGGACGGCCGCGGCCGCCCCATCCGCGGACTCCCTCCACAGGTGGTCTCCGGCGCGACCTGTGACGCCGAGGCGGCCTGGCGCGGCGCCTTCCTGGCCCACGGCTCACTGACCGAGCCGGGCCGCTCCTCGTCCCTGGAGGTCACCTGCCCCGGGCCCGAGGCGGCGCTCGCCCTGGTCGGCGCCGCCCGCCGGCTCGGCATCGGCGCCAAGGCCCGTGAGGTGCGCGGCGTGGACCGTGTCGTCGTCCGTGACGGTGACGCGATCGGTGCCCTGCTGACCCGGCTCGGCGCCCATGAGTCGGTGCTCGCGTGGGAGGAGCGGCGGATGCGCCGCGAGGTCCGCGCCACCGCCAACCGCCTCGCCAACTTCGACGACGCCAACCTCCGCCGCTCGGCGCGCGCCGCGGTCGCCGCGGGCGCCCGGGTCCAGCGGGCCCTGGAGATCCTGGGCGAGGAGGTCCCCGAGCACCTCGCGGCGGCCGGCCGGCTGCGCATGGAGCACAAGCAGGCCTCGCTGGAGGAGCTGGGCGCCCTCGCCGACCCGCCGCTGACCAAGGACGCGGTCGCCGGCCGGATCCGCCGACTGCTGGCGATGGCCGACAAGCGCGCCCAGGACCTGGGCATTCCCGGCACCGAGTCCAACCTCACCGAGGAACTCGCCGAGGGCATGGTCGGCTGACGACCGGTGCCTCGCACCCCACCGGGCATCCCCTCGCGCCCCCGGCGTCACTTCCGAAACGGTGCCGTCCGGGGAGGCGCGGGCGGGCGCGCACGAGGGCAGTTCAAACCGCTCGTCTGAGGGGCCGGGAGTGCTTCTGGGCTCGCTCGTTTGAGGGGCCGGGAGCCCTTCTGTGGCTGCTCGTTTGAGGGGTCGAAGGCCCGTTTGTCAATGTCACGTACGTCTCTTATTGGGGGTAGGGTCGGAGGCGGTCGGGGACAGCCCATACAGCTCGCCGGTACCCCATCGGCGCACCTAACGAGGAGATCGGTTCGTGACGATCCGCGTAGGCATCAACGGATTCGGCCGCATTGGTCGCAACTACTTCCGCGCGCTCCTGGAGCAGGGTGCGGACATCGAGATCGTCGGTGTCAACGACCTGACCGACAACGCCACCCTGGTCCACCTGCTGAAGTACGACACCATCCTGGGTCGCCTCAAGCAGGACGTCAGCCACACCGACGACACCATCACGGTCGGCAACCAGACCTTCAAGACGATGGCCGAGCGCGACCCGGCGAACCTCCCCTGGGGGGAGCTCGGCGCCGACATCGTCATCGAGTCGACCGGCATCTTCACCAAGAAGGCCGACGCCGAGAAGCACCTCCAGGCCGGTGCCAAGAAGGTCCTGATCTCCGCGCCCGCCAAGGACGAGGACATCACGATCGTGATGGGCGTCAACAACGACAAGTACGACGCGGCCAAGCACCACGTCATCTCCAACGCCTCCTGCACCACCAACTGTGTGGCGCCGATGGCGAAGGTTCTCGACGAGAACTTCGGCATCGTCAAGGGCCTGATGACCACGGTCCACGCGTACACCAACGACCAGCGCATCCTGGACTTCCCGCACAGCGACCTGCGCCGCGCCCGCGCCGCCGCGGAGAACATCATCCCGACCTCGACCGGTGCCGCCAAGGCCACCGCCCTGGTCCTCCCGCAGCTCAAGGGCAAGCTGGACGGCATCGCCATGCGCGTCCCGGTCCCCACCGGCTCGGTCACCGACCTGGTCCTGGAGCTCGACCGCGAGGTCAGCAAGGACGAGATCAACGCCGCCTTCCAGAAGGCCGCCGAGGGCCAGCTCAAGGGCATCCTGGAGTACACCGAGGACCCGATCGTCTCCTCGGACATCGTGAACTTCCCGGCCTCCTGCACCTTTGACTCCTCCCTGACGATGTCGCAGGGCAAGCAGGTCAAGGTCGTCGGCTGGTACGACAACGAGTGGGGCTACTCCAACCGCCTGGTGGACCTGACCACCTTCGTCGGCGGCCAGCTCTGATCGCTGGTTGACACCCGAGGCAACGAGATGTGAGGTCGGGGCTCGTACGACGCGAGGAAGCGTCGTACGGGCCCCGTCCCGTGGCCGATCTACGCAAACACGGAGTCACTCCTCATGAAGACGATCGACGACCTCCAGGTCGCCGGCGAGCGCGTCTTTGTCCGCGCCGACCTGAACGTGCCGCTGGACGGCACCACCATCACCGACGACGGCCGGATCCGTGCCGTCGCCCCGACGATCGCCAAGCTCGTCGAGCGCGGCGCCAAGGTGATCGTCGCCTCGCACCTGGGCCGTCCCAAGGGCGCCCCGGACCCGGCCTTCTCGCTGGCCCCCGCGGCCGCGCGGCTGGGTGAAATCCTCGGGCAGGACGTGGCGTTCGCGGCCGACACGGTCGGCGAGTCCGCCCGGTCCGTGGTCGCGGGCCTGGCCGCCGGCCAGGTTGCCGTGCTGGAGAACCTCCGCTTCAACGCGGGCGAGACCAGCAAGGACGATGCCGAGCGCGGCGCCTTCGCCGACCAGCTCGCCGCTCTCGCGGACGTGTACGTGGGTGATGGCTTCGGCGCAGTGCACCGCAGGCACGCCTCCGTGTACGACCTGCCGCAGCGTCTTCCGCACGCGGCCGGCGACCTGATCGCCACCGAGGTCGCGGTCCTGAAGAAGCTCACCGACGACGTCAAGCGCCCCTACGTCGTCGCGCTGGGCGGCGCCAAGGTCTCCGACAAGCTGGCCGTCATCGACCAGCTGATCGAGAAGGCCGACCGCATCCTGGTCGGCGGCGGGATGGCGTACACCTTCCTCAAGGCCAAGGGCCACGAGGTGGGCATCTCGCTGCTCCAGGAGGACCAGGTCCCGGCCTGCCTGGAGTACCTGGCGCGGGCCGAGAAGCGCGGCGTGGAGTTCGTGCTCCCCGTCGACGTGCTGGTCTCCGCCGAATTCCCGGACCTCAAGACGAAGGCCCCGGCGCACCCCGACACCGTCGCCGCGGACGCCATCCCGGCCGACAAGGAGGGCCTGGACATCGGCCCGAAGACCCGCGAGCTCTACGCCGCGAAGGTCGCCGACGCGGGCACCGTCTTCTGGAACGGGCCGATGGGTGTCTTCGAGCACCCCGACTACGCCGACGGCACCAAGGCCGTCGCCCAGGCGCTGCTGGACTCGCCCGCCTTCACCGTCGTCGGCGGCGGTGACTCGGCCGCCGCCGTGCGCCTGCTGGGCTTCGACGAGACTGCATTCGGCCACATTTCGACCGGCGGTGGCGCCAGCCTCGAATACCTCGAAGGCAAGACGCTCCCCGGCCTCGCCGCTCTGGAGGACTGAACAACGTGACTGACCGTACCCCGCTGATGGCGGGCAACTGGAAGATGAACCTCAACCACCTCGAGGCCATCGCCCACGTCCAGAAGCTCGCCTTCGCCCTTGCCGACAAGGACTTCGACGCCGTAGAGGTCGCGGTCCTGCCGCCCTTCACCGATCTGCGGTCGGTGCAGACGCTGGTCGACGGCGACAAGCTCAAGATCAAGTACGGCGCCCAGGATCTCTCCGCGCACGACTCCGGTGCCTACACCGGTGAGATCTCCGGCTCGATGCTCGCCAAGCTCAAGTGCGCGTACGTGGCCGTCGGCCACAGCGAGCGCCGCCAGTACCACGGCGAGAACGAAGAGATCTGCAACGCCAAGGTCAAGGCCGCCTTCAAGAACGGCATCACCCCGATCCTGTGCGTCGGTGAGGGCCTGGAGGTCCGCAAGGCCGGCAACCAGGTCGCGCACACCCTCGCCCAGGTCGACGGCGGTCTGGCGGACGTTCCGGCCGAGCAGGCCGAGACCATCGTGATCGCCTACGAGCCGGTGTGGGCCATCGGCACCGGCGAGGTCGCCACCCCCGAGGACGCGCAGGAGGTCTGTGGTGCGATCCGCGGCCGCCTCGCCGAGCTCTACAGCCAGGAGCTGGCCGACAAGGTCCGCATCCAGTACGGCGGCTCGGTCAAGTCCGGCAATGTCGCGGCGATCATGGCGCAGCCCGATGTCGACGGCGCACTGATCGGCGGCGCGGCGCTCGACGCGGACGAGTTTGTGAAGATCGTCCGTTTCCGCGACCAGTAGCAGCTATGACGAGGGGGAGCCCTCGTCGTACCCTGTCGGGGCCGGGACCGGTGCAGCAGCACCGCCCCGGCCCCGCATCATTTGTTCTGTATATCGTGATCCATACGTCCGTCCGTCAGTCCTAGAGAGTTGGTCCAGCCGTGGTCATCGGGTTCTCGATCGCCCTCATCGTCTTCAGCCTGCTGCTGATGATGCTGGTGCTCATGCACAAGGGGAAGGGCGGCGGTCTGTCCGACATGTTCGGTGGCGGCATGCAGTCCTCGGTCGGTGGCTCCTCGGTCGCCGAGCGCAACCTCGACCGCATCACCATCGTGGTGGGTCTGCTGTGGTTCGCCTGCATTGTCGCGCTCGGCATTCTGATGAAGCTCAGCAACTGACGCAGCGTCGGAGGCGCGGCTTAACATGAGGGTGGCGTCCTCGGACGGGTAACTCCAGCCACTGGACGCGCGTTGGGCCTTACGTAGACTGGGGCGTTCCGCAGCGCAGCTGCTGCGAGAGGCTGTGCAGCACCATTACGCAGGGAGTTACGACCGTGGCAAGTGGCAACGCGATCCGAGGAAGTCGGGTCGGGGCGGGGCCGATGGGGGAGGCCGAGCGCGGCGAGTCCGCGCCGCGCACCCGCATCTCCTTCTGGTGCTCCAACGGGCACGAGACGCAGCCCAGCTTCGCCGGCGATGCGCAGGTTCCGGACACCTGGGACTGCCCGCGCTGTGGTTTCCCGGCAGGCAAGGACCGGGAGAGCCCGCCGGACCCGCCGCGCACCGAGCCGTACAAGACCCACCTCGCCTACGTCCGCGAGCGTCGCAGTGACGCCGACGGTGAGGCGATCCTCGCGGAGGCGCTCGCCAAGCTCCGCGGCGAGATCTGACGGACCAGCACATTTCTCGGTCGGCCCGGCCGGAGGGGACACGCCCCCTCCGGCCGGGCCTTCCGCGTCGGTGCTCCCTCCCGGGCGATACGCGTCCCCCGTAGGGCCTGCGGGTCGCATCTGAGGTAGCGGATGGGGAAGTCGCCCGAGGGTCACTGTCAGTGGCTGCCCGTACCGTTTTTCGTACGCACACGATGCGGACGGGGGACGGCATGGCAGACAGCGGGACGGAAGCGGGCGGGACAGTCACAAAAGCGGGCCGGGCGGCGGCGGTGGGCGCGCTTGCCTGGCGCGGCGGCTTCGGGCGGCTGTGGATCGCCGCCGTGGTCTCCCGCTTCGGTGACGCGCTGCGTGGCACGGCGCTGCCGTTGCTCGCCTACGCCCTGACCGATTCGCCGCTGCTGATCTCGCTCGTCACGGCCTGCGGCTTCGTTCCGTGGCTGTTCTTCGGGCTGCTGGGCGGAGCCGTGGCCGACCGGGTGGACCAGCGGCGCGCGATGTGGGCCGTCGATGTGCTGCGCGGGGTGCTGGTGGCCGGGTTCGCGCTGGCCGTGGCGCTCGACCGGGCAAGCATTGCGCTGCTGTTGGCGCTGTCCTTCGCGCTCACCACCCTCCAGACACTGTTCGACAACGCCGCCACGGCCCTGTTGCCCGCGGTGGTGCCCAAGGAGGCGCCGGCCGCCGCCAACGCCCGGTTGATGACCGGTCAGGAGCTGGCCGGGCGGTTCCTCGGCGGCCCGCTGGCCCCGGTGCTGCTCGCGCTCGGCGCCGCACTCCCGTTCCTGGCTGACGCGGCCACCTACCTCGTCGCGGCTGCCCTCGTCGCCTCCTTGCGCACCGGCCCACCGGCCGGGAAGCCGGTCACCGCCGGGCGCACCCTCCGGCGCGAAATAGCCGAGGGGATACGGCAGTTGTGGCGCGACCGGGTGCTGCGTGCCGTCTGTGTGTCGGTGGCGCTGGGCAATGTCGGCATCGGCGCGCTGATCGCGACCCTGGTGGTGGTCATCAAGGGCTGGCTGGGCGCCGGGGACTCCGGGTACGTCGTGGTGACCATCGGCTACGGCATCGGCATGGTCCTGGGCGGGCTCCTCGCGGGCCGGATCATCGCTGCCGTGGGCGGCCGGGGCCGCACCCTGCTGCTCGCCGGGGTGCTCCAGGCCGTGACCCTGGTGGGCCTCGGGACGCTGCGTACGGTCTGGCTCGCGGCCCTGCTGCTGGGGCTGTTCGGGCTCGCCGGCATGGTGTGGAACGTCCTGGAGACCACGGTTGTGCAGCAGCGGAGTCCGGCCGGGATGCTCGGCAGGATCAGCGCCGCCTTCCGTACGGTCTCGGTCGCCGGGACACCGCTCGGCGCGCTGTGCGGCGGTGCGGCCGCCACGGCGTTCGGCCCGAACGCCCCCGCGCTGCTGGCCGCCGCCCTGCTGGCCCTGGGGACGGTCGCGTTGACACCTGTTCTTCAGCCCCCCGACGGTGCCCCGTCCGGCGGCGGACAGATACCTCCTACCGCGCGCTGATCAATTAGGTTGGGAGATGGCGGGGCCGGTACGAGATGAAGAAGGCTGATGTCCGAGATGAACGCAGAAGGCCGCAGCAGGCTCGATCAGATGCCTGAGTGGACCGCGCTGAGCAAGCACCGGGAGCAGCTGGCGGAGGTGCATCTGCGCGAGCTGTTCGAGCGGGATCCCGCGCGCGCCGGGCGCTACACCCTCCAGGTCGGCGATCTGCACCTGGACTACTCCAAGCACCTGGTCACCGACGAGACGCTGGGGCTGCTGCGCGAGCTGGCCGCGGCGACCGGTGTGGCCGAGCTGCGGGACGCGATGTTCCGCGGCGAAAAGATCAACATCACCGAGCAGCGCTCCGTGCTGCACACCGCGCTGCGCGCGCCCGGCTCGGCGGTCATCACGAGCGACGGCGAGAACGTCGTCCCCGGCGTGCAGCACGTCCTGACGAGGATGGGCACCTTCTGCGACCGGGTCCGCTCCGGCGACTGGAAGGGCCACACCGGCAAGCGCATCAAGACCGTCGTCAACATCGGTATCGGCGGTTCGGACCTGGGCCCGGCGATGGCGTACGAGGCGCTGCGTGCCTACACCCACCGGGACATGCAGTTCCGCTTCGTCTCCAATGTGGACGGCGCCGATCTGCATGAGGCGATCCGTGATCTGGACCCGGCCGAGACGCTGTTCATCATCGCCTCGAAGACCTTCACCACCATCGAGACGATCACCAACGCCACCTCGGCCCGGGACTGGCTGCTGACCGGCCTGAGGGCCGGGGGAGAGGCCGTCGCCAAGCACTTCGTGGCGCTGTCGACCAACGCCGGGAAAGTGGCGGAGTTCGGCATCGACACGGACAACATGTTCGAGTTCTGGGACTGGGTCGGCGGGCGCTACTCCTTCGACTCCGCGATCGGCCTGTCGCTGATGATCGCGATCGGCCCGGAGCGCTTCCGCGAGATGCTGGCCGGCTTCCACCTCGTCGACGAGCACTTCCGCACCGCCCCGCCGGCGGAGAACGCCCCGCTGCTGCTGGGCCTGCTCGGTGTCTGGTACGGCAACTTCTGGGATGCCCAGTCGCATGCCGTACTGCCCTACAGCCACTACCTCTCCAAGTTCACGGCCTATCTCCAGCAGCTGGACATGGAGTCCAACGGCAAGTCCGTGGACCGCCAGGGCAACCGGGTCGGCTGGCAGACGGGGCCCGTCGTCTGGGGTACGCCCGGGACGAACGGCCAGCACGCCTACTACCAGCTGCTGCACCAGGGCACCAAGATGATCCCGGCCGACCTCATCGGTTTCGCCGCGCCGGTCGCCGATCTGCAGCCGGGGCTGGTCGCCCAGCACGATCTGCTGATGGCCAATCTCTTCGCCCAGGGCCAGGCGCTGGCCTTCGGCAAGACGCCGGACGAGGTGCGCGCCGAGGGCGTGGCCGAGGAACTGGTGCCGCACAAGACGTTCCCGGGCAACCGCCCCACCACCACCATCCTGGCCGCTGAGCTCAGCCCGTCCGTGCTGGGCCAGTTGATCGCCCTCTACGAGCACAAGGTGTTCGTCCAGGGCGCGGTGTGGAACATCGACTCCTTCGACCAGTGGGGCGTCGAGCTGGGCAAGGTCCTCGCCAAGCGCGTCGAACCGGCTCTGACCGAGGGCGCCGAGGTGCCCGGTCTGGACGCCTCCACGGCCGGTCTGGTCGCCAAGTACCGGGAGCTGCGCGGGCGTTGATGCCCGGGAGCGCCGCAGGACCGCCGCGCTGACGCCGTAGGCCCCGCACCCTCAAGGAAGGGGATGCCGTTGGTTAATCCGGGGCCGAGCGTGACGTCGGCCTTCAAGGCCCGGTTGGGGTCTTGAAGGCCGACGTTGTCGTTTGGGGAGGACGC
>NZ_JBEZHQ010000024.1:0-142819 GCF_040650675.1 Streptomyces sp. NPDC048637
CGTTTGAGCGGGCGGGGATTGTTCCTGGGTCGTTGCGTGGTTCGCGTACGGGGGTGTTTGCGGGGACGAATGGTCAGGATTACACGGGGTTGTTGATGGCGTCGGGTGAGGAGGATTTGGGGGGGTATATCGGTACGGGTAATGCGGCGAGTGTGGTGTCGGGGCGGTTGTCGTACACGTTTGGTCTTGAGGGTCCTGCGGTGACGGTGGATACGGCGTGTTCGGCGTCGTTGGTGGCATTGCATTTGGCGGTGCAGTCGTTGCGTGCGGGTGAGTGTGATGTGGCGTTGGCGGGTGGTGTGACGGTGATGTCGACGCCGGGGCTGTTTGTGGATTTCAGTCGGCAGCGGGGGTTGGCTGCTGATGGCCGGTGCAAGGCGTTTTCGGATGCTGCGGATGGTGCGGGGTTTTCCGAGGGTGTGGGTTTGTTGGTGGTGGAGCGGTTGTCGGATGCCCGGCGCAATGGTCATCAGGTGTTGGCTGTGGTGGCGGGTAGTGCGGTGAATCAGGATGGTGCGTCGAATGGTTTGACGGCGCCGAATGGTCCGTCGCAGCAGCGGGTGATCCGGCAGGCGCTGGCCGGGGCGGGACTGTCTGCGTCCGATGTGGATGCGGTGGAGGCGCACGGCACGGGGACGTCGCTGGGTGACCCGATCGAGGCACAGGCTCTTCTCGCCACCTACGGGCAGGACCGGGACGGGGACCGGCCGCTGTGGCTGGGCTCGGTCAAGTCGAATATCGGGCACACCCAGGCAGCCGCGGGCGTCGCCGGTGTCATCAAGATGGTGCTGGCCTTGCAGCACGGTGTCCTGCCGCAGACCCTGCATGTCGATGAGCCGTCGTCGCATGTGGACTGGTCGGCGGGCGAGGTGCGGTTGCTGACCGAGTCGGTGCAGTGGCCGGAGTCGGGTCGCCCGCGCCGCGCCGGTGTGTCCTCGTTCGGCATCAGCGGCACCAACGCCCACACGATCCTGGAGGAGGCCCCGTCCGGGGACGCCGCCCCTGCCGGGGACGCCGACCCGTCCGGGGACGCCGACCCTGCCGAGGACGCCGCCCCTGCCGGGGACGCCGACCCGTCCCGGGACGCCGACCCTGCCGAGGACATCGCCCCTGCCGAGGAGGTCCGGGCGGCAGCGGAGGTCTCTCCCGCCCCCTGGGTGATCACCGGTAAGACCAGGTCCGCCCTCCGTGCGCAGGCCGCCCGGCTGCTCGCACACGTGGAGAGCTTCCCGGCCCTGCGCACTGCCGATGTGGGGCTGTCGCTGGCCACCACCCGGTCGGTCATGGAACACCGCGCCGTGGTCCTCGGTACGGACCGGGACGAGCTGCTCCGCGGTCTGGCCGCCGTAGCGGCCGACGAAGCCGCGCCGAACGCCGTCACCGGCACGGCAAAGGCAGACGGCAGGCTGGCACTGCTGTTCACGGGACAGGGCGCACAACGGCTCGGAATGGGAGGGGAGTTGTACGGCGCGTTCCCGGCATTCGCGGACGCCTTTGACTCCGTCTGTGCCCACTTCGACAGTGAATTGGCATCGCCGCTGCGGAGTGTGGTCTTCGGTGACGAGGCTGAAGGGACGGGTAATGGGGATGCGGAGGCGCTGAACCAGACCAGTTTCACCCAGCCGGCGTTGTTCGCGATAGAGGTGGCGCTGTTCCGGCTCGCGGAATCGTTCGGAGTCCGGCCCGACTATCTGGTGGGGCATTCCATCGGCGAATTGGCGGCCGCGCATGTGGCGGGTGTCTTGTCGCTGGAGGACGCGTGCCGTCTGGTGGCGGCCCGTGGTCGCCTGATGCAGGCACTGCCGGCGGGTGGCGCGATGGTCGCGCTGCAGGCGACCGAGGATGAGGTGTTGCCGCTGCTGGAGGGCCAGGAGCAGCGGGTGAGTATTGCCGCGGTGAACGGTCCGAAATCGACCGTGATCGCCGGTGAGGAATCCGCCGTGGCGGAGATCGCCGGGCATTTCGAGTCCGAGGGGAGGAAGGTGAAGCGGCTCCAGGTGAGTCACGCCTTCCATTCCCCGCTGATGGATCCGATGCTCGACGAATTCCGTACGGTCGCGGAAAGCGTGTCGTACGAGGAGCCCCGTATCCCGGTGGTCTCGAACGTCTCCGGCACGCTCGCCACGGCCGGAGAATTGACCTCCCCCGACTACTGGGTGCGGCACGTCCGCGGCGCCGTCCGCTTCGCCGACGGCGTCCGGTGGCTGGCGGAGCACGAGGTCACCCGGTTCCTGGAGATCGGGCCGGACGGCACCCTGACCGCCATGGCACAGGGCTGCCTCGACGGCCACACGGACGCGGACCACCTCCTCGTCCCCGCCCTCCGCAAGGACCGACCGGAGGCGGCCGGACTGCTCACCGCCCTCGCCCAGGTGTTCACCGCCGGGACGCCGCTGACCTGGGAGGCCGCCTTCACGGACGGCGATGCCCGCCGCGTCGGTCTGCCGACCTACGCGTTCCAGCGGCACCGCTACTGGCCCAAGCCGCCCGTCTTGCCGACCGGCGACATCAGCTCGGCCGGACTCGGCTCGGCGGACCATCCGCTGCTCGGCGCGGCCGTCGAGGTGGCCGGTTCGGACGCCTTCCTCTTCACCGGAAGGCTGTCGCTGCACACCCACCCGTGGCTCGGCGACCATGCGGTGACCGGGACCGTCCTGTTCCCCGGCACCGGCTTCCTCGAACTGGCCGTCCGCGCCGCCGACGAGGTGGGCTGCGACCGCGTCGACGAGTTCACCATCGCCGCGCCACTCGTCCTGCCCGAGCACGGTGCGGTGCAACTGCAGCTCGCGGTGGAGCCGCCGGACGAGTCCGGACGGCGGACACTGAACCTGTACTCGCGTCCGGAGGATGACCTCGCCGAGCAGCCGTGGGTACTCAACGCCAGCGGCGTGGTGTCCACCGGAGCAGCGGCGGACCAGGACGAGCCGTACGACTTCACGGTCTGGCCGCCGCGTGACGCGGAAGCCACCTCGGTCGATGACTTCTACGGTCGTTTCGCCGAGGCCGGCTTCGCCTACGGTCCGGTCTTCCGCGGACTGAAGGCCGTCTGGCAGCGGGGTGACGAGATCTTCGCCGAGGTCGGACTGCCGGAGGAGCACGACGGGATGGCCGGTGCGTTCGGACTGCATCCCGCGCTGCTCGACTCCGCGCTGCACGCGATGATGTTTGTGTCCATGGAGGATGTCGGCCGCGGACGGCTGCCGTTCTCCTGGAACGGCGTGTGCTTGAAGGCCGCCGGAGCTATCGCCCTCCGTGTGCGCCTGGTGCAGGCCGGACCCGAGTCCGTCTCGCTCGAACTGGCCGACCCCTCAGGGGGTGTGGTCGCCTCCGTCGAGTCGCTGACGCTCCGTCAGGTATCCGGTGAGCAGATGAGCGGCGGCGCGGCCTACCACGATGCGCTGTTCCAGGTGGACTGGAACACCGTGCCGATGCCCACCGCGCAGTCCGACGAGCGGTGGGCGGTCGTCGGGGACATGGCTCTGGCCGTGGCCCTGGATGGCACCGGCGTACGGGTGGAGGCAACGGACGGCCTTGGCGAGCTCGCCGACGAGGTGCCCCCCGTGGTGCTGTTCAGCTCCACCAGGACAGCGGACCCGGCCGACGCGGCTGCGGGGGCGCACACCGCCGCCCACGACACGCTCGCGCTGCTCCAGAAGTGGCTGGCAGACGAGCGCTTCGCCGCCTCCCGGCTGGTCATCCTCACGCATGGCGCCGTGAGCACCTCGGACGCGGACCACCCGGACCCGGCGCAGGCCGCCGTCTGGGGCCTGGTGCGGGCCGCCGGGGTCGAAAACCCGGGCCGGTTCACGCTCCTCGACCTCGACGGCACGGCGGCCTCGGCCGAGGCCGTGCCCGGCGCGCTCGCGAGCGGAGAGCCCGAGGTCGCAATACGGGCGGGAGCGCTGCACGTACCGCGGCTGGCCCGGGTCGCGTCCACGGAGGCACTGCGCCGGCCCGACGCGGACGGGGACGCCTGGCGGCTCGACATCGCCGACAAGGGCACCCTGGACAATCTGCTCCTGGCCGAATGCCCGGAGGCGGAAGCCGAGTTGGCGGCCGGACAGGTACGCATCGGGGTGCGTGCGGGAGGCGTCAACTTCCGCGATGTGCTCAACGCGCTGGGGATGTACCCCGGCGAGGCCGGCGCACTCGGCAGTGAGGGCGCCGGGGTGGTGCTGGAGGTCGGTCCCGGAGTACCGGACCTGCAACCGGGTGACCGGGTGATGGGCATGTTCTTCGGCGCCTTCGGACCCCTGGCGGTGGCCGACCGCCGTCTGCTGGCCCGCATACCCGAGGACTGGTCGTTCGCGCAGGCCGCATCCGTTCCCGTTGTGTTCCTGACGGCGTACTACGCGCTGGTGGAACTCGGCGACGTGCAGGCGGGCGAGTCGGTGCTCGTGCACTCCGCAGCGGGTGGTGTGGGCATGGCTGCGGTGCAGTTGGCGCGGCATCTGGGTGCGGAGGTGTTCGGGACGGCGAGTCCGGGGAAGTGGGGGACGCTGCGCAGGTCGGGTCTGGACGAGGCGCATATCGCGTCCTCGCGTGATCTGGACTTCGAGGGAGCGTTCCTGGCGGAGACTGCGGGCCGGGGTGTGGATGTGGTGCTGGATTCCCTGGCGCGGGAGTTCGTGGACGCCTCGCTGCGGTTGCTGCCGCGGGGCGGGCGGTTCCTGGAGATGGGCAAGACCGACATCCGTGACCCGCAGGAGGTCGCGGCCGCGCACGAGGGCGTGCACTACCGGGCGTTCGACCTGTGGGAGGCCGGGCCCGAGCGGATCGGGGAGATGCTGACCGCACTCCTCGACCTCTTCGAGCGGGGCGCGCTGCGGCCCCTGCCGGTGACGGCCTGGGACGTACGCAGGGCCCCGGAGGCCTTCCGGTACCTCAGCCAGGCCCGGCACATCGGCAAGGTCGTGCTGACCGTGCCGGCTCCCCTCGACCCGCAGGGCACGGCCCTGGTGACCGGTGGTACGGGTGGTCTGGGCGCACTGGTGGCCCGGCACCTGGTGACAGAGCACGGCATCCGCCACCTCCTGCTGGCCAGCCGGCGTGGAGAGCAGGCGCCTGGTGTGGACGCACTGCGCGACGAACTCGCCGCCCTCGGCGCCGAGGTCACCGTCGCCGCGTGCGACAGCGCCGACCGCGAGGCACTGCGCGGGCTCCTGGACTCCGTACCGCCGCAGCACCCGCTGACCGCGGTCGTGCACACGGCCGGTGTGCTGGACGACGGCGTCCTGTCCTCGCTGACACCACAGAGGCTGGACACCGTGCTCGCGCCGAAGGTGGACGCGGTGAGCAACCTGCACGAGCTGACCCGGCACGAGGATCTGGCGGCGTTCGTCGTCTTCTCCTCGGTGGCGGGGACGTTCGGCAGCGCCGGGCAGGCCAACTATGCGGCGGCGAACGCCTTCGTGGATGCGCTGGCCTGCCGGCGCGGCGGGCTGGGGCTCCCCGCACAGTCGCTGGCGTGGGGTGCCTGGGCTCCCGGCGTCGGCATGACGGGCGAGCTGAGCGAAGCCGATATACAGCGCATGGCGCGCGGCGGCATGCTTCCGCTCACCCCGGAACAGGGGCTCGGCCTGCTCGACACCACACGGGACCTGGCCCGTCCCCTGCTGCTGCCGATGAACCTCGATACGGCGCCCCTGCGGGCGCATCCCGAGGCCGTACCGCCGCTGCTGCGCGGTCTGGTCCGGGCACCCGCCCGCCGCGGGACGGCGACCGCCGTTGCGGCGAAGGGTACGGAAGCATCGCAGGATCTCGCAGCGCGATTGGCCGCGCTGCCTCCGGCAGACCGCGAACAGCATCTGCTCGACCTGGTCTGCACCCAGGTGGCCCTCGTCCTCGGACACGGATCCGCCGAGGACATCGAACCCGACCAGGCCTTCAAGGAGCTGGGCTTCGACTCGCTGACGGCGGTGGAACTCCGTAACCACCTCAACGCGGCGACCCAGCTGAGGCTGCCCGCCACCCTCGTCTTCGACTACCCGACACCCCTCGTCCTGGTGCGCCATGTCCTGGACGAGATCGACCTGCCCGAGACCTCGGGGGCACAGCCGATCCTCGGCGAACTCACCCGGCTTGAGGCAGCGCTGGCCGGTGCCACGGTCGGTGACGAGGAACGGGCCGAGATCACCGACCGGCTGCGGGCGCTGACCGCGCAATGGCAGGGCGGAGGAAAGCAGGAGCAAGACGCGGATCCGTACACGGAAACCGATGAGGACGACGGCGAGCTGGCATCGGCATCGACCGCCGGCGAACTGTTCGACCTCATCGACAAGGAATTGGGAACGTCGTGACCGGACGCGGGGAACCGCTCGGCTCTGTTCGAGGATGTGACGTTGGTGGCTGCTGACGACGAGAAGTACATGGAGTACCTGAAGCGGGTGACGACCGAGCTCAAGCAGACCCGTCGCCAGCTTCGCGAAGCCGAGGGCAGGGACCAGGAGCCCATCGCCATCGTCGCGATGAGCTGCCGCTACCCCGGAAGCGTGCGTACTCCGGAAGACCTGTGGCAGCTGGTCGCCGAAGAAGGGGACGCTGTCTCCGGCTTCCCGGTCGACCGTGGCTGGGACGTCGACGCGGCCTACGACCCGGACCCGGAGAAGCCGGGCTCGATCAATGTGCGCGAAGGCGGCTTTCTCCACGACGCGGGGTACTTCGACCCGGCGTTCTTCGGGATGAGCCCGCGGGAGGCGCTGGCCACCGACCCGCAGCAGCGACTGCTGCTCGAAGTGGCCTGGGAGGCCTTCGAACGCGCGGGAATCGACCCGGCGTCGGTGCGCGGCTCCAACGGCGGAGTATTCGTCGGCGCCGCCACCTCCGGGTACGGCATCGGCGTCGCCGACCTGCCCGAAGGCGTTCAGGGGCTGCTCCTCGCCGGGAACGCCACCTCCGTGGCCTCCGGCCGGATCGCCTACACCCTCGGCCTCGAAGGCCCCGCCGTCACGGTCGACACGGCCTGCTCCTCCTCGCTGGTCGCTCTGCACTGGGCCTGCCATGCCCTGCGCCGCGGCGAATGCGATCTGGCGCTGGCCGGCGGGGTCGCCGTGATGTGCACCCCCGCCATGTTCTTCGAGTTCAGCAGGCAGCGCGGCCTGGCTGCCGATGGCCGCTGCAAGCCGTTCTCCGACGACGCGGACGGCACCGGCTGGTCGGAGGGCGCCGGCATGCTGCTCGTCGAGCGGCTCTCCGACGCGCGGAAGAACGGCCATCCGGTGCTGGCCGTCGTCCGGGGCACAGCCATCAACTCCGACGGTGCGTCCAACGGCCTGACCGCCCCCAACGGCCCCTCGCAGCAGCGGGTGATCCGGTCCGCGCTGTCCCGGGCGGGGCTGTCGGCGAGCGATGTCGACGCCGTCGACGCCCACGGGACGGGTACCTCGCTGGGTGACCCCATCGAGGCACAGGCACTGCTCGCCACGTATGGGAAGGACCGCGCGGACCACGGACCGCTGCGGCTCGGCTCGCTCAAATCCAACATCGGCCACACCCAGTCGGCGGCCGGTGTCGGCAGCGTCATCAAGATGGTGATGGCCATGCACCACGGGACGCTCCCGAAGAGCCTGCACATCTCCGAGCCGTCCCGCCACATCGAGTGGACGGCCGGCGAGGTCGAGGTGCTGAACGAGGCGATGCCCTGGCAGCAGGACGGTCGCCCGCGCCGCGCCGGCGTCTCCTCGTTCGGCATCAGCGGCACCAACGCACACGCCATTCTGGAGGAGGCACCGGAGGCCGAGGACGCCCCGGCAGCGGAGGACGGCGGCGAGCCCGCGCGCGCCCTGCCCCTCGTCCCCTGGGTGGTGTCCGCCCGCAGTGCGACGGCTCTTCGCGCACAAGCGGCACAGCTGCTGACGCGGGTCAAGCAGGACGAGCTGGACCTGACCGATGTCGGCCACTCCCTGACCACCACGCGGAGCGCATTCGAACACCGCGCCGTGGTACTCGCCGAGGACCGGGCCGCCGCCCTGCGCGGCCTGGAGGAACTGGCCACCACAGGCATCGAGGGACCGAACGCCGACGTCGTGGGCGGCCGCACGATGCGCGGTGCCACCGCCTTCCTGTTCACCGGTCAGGGCTCCCAACATGCCGGAATGGGGAGGGAGTTGTACGCGGCCTTCCCAGTCTTCGCCGCGGCATTCGACGAGACGTGCACGCTCCTCGACACCCATCTGGAGCGACGCCTGCGAGACGTCCTCTTCGGCGAGGACTCCGATGCTCTCCACCGGACAGCCTTCACCCAGCCCGCGCTGTTCGCCGTGGAAGTGGCGCTCTACCGTCTGATCGAGTCCTGGGGCCTCAAGCCCAAATACCTGGTGGGTCATTCCGTTGGTGAGTTGGTGGCGGCGCATGTGGCGGGTGTGTTGTCGCTGGAGGATGCGTGCCGTCTGGTCGCTGCCCGTGGGCGGTTGATGCAGGCGTTGCCGGCGGGTGGGGCGATGGTGTCGCTTCAGGCGTCGGAGGACGAGGTGTTGCCGCTGCTGGAGGGGCTTGAGCAGCGGGTGAGTGTTGCTGCGGTGAATGGTCCGGAGGCGGTGGTGGTGTCCGGTGAGGAGTCGGCGGTTGCTGAGATCGCCGGGCGTTTTGAGTCCGAGGGTCGGAAGGTGAAGCGGCTGCGGGTGAGTCATGCCTTCCACTCGCCGTTGATGGAGCCGATGCTGGACGAGTTCCGGGTGGTCGCGGAGAGCGTGGCGTATGCGGAGCCGCGTATCCCGGTGGTCTCGAATGTGACCGGTGAACTCGCCACGGCGGAGCAGCTGATGTCTCCCGATTACTGGGTGCGGCATGTGCGGGATGCCGTCCGGTTCGCCGACGGTGTCCGTTGGCTCGCAGAACACGGCGTGACTCGGCTCCTGGAGCTGGGCCCCGGAGGAACCCTGACCGCGATGGCACAGGCCTGCCTCTCGGACGCGGGGGACGACGACACCGAGCGGATGTTCCTCGCCTCCCTGCGGACAAACCGGCCCGAGACCACGTCGCTGATGTCGGCGATGGCCGGCGCCTTCGCGTCGGGCGCACCGATCGACTGGGCGGCGTACTTCGCGGGCACCGGGGCGCAGCGGGTGGATCTGCCCACGTACGCATTCCAGCGCGAGCGCTACTGGCTGGAATCGACGGGCGCCACACCCGAGCCGCGCGAGCAGTCCGTCGTGGACGGCTGGCGGTACCGGGTGGAGTGGAAGCCGCTGGTGGCGCAGCCGGGTGGGGTGCTGGGTGGTCGTTGGCTTGCGGTGGTGGGCGCGGGTGAGGTGTGGTCCGAGGCTGTGGTGGAGGGGTTGGCGGCGTGTGGTGTGGCGGTTGAGCGGGTGGAGTGTGTCGCGGGGGAGGTGGACCGGGGGTTGTTGGCTGAGCGGGTGCGTGAGGTGGCTGGTGGGGAGCCGGTTGCTGGTGTGTTGGTGGTGGGTGTCGCGGATGTGGTGCGTACTGCGGTGGTGGTGCAGGCGTTGGGGGATGCGTGTGTGGGTGGGCGTGTGTGGGTGGTGACGCGGGGGGCTGTCGCGGTGGGTCGGTCGGATGGTGGTCCGAATCCGGTGGGTGCTGCGGTGTGGGGTCTGGGTCGGGTGGCTGCTTTGGAGTTGCCGGATCGTTGGGGCGGTCTGGTGGATCTTCCGGAGACCGTGGACCGTAGGGCTCTTGATCGGCTCGTGGGTGTTCTGGCCGATGGTGGCGAGGATCAGGTGGCGGTGCGGTCGTCGGGTGTGTTCGGGCGGCGGCTGGTTCATGCTCCGGCTCCTGTTGTGGACGCGGAGGGTGGTTGGCGGCCGCGGGGGACGGTGCTGATTACGGGTGGTACGGGCGCGCTCGGTGCTCGTGTGGCGCGCTGGGTGGCCGAGCGTGGTGCGGAGCATGTCGTCTTGACCAGTCGTCGTGGTCTGGAGGCTCCTGGTGCGGTGGAGTTGGAGGCGGAGCTGTCGGCGCTCGGGGCGCGGGTGACGGTGGCGGCCTGCGATGTCGTGGATCGGGGTGCGGTTGAGCAGCTGCTGGCCGGGTGTGCCGTGGACGCCGTCGTTCATGCGGCGGGTGTGGTGGATTCCGTGCCGTTGGGGGATGCGGGTGCGGAGCATTTTGCTGAGGTGATGGGGGCGAAGGTTGCCGGTGCTGTGGTGCTGGATGAGGTGCTGGGTGACCGTGCGCTGGATGCGTTTGTGGTGTTCTCGTCGATCGCTGGTGTGTGGGGCAGCGGTGGCCAGGCGGCGTATGCGGCAGGCAATGCCTTCGTCGAGGGGTTGGTGGAGGCGCGTCGTGCGCGGGGTGTGGTGGGTTGTGCGGTGGCGTGGGGTCCATGGGCCGGCGGTGGGATGGCCGACGTGGAAGACGCGGAGGAGCACCTGCTGCGTCGGGGGCTGAGGGCTCTGGATCCGGCTCTTGCGGTGTCGGCGTTGGAGTCGGTGGTTGGTGCGGGTGAGGGTTCGGTAGTCGTGGCGGATGTGGAGTGGGAGCGGTTTGCTCCGGCGTTCACGAGTGCCCGTCCGAGTCCGTTGCTGGGGGAGCTGCCTGAGGTGCGGGCGGCGCTGGCTGACGGCGGCAATGCCGGTGGTGAGGGTTCTGGTGCTGGGGTGGTGGTGCGGGAGCGCTTGGCGGGGCTGTCGGTTGTGGAGCGGGAGCGGGCGCTGCTGGAGCTGGTACGTACCCACGCCGCAGCAGTCCTCGGCTACCACAAGCCGGAGTCGCTTGAAGCACGGTCTGCCTTCCGGGACTTGGGCTTTGACTCGCTGACCGCTGTGGAGCTGCGCGGCCGGCTGAACACCGAAACCGGTCTGCGGCTGCCCGCCACCGTCGTCTTCGACTATCCGTCGCCGGTCGATCTGGCGCGGTTCCTGGGCGATGAGTTGTTCGGGACCGGGACGGATGTGGTGTCCGGTCTGCCGGTGCTGGCGTCCACCTCGGACGATCCGGTGGTCATCGTCGGGATGAGCTGCCGGCTTCCCGGTGGGGTGGCCAGTCCCGAGGACCTATGGCGGCTGGTGGCCGGGGCCGAGGACGCGATCTCCGAGCTTCCTCATGACCGCGGCTGGGACCTCGATGCCCTCTATGACCCGACCCCGGGCCAGCCAGGGAAGAGCTATTCACGTCATGGCGGATTCGTCAGTGGCGTCGACCAGTTCGACCCGGCGTTCTTCGGTATCAGCCCACGTGAAGCGGTCGCGATCGACCCGCAGCAGCGACTGCTGCTGGAGTCCTCCTGGGAGGCGCTTGAGCGTTCCGGCATTGATCCGCAGACGTTGCGGGGGAGCCGGGCCGGGGTCTTCGTCGGCTCCAACGGCCAGGACTACCCCGCCCTGCTGCTGAGCACTCCGGAGGGCCAGGACGGCTACCTCGGTACCGGGAATGCAGCAGCTGTGGTGTCGGGTCGGGTGTCGTATGCGCTGGGTCTGGAGGGGCCGGCGGTGACGGTGGACACGGCGTGTTCCTCGTCGCTGGTCGCCCTGCACCTGGCCGTGCAGGCCCTGCGCTCGGGCGAATGTGATCTGGCCCTTGCCGGCGGTGTGACCGTGATGTCGACGCCGGGTGCGTTCATCGAATTCAGCCAGCAGCGTGGCCTTGCCGCTGATGGTCGGTGCAAGGCGTTCTCGGACGCTGCGGATGGCACCGGTTGGGCTGAGGGTGCTGGTGTGTTGGTGGTGGAGCGGCTGTCGGATGCGCGGCGTAACGGTCATCGGGTGTTGGCTGTGGTGGCGGGTAGTGCGGTGAATCAGGATGGTGCGTCGAATGGTTTGACGGCGCCGAATGGTCCGTCGCAGCAGCGGGTGATCCGGCAGGCGCTGGCGGGTGCCGGACTGTCGCCGTCGGATGTCGATGTGGTCGAGGCACACGGGACGGGGACGTCGCTGGGTGACCCGATCGAGGCGCAGGCGCTGCTTGCTACGTACGGGCAGGACCGGGACGAGGACCGGCCGTTGTGGCTTGGTTCGGTGAAGTCGAATATCGGGCATACGCAGGCGGCTGCGGGTGCGGCGGGTGTCATCAAGATGGTGCTGGCGCTACAGCACGGTGTGCTCCCGCAGACCCTGCATGCTGACGAGCCGTCGTCGCATGTGGACTGGTCGGCGGGCGACGTGCGTCTGCTCACCGAGGCTGTGGCGTGGCCGGAGGAGGAGCGGCTGCGTCGGGCCGGGGTGTCGGCGTTCGGAGTGAGCGGCACCAATGCGCATGTGGTGATCGAGCAGGCTCCGGTGGAGGAGAGTGCGGAAGCCGGGCCGTTGGATGTGCTCGGGGGTGTGGTGCCGTGGGTGGTCTCGGCGCGGAGTCGGGAGGGGCTGCGGGCGCAGGCGCAGCGGTTGTTGGCGCATGTGGAGGCCCGTCCTGAACTCGGCTTGTCTGAGGTGGGGTTCGCCCTGGCCACGACACGTTCGGCGTTTGAACACCGGGCTGTCGCCCTCGGCACCGAGCACAGTGCGCTGATTGACGGACTCAGGGCGTTGGCCACAGGGGGCGAAGCTGCTTCCGTAGTGAGCGGTCTGGCTGCGCCCGAAGCGCGACTGGCTCTGCTGTTCACCGGGCAGGGTGCGCAGCGGCTGGGGATGGGTCGCGAGTTGTATGACGCGTTCCCGGTCTTCGCGGATGCTTTTGACGCTGTCTGTGTGCACTTTGATGGCGAGCTGGCTTCGCCGCTGCGGGATGTGGTGTTCGGCGAGGATGCGGAGCGGCTGAATCAGACAGGGGTCACTCAGCCGGCGTTGTTCGCGGTGGAGGTGGCGCTGTTCCGATTGATGGAGTCGTTCGGTGTGCGGCCTGACTATCTGGTGGGTCATTCCATCGGTGAGTTGGTGGCCGCGCATGTGGCGGGCGTGCTGTCCCTCCCGGACGCGTGCCGTCTGGTGGCGGCGCGTGGCCGATTGATGCAGGCGCTTCCGGCGGGCGGCGCGATGGTCGCCCTTCAGGCCACCGAGGACGAGGTGCTGCCGCTGCTGGAAGGCCAGGAGCAGCGGGTGAGCATCGCCGCCGTGAACGGTCCGCGGTCGGTTGTGGTCTCCGGTGAGGAATCGGCGGTTGCCGAGATCGCCGGGCGTTTCGAGTCCGACGGCCGGAAGGTGAAGCGACTCAAGGTCAGCCACGCCTTCCACTCGCCGCTGATGAAGCCGATGCTCGACGAGTTCCGTGCCGTCGCGGAAAGCGTGTCGTACGCGGAGCCCCGTATCCCGGTGGTTTCGAATCTGACCGGCACGCTGGCCGCGCCGCAGGAGCTGACCTCCCCCGACTACTGGGTGCGACACGTCCGTGAGGCCGTCCGCTTCGCCGATGGCATCCGGTGGTTGGCGGAGCACGAGGTCACCCGGTTCCTGGAGATCGGGCCGGACGGCACCCTGACCGCCATGGCACAGGGCTGCCTCGACAGTGACGCGTACGCGGAGCCGGACGGGGAGCTCGACGCGGACTATGTCCTCATCCCCACCCTGCGCGGCGACGACCGCGGCGAGATATCCGCCGTACTCTCCGCCGCCGGACGGGCCTTCGCCCACGGCATCGCCATCAACTGGCAGACCTTCTTCCCCTCCACAGCCCCCGCCACCGAAAGCACTACCACCGAAAGCACCACCACCACTCCCACTCCCGCCCCCACCCCCATCGCCCTCCCCACCTACGCCTTCCAACACCAGCGCTACTGGCCCCGGTTCACGGGCCTGCCGGCCGGTGATCTCGGTTCTGCCGGGCTGGAGTCCGCCCAGCACCCCTTGCTGGGTGCTGCCGTCTCCCTGGCCGGCGGCGCGGACGGTACGGACGGCTTCGACTACGCCTACGGCTCAGCCGAGGGCGGCGCCGTGGTGTTCACGGGGCGGGTGTCCGTCGCTGCGCAGCCCTGGATCGCCGAGCATTGCGTCTCGGGCTCGGTCCTGCTCCCCGGTACCGCCTTCCTGGAGATGGCCGTCCGCGCCGGGGACCAGGTCGGCTGCGGGCAGGTGGAGGAACTGACGCTGCAGGCGCCGCTGGTCCTGCCGGAGCGGGGTGCCGTACAGCTCCAGGTGGCCGTCGGGGCCGCGGACGAGACCGGGCGCCGGACGCTGAACGTCTACTCCCGGCCGCAGGATGCGCAGGCCGGCCAGCCCTGGGTACGCCATGCCGTCGGTGTACTCGGCACGGACGGTGCGGCTCCCGGGGCCGACCTGTCCCAGTGGCCGCCCGCCGGTGCGGAGCCCGTCTCCGTCGAGGGGCTGTACGAGGGGCTGACGGCCGCGGGGTTCGGCTATGGCCCGGTTTTCCGTGGTCTGCGCCAGGTATGGAGCCGTGGTGACGAGTTGTTCGCCTCGGTCGAACTTCCGGAGAGCGCCGTCGCCGAGGCGGCCGGCTTCGGGCTGCACCCGGCATTGCTGGACTCGGTGCTGCACGCGCTCGGACTCGTGGAGTCGGACCGGGTGGACGAGGACCGGGTGGACGAGGACCGGGCGGACGAAGGCCGGGGCAGGCTGCCCTTCTCCTGGTCGGGTGCGACGCTGCACGCGTCCGGAGCGTCGGTGCTCCGTGCCCGGCTGACCGTGCACGGCCCCGACTCGGTCGCCCTGGAGCTGGCCGACGCCTCGGGCGGACCCGTCGCGACGATCGACTCACTGGTCCTGCGCCCCGTGTCGGCCGACGGGATCGCCCAGGCCAAGGCAGACGGGCAGGACACCGCGCTGCACACGATGGACTGGGTCCCGCTGCCGGAGCCCGCGGGGTCCGCCGGGTCCGCCGCACCCGCGGTAACCGTCGATGCGGCCATCGACCTGCGCGACGCCGCCGACCGCACCGACCGCACCGACCGCCGACTCGATCTCTCCGCGATCGGCGCGTCCGTCTACCCGGACCTCGGTGCGCTTCCCCAGAACGAAGTGCCTTCGCACGTCCTGCTGCGGTTGGATGCTCCTGACGGCGACCCGGCTGCCGCCGCACACACCGCGACCCATCGGGCGCTGGCGCTGCTCCACGCATGGCTGGCCGAGGAGCGGTTCGCCGCGGCCCGGCTGGTCGTCGTCACCCAGGGCGCGGTCACCGTGGACGAGCAGCGACCGGACCCGGCGCTGGCCGCCGTCTGGGGGCTCGTCCGGTCGGCGCGTTCGGAGAACCCGGACCGGTTCACGCTGGTCGATCTCGACGGGGCGGGCGAGTCCCTCGCCGCGCTCCCCGCCGCACTGGCCGGCGACGAGCCCGAACTGGCCGTACGTGCAGGCCAGGTGTACGTCCCGAGGCTCAGCAGGCACGTACGGCCCGATGCGCTGCCGGTGCCCGGGGAGAGCGGGGCGTGGTGCCTGGACATCGCGGAGAAGGGCACGCTGGCGAACCTGCGTCTCGCCGAATCACCCACGGCAGAAGCCGAGTTGGGCGCCGGGCAGGTGCGGATCGCGGTGCGTGCCGCCGGTCTGAACTTCCGTGATGTGCTGAACGCGCTCGGCATGTATCCGGGTGACGCCGTGGCCCTGGGGATCGAGGGTGCCGGAGTGGTCACCGAGGTCGGTCCCGGAGTGACCGGGTTCTCCCCGGGCGACCGGGTCATGGGACTGTTCACCCAGTCCTTCGGTCCGCTCGCGGTGGCCGATGCGCGGACCCTCGCCCGCATACCCGAGGGCTGGTCGTTCGCGCAGGCGGCGTCGGTTCCGGTGGTGTTCCTGACGGCCTACTACGCCTTGGTGGACCTGGGGGAGCTCCAGGCGGGCGAGTCGGTGCTGGTGCATGCCGCCGCGGGTGGTGTGGGGATGGCCGCGGTGCAGTTGGCGCGGCACCTGGGTGCGGAGGTGTTCGGGACGGCGAGTCCGGGGAAGTGGGGGACGCTGCGCAGTTCGGGTCTGGACGAGGCGCATATCGCGTCCTCGCGGGAGCTGGACTTCGAGGGAGCGTTCCTGGAGGCGACCGGTGGCCGGGGTGTGGATGTGGTGCTGGATTCCCTGGCGCGGGAGTTCGTGGATGCCTCGCTGCGACTGCTGCCGCGGGGCGGGCGGTTCCTGGAGATGGGCAAGACCGACGTCCGTGACGCACAGGAGGTCGCGGCCGCGCACGAGGGCGTGCGCTACCAGGCGTTCGATCTGTTCGACGCCGGTCCGGAGCGGATCGGGGAGATGCTGACGGCGCTCGTCGCCCTCTTCGAGCAGGGCGTGCTGCGGCCCCTGCCGCTCACCGCGTGGGACGTGCGGAAGGCGCCTGAGGCATTCCGTTACCTCAGCCAGGCCAAGAACGTCGGCAAGGTCGTACTGACGATGCCGGTTCCTCTCGATGCGGAAGGAACGGTCCTGGTCACGGGTGGGACGGGTGGACTGGGCGCGCTGGTGGCCCGGCACCTGGTGGCCGAGCACGGGGTCCGTCATCTGGTGCTGTCCAGTCGCCGGGGGCCGCAGGCTCCGGGTGCCGCCGCACTGCGCGACGAACTCGCCGCCCTCGGCGCCGAGGTCACCGTCGCCGCCTGTGACACCGCGGACCGCGAGGCACTGCGCGGGCTGCTCGGCTCCGTACCGCCGCAGCATCCGCTGACCGCGATCGTGCACACGGCCGGGGTGCTCGACGACGGTGTGCTGTCCTCGATGACGCCCGACCGGCTGGATGCCGTGCTCGTGCCGAAGGCGGACGCGGTGAGCGCACTGCATGAGCTGACCCGGGACGAGGACCTGGCCGCGTTCGTCGTCTTCTCCTCCGTCGCCGGTATGTTCGGCGGCTCGGGGCAGGGCAACTACTCGGCGGCGAATGCCTTCCTGGACGCTTTCGCCCAGGCCAGGCATGGTGCGGGGCTGCCCGCCACGTCACTCGCATGGGGGCCGTGGGCGCCCGGCGCGGGGATGACCGGCGAGCTGGCGGATGCCGATCTGCAGCGCATGGCGCGTGGCGGCATGGTGCCGTTCACCGCCGAGCAGGGCATGGCGGCGTTCGACGCCGCATTCCGTACGGCCGAAGCGGTCTACGCCCCCGTACAGCTCGATCATGCGGCGCTGCGGGCCCCGCAGTCCGCGCCGCCGGCACTCCTGCGTGGTCTGGTGACCGGGTCCGCCCGGCGCTCGGCCGCGTCGGCGGCCTCCGGTGACGCCGCGGAGGGCCTGCGGACCGGGCTGGCCGCGCTGCCGGCCGCCGAGCGGGAACCCGCGGTGCTGGAACTTGTGCGTGCGCAGGCGGCGCTTGTGCTCGGGCACGCCGGACCCGAAGCCGTCGAATCCACCCGGGACTTCCGTGGCCTGGGCATCGACTCGCTCACCGCCGTCGAGCTGCGCAACCGGCTGGGCGCCGCGACGGGTCTGCGGCTGCCGGCGACCCTTGTCTTCGACTACCCGTCGCCGACGGCGCTGGCCCGCCAGGTGTGCACCGAACTGTTCGGGGAGGACGAGGCGGCCGCCGCCCCGGGGGCCGTGGCCGGCCGACCGGCGACCGGCGAGGAGCAGCTCGCCGTGGTCGCCATGAGCTGCCGGTTCCCGGGCGGGGCGGGCAGCCCCGAGGAGTTCTGGCGGCTGCTGGCCGACGGCGTGGACGCGCTGTCGCCGCTGCCGGCCGACCGCGGCTGGCAGACCGGTGACGACGCGGCCCGCGTCGAGGGCGGATTCCTCTACGACAGCGGCGACTTCGACGCGGACTTCTTCGGGATCTCGCCGCGTGAGGCAGTCACCATGGACCCGCAGCAGCGGCTGCTGCTGGAAATCTCGTGGGAGGCACTGGAGCGGGCCGGCATCGACCCGGCGGCGCTGCGCGGCAGCCGCACCGGGGTGTTCGCGGGGACGAACTACCAGGGCTACGGCTCGGCCGCCCACACTCTGCCCGAGGGCTCCGAGGGGCAGCTGCTCACCGGCCACGCCACCAGTGTGACGTCCGGCCGGGTCTCCTACGCCCTCGGTCTCGAAGGCCCCGCCGTCACCGTCGACACGGCCTGTTCGTCGTCGCTGGTGGCGCTGCATCTGGCCGCCCAGGCCCTGCGGCTGGGGGAGTGCGATCTCGCCTTCGCGGGCGGGGTGACCGTGATGGCCACCCCCGGTGCCTTCGTGGAGTTCGGGCGGCAAGGGGGACTGGCCGGCGACGGGCGGTGCAAGGCATTCGCCGACGACGCGGACGGCACCGGCTGGGGCGAGGGCGCGGGCATCGTCCTCGTCGAGCGGCTCTCCGACGCGCGGCGCAACGGGCACCCGGTGCTCGCCGTGCTCCGCGGCTCCGCGGTCAACCAGGACGGGGCGTCGAACGGTCTCACGGCCCCCAACGGCCCGTCCCAGCAGCGGGTCATCCGGTCCGCGCTCGCCAACGCCGGCCTCGGGGCCCACGAGGTGGACGCGGTCGAGGCACATGGCACCGGGACATCGCTGGGTGATCCGATCGAGGCGCAGGCGCTGCTCGCCACCTACGGTCAGGACCGAGCGGCGGACCGGCCGTTGTGGCTCGGGTCGGTGAAGTCGAACATCGGGCACACTCAGGCCGCGGCCGGCATCGCCGGTGTGATCAAGATGGTGCTGGCCCTCCAGAAGGGCGTCCTGCCCCGCACGCTGCATGTCACCGAGCCGTCCTCGCACGTGGACTGGTCGTCCGGTGAGGTGCGGCTGCTGACGCGGGCCGTGGAGTGGCCGCAGTGCGAACTGCGGCGCCGGGCCGCCGTGTCCTCGTTCGGGATCAGCGGCACCAACGCGCATGTGGTGCTCGAACAGTACGGGTCGGTTGACGGCGGACCGGAGGGGACCACTTCGCTCGACGGCGTCGCGCCCGCCGATGTCGTGCGGGCCGGGGACGACGGGGACGACGGGGCCGGCGACCTGCCGGGGCCCGTGGTCTGGCCGCTGTCCGCCCGGTCCGGCGCGGCGCTCCGCGATCAGGCGAAGCGGCTGCGTGCCCACCTCACCGACCGCCCGGACCTGCCGGTAGGCGACCTCGGGTACTCGCTCGCCACCACCCGGGCCGCCTTCGACCACCGCGCGGCGCTGGTCGCCGAGGACCGGGACGCGTTCCTCAAGGGCCTCGCCGCGCTGGCCCGCGGGGAGGACACGGCGGAACTGGTGCGCGGGCGTGCGGACACCGGCGGGAAGCTCGCCTTCCTGTTCAGCGGCCAGGGATCCCAGCGCGCCGGCATGGGACGCGAGCTCCACGCGTGCTTCCCCGCCTATGCGGCGGCCTTCGACGAGGTCTGCGCGGAGTTCGACCGCCACCTCGAACGGCCGCTGCGCGAGGTCGTCTTCGCGGACGAGGGCACGCCCGAGGCCGCGCTGCTCGACCGCACCGCCTACACCCAGCCCGCGCTGTTCGCCGTGGGAACCGCGCTGCACGCGCTCGTCACGTCCTGGGGCATCCGGCCCGACGTCCTGATCGGCCACTCCATCGGCGAGCTGACCGCCGCGCATGCCGCCGGGGTACTGACCCTGGAGGACGCGTGCCGGCTGGTCGCCGCCCGCGGCCGGCTGATGCAGGCACTGCCGGAAGGCGGCGCCATGATCGCCGTACAGGCCGCCGAGGAAGAGGTCTCGCCCCTGCTGGCGGGCCTGGCGGACCGGGCCGGGATCGCCGCGGTGAACGGGCCGTCGGCCGTCGTCGTCTCCGGCGCGCAGGACACCGTCACCGAGATCGCCGGACAGCTGGCCGAGCGCGGGCGAAAGACTAGGCGTTTGCGGGTCAGCCATGCGTTTCACTCTCCACTGATGGACGCGATGCTGGCGGAGTTCGGCGAGATCGCGCGGGGAGCGCGCTATGCACCGCCGCGCCTGACCGTCATCTCCAACCTCACCGGGGAACCGGCGGCCGCCGCCGATCTGACCTCGCCCGACTACTGGGTGCGGCATGTCCGCGAGGCCGTCCGCTTCTGCGACGGCATCCGCCGGCTGGAGGCCGACGGCGTACGGACCTACCTGGAGCTGGGGCCCGACGGCGCGCTGGCCGCCACGGCATGGGAGAGCCTGCGCGCACCCGGCGAGGAGGCCGCCGCGCTGCCCGTGCTGCGGCGCGAACGACCCGAGGTGCGCAGCGCCCTGCTGGCCGCGGCGAGCCTGCACGTCCGCGGTCTCGGCACCGGGCCCGCCGCGCTGTACGGCGAGGGTGCGCGCCGCGTCGAGCTGCCCACCTACGCCTTCCAGCGCCGCCGGTACTGGCTGGAGCCGGCCGGCCCGCAGACCGGGGCCGAGGCGGCGCAGACGGTGGACGACCAGTTCTGGGCCGCCGTGGAGCACGCCGACCCGGGCGAGCTGGCCGAACGTCTCCACCTGGCCGGTGACGCTCCGCTGCGTGAGGTACTGCCCGCGCTGTCCTCGTGGCGCCACCAGCAGCGCGAACGCACCGTCGCCGACGGCTGGGAATACCAGGTCACCTGGCGGCCGGCCGGCGATGCACCGGCTCCCGTACTGTCCGGGACCTGGCTGCTCGCCCACCCCGCGGGCCACGGCGGCCGCGCCTGGGAGACAGCGATCGCGGCCGGGCTCACCGCCCACGGCGCGGCCGCGGTCGTCCCGGTCGAGGTCGACTGCGCCCGCGCCGACCGCACGTCACTCGCCGACCAACTGGGCACACTGCTGGGCGAGTCGGGCCCCGTCGACGGGGTGCTGTCCCTGCTGGGCACCGACGAGGAACCGCACCACAGCGGGCCCGCCACGCCCGGCGGACTCGCCGCGACCATGGCCCTCGTCCAGGCGCTCGACGACCTGGGCACCGGCGCACCACTGTGGTGTGCGACCACCGGAGCCGTCGCGGTGCGCGAGCGCGAGGCCGTGCCGTCCCCCGTCCAGGCCGCCGTCTGGGGCCTGGGACGGGTCGCCGCGCTGGAGCACCCGCAGAGCTGGGGCGGTCTGGTCGACCTGCCCGCGGAGCCCGATGAGCGGGCCGTGGAGCGGCTGTGCGCGGTCCTGGAGGCCGGGACGGGCGAGGACCAGGTCGCCGTACGCGGCTCGGGCGTGTTCGCCCGGCGGCTGGTCCGGGCCCAGTCCCGGGACGCCGCACCCGGCACCGACGAGCCGTGGGCGTGCGCCGGCACCGTACTGATCACCGGCGGCACCGGTGCGCTCGGCGCACACGTGGCCCGCCGGCTGGCAGACCGGGGCGCCGAGCACCTGATACTGGCGGGCCGGCGTGGCGCGCAGGCCGAGGGCGCGGCCGAGCTGCGGGCCGAACTGACCGCCCGGGGCACCCGGGTGACGCTCGCCGCATGCGACGCCGCCGACCGTGACGCGCTGGCGCGGCTGCTGGCCGAACACCCCGTCGACGCGGTGTTCCACGCCGCGGGAGTCCTCGACGACGGGCTGCTCACCGGACTCGACGGGGCCCGCCTGGACGCCGTGCTGCGGTCCAAGATGGCGGCCGCGACGCATCTGCACGAGCTGACCGACGGTCTGACGGCCTTCGTGCTGTTCTCGTCCTTCGCCGGCACGGCAGGGGCGACCGGCCAGGCCAACTACGCCGCCGCCAACGCCTATCTGGACGCCCTCGCCGAGCACCGGCACGCCCTCGGCCTCCCCGCCACCTCCCTCGCATGGGGCCCGTGGGCCGGCGCCGGAATGGCGGCCGGCGGCGCGGGCGACGAGCAACTGGCCGAGCGCCTCACCCGCGGCGGTATGGGCACACTCGACCCGCGGCTCGCGGTCGACGCGCTGGAGCGGGCCCTCACCCGTGGCGACACCACACTGACCGTGGCCGACGTGGACTGGGCGCGGTTCGTACCCGGCTTCACCTCGGTGCGGCCCAGCGCGCTCCTCTCCGACCTGCCGGAGGCCCGGCGGGCGGCCCCGGAACGCGAGCCCGCGGACGGCGACGGGCAGGGCGGTCTGCGGGCGCTGCGCGCACAGCTGGCCGGGCGGAGCGAGACCGACCAGGAACGCGTCCTGGTCACCCTCGTCCGCACCCATGTCGCCGGTGTCCTCGGGTACGACGCGGTGGACGCGATCGACCCGAAGCGGGCCTTCAGCGAACTCGGCTTCGACTCGCTCATGGCCGTCGAGTTGCGCAACCGGCTCGGCCTCGCCACCGGTACGCAGCTTCCGGCCACGCTGCTCTTCGACCACCCGACCGCCGTGGCCCTCGCCGGCCACCTGCGGAGGCGGGTCGCCGCAGGGGACGCGGCCGGAGGACTGCCCGCGCTCGCCGAGCTGGACCGGCTGGAAGGCGTGCTGGGAGAGGTGCCGCAGGACGATCCACAACGCGCCAGGATCGCCTCCCGGCTGCAGATGCTGCTCGCGAAATGGAACGAGCGGCAGGACACGGAAGCAGAGGCGGAGGACGACGCCGGGGTGAGCGACCGGATCAGCTCCGCCACCGCCGACGAGATCTTCGACTTCATCGACAACGACCTCGGCATGTCATGAGCTGCCGACCGCAAGAGCCCGGAAACCGCCGCGTGGATGAGGATGCATGAACGAGAAGAAGCTCCTCGAGTACCTCAAGAAGGTCACCAACGACCTTCACCAGACCAGGCAGCGCCTGCAGGAAGTCGAGGCCGGGCTGCAAGAGCCCGTCGCGATCGTGGGGATGAGTTGCCGTTTTCCCGGTGGGGTGGCCTCGCCGGAGGAGTTCTGGCGGTTGCTGGCGGGTGGGGGTGATGCGATCGGTGAGTGGCCTGCCGACCGTGGCTGGGATGCGGCGGCGTTGTATGACCCCGAGCCGGGGGTGCCGGGGCGTAGCTATACCCGGGCCGGTGGCTTTCTCGATGATGTGGGGGGCTTCGACGCTGCTTTCTTCGGGATCTCGCCGCGGGAGGCGGTGGCGATGGATCCGCAGCAGCGGTTGCTGTTGGAGACGTCGTGGGAGGCGTTCGAGCGGGCCGGGATCGACCCGGTGTCCTTGCGCGGCAGCCGTACCGGCGTCTTCGCGGGCACCAACGGGCAGGACTACACCGCGCTCCTGCTCGCTGCCGCGGAGGAGCTGGAAGGGCATGTCGGCACCGGCAACGCCGCCAGCGTCGTATCCGGCCGGGTCTCCTACGCGCTGGGCCTGGAGGGGCCCGCGGTCACTGTGGACACCGCCTGCTCGTCCTCGCTCGTCGCCCTCCATCTCGCGGCGCAGGCGCTCCGGTCGGGGGAGTGCGACCTCGCACTGGCCGGCGGTGTCACCGTCATGTCCACCCCCGGCCTGTTCCTGGAGTTCAGCCGCCAGCGCGGACTGGCCGCCGACGGCAGGTGCAAGGCGTTCGCGGACGCGGCCGACGGCACCGCCTGGGGGGAAGGCGCGGGCATGCTCCTGGTCGAGCGGCTGTCCGACGCCCGGCGCCACGGGCACCCCGTACTCGCCGTCCTCCGTGGCTCGGCGGTCAACCAGGACGGCGCGAGCAACGGTCTGACGGCCCCCAACGGACCCTCCCAGGAACGTGTCATCTGGCAGGCCCTCGCAGGCGCAGGCCTGGCCACGGCGGACGTCGACATGGTGGAGGCACACGGCACCGGCACGACACTCGGGGACCCCATCGAGGCCCAGGCGCTCCTGGCGACGTACGGGCAGGACCGGGACGCGGAACAGCCACTGTGGCTCGGCTCGGTGAAGTCGAACATCGGACACACCCAGGCCGCCGCCGGAGCAGCGGGCGTCATCAAGGTCGTGCTGGCCCTCCGCGAAGGGCTGATGCCCAGGACCCTGCACCTCGACCGGCCGTCGTCACACGTCGACTGGTCGGCGGGCGAGGTGTCGCTGCTCGCCGGGGCCGAACCGTGGCCCGACCGTGGGCAGCCACGCCGGGCCGGAGTCTCCTCCTTCGGCGTCAGCGGCACCAACGCCCATGTCATCCTCGAACAGGCCCCGGTGCAGGATCCCGCCCCCGGGGCGGACGGTGCCCCCGGGGCGGACGCTGCCTCCCGTGAGCTTGCCTTCCTCGTCTCCGCGCGCACCCCGGAATCGCTGCGCACGCTCAGTGCCCGGTTGCGCGAGCGGCTGTCCGACGAGCCGCCGGTGCCGCTGCCGGACGTCGCCTGGTCGCTGGCCACCACGCGCTCGGAGTTCGCACACCGGGCGGCCGTGATCGCCGGCGACCGCGACGAACTGCTCCGCGGCCTGGACATGCTCGCCCGTGACACCCCGGCCGCGGGAGTCGTACGCGGCACGAGCGGCAGGGATGGCCGTACCGCCTTCGTCTTCCCCGGCCAGGGCTCCCAGTGGGCCGGGATGGCCACCGAACTGCTCGATACGGACGCGGAGTTCCGGGCCGGATTCACCGAGTGCGCGGAGGCCGTGCAACGGTTCTCCGGCTGGTCCCTCCACGAGGTGTTGCGCGGTGCCGAGGGAGCGCCGTCGCTCGACCGCGTGGACGTCGTCCAGCCCGCGCTGTTCGCCGTGATGGTCGCCCTGGCGAGGCTCTGGCGCGCCCGGGGTGTGGAGCCCGACGCCGTCGTGGGGCACAGCCAGGGCGAGATCGCCGCCGCCTGTGTCGCAGGGGCGCTGACCCTGGAGGATGCCGCCCGCGTCGTCGTCCTGCGCAGCCGGGCACTGACCGCGCTCGCCGGGCGCGGCGGCATGCTGTCCGTACTGCTTCCGCTGCCCGACGTGGAGGAGCGGCTCGCCCACTGGGGCGACCGGCTGTCGGTCGCCGCCGTCAACGGTCCCCGCTCCGTGGTCGTCTCCGGCGACGCGGACGCCCTCGACGAACTGTTCGCCGCCCTCGAAGCCGACGGCGCACAGGTCCGGCGGATCCCGGTCGACTATGCGTCCCACTCGGTGCATGTCGAGGAGATACGCGAGCAGTTGCTCACCGAGCTGGCACCGGTCAGGCCGCGCAGCAGCACGACTCCGTTCTTCTCGACGGTGACCGGCGACTGGATCGACACCGCCCGGCTGGACGCCGAGTACTGGTACCGGAACCTGCGCCGGACCGTACGCTTCGAACACGCCGTTCGCGCCCTCGCCGAACAGGACTACCGCGCATACATCGAGACCTCGCCGCACCCTGTGGTGACGACGGCCGTACGCGACACACTCGACGCGCTCGACATCGCGGATGCCGCCGTCGTCGGCACCCTGCGCAAAGGGGAGGGCGGCCACCGGCGTTTCCTCACCTCGCTCGCCGAACTGTGCGTCGCCGGCGGACCTGTCGACCGGCGCGCCGTCCTCGGCCCCACCCCGGCGGACCGCGCCCCCCAGCGG
Organism: Streptomyces sp. NPDC048637; assembly: GCF_040650675.1. Lineage (NCBI taxonomy): Bacteria > Bacillati > Actinomycetota > Actinomycetes > Kitasatosporales > Streptomycetaceae > Streptomyces > Streptomyces sp. NPDC048637. Next base: position 24,961 of record NZ_JBEZHQ010000024.1, read on the forward strand.
ATCGACCTGCCGACCTACCCCTTCCAGCGGCGCCACTACTGGCCCCGGCCCGCTCCCGAACTCCCCGGCAGCCCCGGCTCTTCCCTCGACACCCGCTTCTGGGAGGCCGTCGAGTCCGGCGATGCGGAGACGCTCAGCGCCGCGCTGGCCGTGGACTCCGGGACCCTCACCGGGATGCTGCCCGCCCTGTCCGACTACCGCAGGCGCAGCCGCGAGGGAGCCCTGACCGACTCGTGGCGCTACCGCGTCACCTGGAAGCCGGTCCCCGTCGGCGCGGCTCCGGCGGCCCTCAGCGGCACCTGGCTGGTGGTGGCAAGCGGCGACGACGCACTGGCCGACGGCGTGGTGGAGGCACTCTCCACCGCGGGAGCACACCCGGTGACCGTGCCGGTGGAACCCGAGCAGGACCGGGCGGCATTTGCCGACGCGATCGGCGGAGCCCTGCGGGGTACGGCATCCCCGGACGATCCGCTGCCCTCGGTCACCGGCATCATCTCCCTGCTCGCCCTGGACGAGGACGACCACTCCGCCCATCCCGGCCTGCCCCGAGGTTTCGCCGCCAGCGTCGCGCTCGTCCAGGCACTGGACGACAGCGGCGTCGCGGCCCCGCTGTGGTTCGTCACCCGTGGCGCCGTGGCCACCGATCCGCAGCAGGGCGTTGCCGCGCCGGGGCAGGCCCTGGTGTGGGGCTTCGGCCGCGTGGTCGCCCTGGAGGAGCCGGAGCGCTGGGGCGGACTGCTCGACCTGCCCGAAACCCTGGACCCGACCGCGGGGACCGCCATGGTCCGGGCGCTCGCCGGGATCGGCGACGAGGACCAGCTCGCGATACGGCCGAACCGTGTACTCGCCCGGCGGCTGGTCCGCGCCGCCACCGCCGAACTCGACACCGCGCGGCGGTGGACCCCCACGGGCACCGTCCTGGTCACCGGCGGAACCGGTGCGCTGGGGCGGCACGTGGCCCGCTGGCTCGCCCGAAATGGCGCACCGCACCTGCTGCTCGTCAGCCGTCGTGGCGCCGACACCCCCGGCGCCGCAGAACTGGTCGCAGAATTGGCGGAGTTGGGCACCCAGGCCGAATTCGCGGCCTGTGACATCGCCGACCGGGACGCGCTCGCCGCGCTGCTCGACGAGATCCCCGCCGACCGGCCGCTCACCGCAGTCCTGCACACCGCCGCTGTACTCGACGACGGGACCATCCACTCCCTGACGCCAGATCAACTCGCGGGTGTGCTCCGGGTCAAGGCAGGCGGCGCACGCAATCTCGACGAACTGACCAGGCAGCACTCCCTGTCGGCGTTCGTGCTGTTCTCATCCACCGCCGGCACCATCGGCGCGCCGGGACACGCCAACTACGCCCCCGGTAACGCCTACCTCGACGCCCTGGCCCAGCAGCGCAGGGCAGCCGGGCACCGGGCCACCTCCGTCGCCTGGGGGCCCTGGGCGGAGAGCGGCATGGCCGAGGGCACCGTGGGCGAGCGACTGCACCGGCACGGCGTACGGGCCATGGACCCGCAGTTGGCCGTGGCCGCATTGCAACGGGCTCTCGACCACGATGACACCGCACTGGCCGTCACCGACATCGACTGGGACACCTTCGCGCATGCCTTCACCACGGCCCGCGCCCGCCCCCTGATCGCCGACCTGCCCGACGCCCAGCGGGCACGTACCGCCGCCGAACCGACGACGGAGGAAGCGGCCGCAGGACCGGCACTCGCCCGGCAGCTCGCCGCGCTCGACGCGGCGGAGCAGCGCCAGGCCCTGTCGGAACTCGTCCGCGCCCACGTCGCCGCCGTCCTCAACCACACCGACACCGACGAGATCGCCCCCCATCGAGCCTTCCGCGAGCTGGGCTTCGACTCCCTCATGGCGGTCGAGCTCCGCAACGCCCTCAGTGCGGCCATCGGCACCCGGCTCCCGGCCACGCTCATCTTCGACCACCCGACCCCGGCCGCGCTGGCCGGCCGGCTGCGCACGGAACTGAGCCTCGACGAGGCGGCCGCGCAGCCCGCGCCGGCGCCCACCGCACCGGCGGCCCACGAGGACGACCCCCTTGCCATCGTGGGGATGAGTTGCCGTTTTCCCGGTGGGGTGGCCTCGCCGGAGGAGTTCTGGCGGTTGCTGGCGGGTGGGGGTGATGCGATCGGTGAGTGGCCTGCCGACCGTGGCTGGGATGCGGCGGCGTTGTATGACCCCGAGCCGGGGGTGCCGGGGCGTAGTTGTACCCGGGCCGGTGGCTTTCTCGATGATGTGGGGGGCTTCGACGCTGCTTTCTTCGGGATTTCGCCGCGGGAGGCGGTGGCGATGGATCCGCAGCAGCGGTTGCTGTTGGAGACGTCGTGGGAGGCGTTCGAGCGGGCCGGGATCGACCCGGTGTCGTTGCGCGGCAGCCGTACCGGCGTCTTCGCGGGCACCAACTACCAGGACTACAGCTCCCGTTCCCTCGCCCCGGCGCCGGACGCGGAGGCACACCTCGGCACCGGCAACTCGGCGAGTGTGATGTCCGGCCGCCTCTCGTACACCTTCGGCCTGGAGGGGCCCGCGGTCACCGTGGACACCGCCTGCTCGTCCTCGCTCGTCGCCCTCCATCTCGCGGCGCAGGCGCTCCGGTCGGGGGAGTGCGACCTCGCGCTGGCGGGCGGTGTCACCGTCATGTCCACCCCGGGGCTCTTCCTGGACTTCAGCCGCCAGGGGGGTCTGGCGGCCGACGGACGGTGCAAGGCGTTCGCCGACCACACCGACGGCACCGGCTTCTCCGAGGGCGTCGGTGTCGTGCTGGTCGAGCGGCTCTCCGACGCCCAGCGGAACGGGCACGCGGTACTGGCTGTGCTGCGCGGCTCCGCGGTGAACCAGGACGGCGCATCGAACGGCATCACGGCGCCCAACGGTCCTTCGCAGCAGCGGGTGATCCGGGCAGCCCTGAGCGGCGCCGGCCTGTCCGGCACGGACGTCGATGCCGTCGAGGCACACGGCACCGGCACGACACTCGGGGACCCCATCGAGGCCCAGGCGCTCCTGGCGACGTACGGGCAGCGACGGGAGACCGAACAGCCGCTGTGGCTCGGCTCGGTCAAGTCGAACATCGGGCACACGCAGGCCGCTGCCGGCGTGGCCGGCCTGATCAAGATGGTCCTGGCGCTCCAGCACGGCCTCCTGCCGCCCACCTTGCACATCGACCGGCCTTCGACGCATGTGGACTGGTCGGAGGGGAATGTACGGCTGCTCACGGACCCCGTGGAGTGGCCACGGACGGACCGGCCGCGACGGGCAGGTGTGTCCTCGTTCGGCATCAGCGGCACCAATGCGCATGTGATCCTCGAACAGCCCCCCGCCGAAGCCACGTCCGCCGAAGCCTCGTCCGACGCAGCCCCGTCCGACGAGGCACCGTCCGGCCCGGTTCCCTGGGTGATCAGCGGCACCACAGAGGACGCGCTCCGGGCCCAGGCCGGACACCTGCTCGCGCACCTGCAGTCCAGGCCCGAACTCGGCCTGCACGACGTGGGTCTGTCGCTGGCCACCACCCGGTCTGCGTTCGAGCACCGCGCCGCGATCGTGGGCGAGCACCGCGACGAACTGCTGAGCGGCCTGAGCGCCCTGGCGACCGGTGAGCCCGCGGCGCATGTCGCCACCGGAGTGGTGCGGGGCGAGGGCGCAACCGCCTTCCTGTTCGCGGGGCAGGGTGCCCAGCGGTTGGGGATGGGCCGGGAGTTGTACGAGGCGTTTCCGGTTTTTGCGGAGGCGTTCGATGAGGTGTGCGGGCACTTCGATGGTGCGGGGGAGCCGGCGCTGCGGGACGTGGTGTTCGGTGATGATGCGGAGCTGCTGCATCGGACGGTGTTTACGCAGCCTGCGCTTTTCGCGGTGGAAGTCGCGCTCTACCGGTGGGTGGAGTCGTTGGGTGTCCGGCCGGATTTTCTGATGGGTCATTCCGTTGGTGAGTTGGTGGCCGCGTATGTGGCGGGGGTGTGGTCGCTGGAGGATGCGTGTCGTGTGGTGGCGGCGCGGGGCCGGTTGATGCAGGAGCTGCCGGCGGGTGGGGCGATGGTTTCGCTGCAGGCCACGGAGGCCGAGGTGCTGCCGCTTCTCGATGCGCACGCGGTGAGTATCGCCGCGGTGAACGGTCCGCAGGCGGTCGTGATTGCCGGTGCGGAGTCCGCGGTGGCGGAGCTTGCCGGGCACTTCGCGTCCGAGGGGCGGAAGGTGAAGCGGCTGCGGGTGAGTCATGCGTTCCACTCGCCGCTGATGGAGCCGATGCTTGCGGAGTTCCGTGCCGTCGCGGAGAGCGTGAGCTACGCGGAACCCCGTCTCCCCGTGGTGTCGAATCTGACCGGCGAACTCGCCATGACGGCGGACCTGATGTCCCCCGGCTACTGGGTTCGGCAGGTGCGGGAGGCGGTCCGCTTCGCTGACGGCATCCGGTGGCTGGAGGAGCAGGGGGTGACCCGGTTCCTGGAGATCGGGCCCGACGGCACCCTGACCGCCATGGCCCAGGGCTGCCTCTCCGCCCTTGACCGTGCGCTGGTCCCTGCACTGCGCAAGGACAGGTCCGAAACCCACAGTCTCATGACCGCGGCCGGCCGGCTCCACACGTCGGGCGTCCGCCTCGACTGGTCCGCGCTGCTTCCCGGCACCCGCCGCGTCGAGCTGCCGACCTACGCCTTCCAGAAGCGGCGCTACTGGTGGGACGCCGTGGCCGGGGCGGGCGACCTCGACGCCGTAGGGCTGTGTGCGGCCGACCACCCGCTGCTCGGCGCGGCCGTCACCGTGGCCGGTTCGGATTCCATGGTCTTCACCGGGCGGCTCTCCCTGGCCACCCACGCATGGCTCGCCGACCATGCGGTGCTGGGCAGGGTGATCCTCCCGGCGACGGCCTACCTCGACCTGGCGGTCAGCGCCGGTGACCGGACCGGATGCGACCATCTCGCCGAACTCACCCTGGAAGCGCCGCTCGTCGTTCCGGAGCACGGCGCGGTCCATCTCCAGGTCGCCGTGAGCGCACCCGACGCCGCCGGATGGCGGCCGTTCACCGTGCACTCCCGGCCCGTGGCGGGGGACGACGGCACTCCGTGGACACGGCACGCACAAGGCGTGCTGGCCACCGCTCCCGGCAAGGAGCCGGGCAACCTCAGCAGTTGGCCGCCCGAGGCCGCCGAGCCCGTCGGGCCGGGCGACTGGTACGAGGCCTTCGCCGAAGCCGGGTTCACCTACGGGCCCGTGTTCCAGGGGCTCGGTTCCGTATGGCGGCGCGGTGACGAGCTGTTCGCCGAGGTCGCGCTGCCCGAGCAGTACCGGGGCGACGCCGCACGGTTCACGCTGCACCCCGCGCTGCTCGACGCGGCCGTCCAGACGCTTCTCGTCGGCGGCCGGGACGAGAGCGGCGCAGGCGACGGCGGGGCGATGCTGCCGTTCGCCTGGCGGGGGGTGACCCTCCACGCCGAGGGGGCCACCGCGCTGCGGGTGCGTCTGACGCCCGCCGGGGACCCGGCCACCTTCTCGGTGCTGGTCACGGACACCGCCGGCCGGCCCGTCGCCAGTGCCGACGCGCTGACGTTGCGCACGGTGACCCGCGCACAGCTTCCCGACGCCCGTCCGGCCGGGCCGGCCGCCCTGCTGCGCCTCGACTGGCGCGCCGCACCCTCCCTGCCGCCGCGACCCGAGGTGGCACGGTGGGCCGTGCTCGGCAGCCCGTCCGGCGGCGGTTCGGCGGACGCCGGGATCGCGGAGGCGCTGGACGACGCCGGTGTGCACGCGGAGTCGTACGCCGACCTCGACGCGCTGGCCGCCGCCGCGGCCACGGGGATGACGATGCCCGACACCGTCCTGCTGGTGTGCGGTCCGGAGTCCCGTGAAGACGCCCTGAGCGTCCGGGAACTGCTTGCCACCACCCTCGCCACCTGCCGTCACTGGCTCGCCGAGGAACGGTTCGCCGGCTCCCGGCTGGTGCTCGTCACCCGGGGCGCGGTCGCCGCCGAGGCCGGCGAGGACGTCAGGGATCTTGCGGGCGCGGCGCTGTGGGGACTGGTGCGCTCCGCGCAGCTGGAACACCCCGACCGATTGCGGCTCCTGGACCTCGACGACAGTGCGGCGTCCGGGGGTGTCCTCGCGGACGCCGTGGCCGCCGCTCATCCGCAGGCAGTTCTCCGTGCGGGCGAACTGCGCCTGCCACACCTCGGCCGCGTCGAAGCTCCGGGGGCTCCGGGCTTCGCGTTCGACCCGGAGGGCACGGTGCTGGTCACCGGGGCCACCGGCGCGCTGGGACGGCTCACGGCCCGTCATCTCGTCACCCGTCACGGTGTACGGCATCTTCTGCTGGCCAGCCGCAGCGGGCCTGCGGCCGACGGGGCCCAGGCGCTGCTCGCGGAGCTGGCCGAGGAGGGCGCCGAAGCCTCCCTGGTGGCCTGTGACCTCTCCGAACGGGAAGCCGTGGCGGGGCTGCTCGACTCGATTCCGGAAGACCACCCGCTGACCGCCGTCGTGCATATCGCCGGGGTCGTCGACGACGGCGTGCTGACGACGCTCAGCGACGAGCAGTTCGATCGGGTGCTCCGCCCGAAGGCCGATGCTGCCCGGCTGCTGCACGAGCTGACGAAGGACCGGAACCTGTCGGCGTTCGTGCTCTTCTCCTCCGCGGCCGGCACCTTCGGCTCGGCGGGACAGGCCAACTACGCGGCGGCCAACGCGCTCCTGGACGGTCTGGCCCACCACCGGGCGGCCCAAGGGCTGCCGGCGACCTCGCTGGCGTGGGGACTGTGGGCCGAACGCAGCGGGATGACGGCAGGACTCGCCGACACCGACCGGTCGCGAATGGCCCGGGACGGCATGCAGCCACTCTCCGCCGACGACGGTCTGGCACTGTTCGACGCCGCGCTGACGGCGGGTGACCCCGCCCTGGTCACCGTAGGCCTGGGCAGGGGCGGACTCGGGCCGCTGACGGGCAGTGCGGCTCCCGGTCGTCCCCGGCGTACGGTCCCCGCCGCCGGAGAGGACAAGGACGACCTGCTCGCACGGCTTTCGGCCGCCGGCCCCGCCGAACGGGAAGCGCTCCTGCTGGAGGTGGTACGGCGCCGGGTTGCGGGAGTCCTGGGCCACGGGTCGTCCCAGGAGATCGAACCGGACCGTGGCTTCACCGAGTTGGGCTTCGATTCGCTGACCGCGGTGGAGCTGCGCAACCAGCTCGGCACGCTCACCGGCACGCGGCTCCCGCCCACGCTCGTGTTCGACTTCGCCACCCCGCGGGAGCTTGCCTCCCGGCTGGGGAAGGAGCTGGCCGCACCCGCCCTCCCGCAGCCCGGCTCCGGGGAATCCGGCGACCGGCCCTCCGGGACGGAACCGGCGCAGGACACGATCGGCGCCCTCTTCCGGACGGCGTGCGAGTCGGGACGGATGGACGAGGGGTTCGCCCTGCTGCAAGCAGCCGCCCGGCTGAGGCCGACCTTCGACACGCCGGAGGAGTTCGGGGCCGATTGTGCGCCCGTGCGACTCGCCCGAGGCGGTGAATCCTCGGACGCGGGTGCGCCGGGCCTGATCTGCTTCAGCTCGTATGTGGCACTCGCCGGCGTGCACCAGTACGCCAGGTTCGCCACCGCGCACCAGGGCCGACGCGACGTATGGGCGCTGCCGACACCCGGCTTCGGCCGGAGCGAGCCGCTGCCCGCCTCCTTCGATGCGGTCGTGCGGCTGCAGGCCGAGGCAGTGGTGCGGTGCGCCGGCGGCGCCCCGTTCGTGCTCCTCGGCTCCTCGTCCGGTGGCATCCTGGCACTCGCCGTGGCGCACTACCTGGAGCAGTCGGGGACTCCGCCGGCCGGTGTCGCGCTGCTGGACACCTATCTGCCGCGCGAGGACTCGCCCTTCACCCGATTCGCCGGAGAGATGATCGGCGGCATGTTTGACCGGGAGTCCCTGTTCGCGCACATGGACTCGGACCGGCTCACCGCAATGAGCTGGTACATCCACGTCGTCGGCGCATGGTCGCCGGACCGCCTCTCCTGCCCCGTGCTGTTCGTGCGCTCCAGCGAGCCGCCGGTGACCGTCGAGCAGGCGGGACCGCTCGCACCGGACGAGTGGCAGGCCTCCTGGGACGGCGCGGACACCGTGGCCGACGTGCCGGGCAACCACTTCACGATGATGGAGGCCCATGCGGGCTCCACGGCGAGGACCGTCGCCGCATGGATGGACACCATCTGAAGCCCGGCAGCCGCACGCGGTCCCCTGGCATGGGCGAGGCAACGGAGAGGTGTGTCCGGTGTCCGGCTCCGTCCTCACGTCGGACTCCACCGGGGCAGGTGTTCCACCCGGAGGCAGCGACCTGCCCGGATCCGATTCCCGGCCCGGCCGCCATTGTCTGGAGGAATCCCCAGACCATGGCGGCGGCGCACCACAGCGCACTGCCGGAGAGCAAGGATGAGCAAAGGCGCCCTCCGCGATCCGGCCATGAAGGTGCCTGACGGTCACATCGAGGCCACCCAACTGTTCGATACCGAGAGGGGATCCCATGCGTGTGCTGTTCGCCGGACTGTCGGAGAAGTCGCATCTGTATTGCATGGTGCCACTGGCCTGGGCGCTGACCGCGGCAGGGCATGAGGTACGGATGGCGAGCACACCGGCGCTCACCGACGTCATCACCGGCACCGGTTTGGCCGCGGCTCCCGTGGGCCGCGATCATGGAGTGCACGAGGCCATGGCGCAGGCCCGCGGCTCGCAGGACGAGGAGTTCGCCAACTGGAGCCGACTGGGCCCGGGCGAGGTGGACTGGCCCTCCCTCCGCAGCCGCTACGAGATCAGCGTCCCTTACGGGTTCGCGCTGTACAACGACCCGGTGATCGACGATACGGCCGCACTGGCGCAGAGCTGGAAGCCCCATCTGGTCGTCTGCGACCCGCTCGCCTATGCCGGTGCCATCGCCGCCCGCGTCAGTGGTGCCGTCGATGTCCGGCTGCTGTGGTCCGCCGATGTGTACGGGAGGGCACGGCGCACCTACGTGGACCTGATGAGCCAAGTCCCTCCCGATGAGCGCGTGGACCCGCTCGCCGACTGGCTCGACAAGCGCGGCGCACCGTTCGGCGTCTCCTGCGACGAAGAACTGATCAACGGGCACTACACCATCGACACTCTGCCTCCGAGCCTGCGGCTGCCCAGCGCGCTGCAGGAGCTGTCCATGCGCTACGTGCCGTACAACGGCGCCGCGGTGTGGTGGGACTGGCTGCGCGAGGCACCCGAGCGGCCGAGGGTCTGCGTGACCTTCGGCCGGAGCAACGCCGAGGCGTACGGTGGTGACTACGTCTCCGTTCCGGAGGTCCTCGGCGCGCTGGCCGGCCTCGACATCGAGGTGGTCGCCGCGCTTCCTCCAGAGCAGCGTGCGGCGCTCGGCGACATACCGGCCAACGCGCGCGCCGTCGAAGGCGTGGCGCTGGACACGCTGCTGCCCAGCTGCTCGGCCATCATCCACCACGGCGGCTGGGGCACCTACTCCACCGCCCTCGTCCACGCGGTACCCCAGCTCGCCCTCTCCACCAAGGTCGCCGACCTGGAGTGGCGGGGCCAGTCCCTGGAGCGCGCCGGCGCGGGGATCTTCGCGCACCACAGCGAGGTCACCGCCGACCTGGTGCTCCGTCACACCCGGCAGATCCTCGACGATCCGGGCTTCGCCTCCGCCGCGCGGCGGCTCGGCGACGAGTCCGCGGCGATGCCCAGCCCACGCGACATGGTCGCCACATTGGAGCAACTGGTCGCGGAGCGCTGACCAGGCCGAGTCGGCCCGCGACCGACAGGCTCTCCCCCCGACACTACTCGCCCTTGGATGGAAACCGTGAAGGCTCTCGTGCTCTCGGGAGGCGCTGGTACGCGCCTGCGGCCCATAACCCACACCTCCGCCAAACAACTCGTCCCGGTCGCCAACAAGCCCATCCTCTTCTACGTGCTGGAGGCCATCGCCGACACCGGCATCACCGAAGTCGGCATGATCGTCGGTGACACCGGACCGGAGATCCGCGAGGCGGTCGGGGACGGCTCACAGTTCGGTCTCCAGGTGACCTACCTGCCGCAGAGCGAGCCGCTCGGCCTCGCCCACGCCGTCCTCATCGCCCGCGACTTCCTGGGCGAGGACGACTTCCTGATGTACCTCGGGGACAACTTCATCTCCGGCGGCATCACCGATCTGGTCGAGGGCTTCCGCAAGGAGCGCCCCGACGCCCAGCTCGCCCTCAGCCGGGTCCCCGATCCCACCGCCTTCGGCGTGGCCGAGCTGGATGCCGACGGCCGGGTGGTGGGGCTGGAGGAGAAGCCATCGCATCCCAAGAGCGATCTGGCGCTGGTCGGCGTCTACCTGTTCACCTCCGCGGTGCACGAGGCGGTGCGGGAGATCGAGCCGTCCGCGCGGGGCGAGTTGGAGATCACCGACGCGGTGCAGTGGATGGTCGAGGAGGGCCGGGACATTCGTTCCGGTGAGCTGTCCGGCTACTGGCGGGACACCGGCAGCGTCGCCGACATGCTGGAGGTCAACCGCATGCTGCTGGAGAGCGAGGAACGCTGCATCGAAGGCTCGGTCGACAGCGCGAGCGAACTCCTGGGCCGGGTGCGGATCGAGCCTGGTGCGACGGTCCGCGGCTCGCGGATCGTCGGGCCGGCCGTGATCGGTTCCGGCACGGTCCTCACCGACTCCTACATCGGGCCCTTCACCTCGATCGCGGAGGACTGCCGCATCCATGACAGCGAGCTGGCCTCCTCGATCGTGCTGCGCGGCGCGTCGTTCGAGAGCGTGCGCCGAGTCGAGGCCTCGCTCGTCGGACGCAACGCGCAGGTCACGCTCGCACCCCGGCACCCCGTGGCACACCGGCTCGTGCTCGGCGACCACGCGAAGGTGCACATCCAGTCCTGAGACCGCCCCTGCGGGGTCGGCCGACCCACCTCACCCGTACCGAACAACCGGAAGGGAGGAGGGCGCTGTTCACCGGCCTGGGTCCCAGGCCGCCGCGCCACATCCTCGATGAGCCCCACGAGACTCCTGGTGACCGGCGGCGCCGGCTTCATCGGTTCGCACTACATCCGTACGCTGCTGGGTTCCCCCGGGGCGGACGACCTCCACCTCACCGTCCTCGACAATCTCACCTACGCGGCCAGCCCGGAAAACCTCGACGAGGTCCGCCACCTGGACGGCTTCCGGTTCGTCACCGGAGACATCTGTGACGAGGCGCTCGTCGCTGAACTGGTCGCCGGACACGACCAGGTGGTTCACTTCGCCGCCGAGTCGCACGTCGACCGCTCCATCCGCAACTCCGCGGAATTCGTCCGCACCAACGTCCTGGGCACCCAGGTCCTGCTCGACGCCGCGCTCCGGCACGGGCTGCAGTCCTTCGTCCACGTCTCGACCGACGAGGTCTACGGCTCGATCGCCACCGCATCGAGTTCGGAGGCCCACCCCCTCAGCCCCAACTCGCCGTACGCAGCCTCGAAGGCCGCCAGCGACCTGATCGCCCTGGCCTACCACCGCACCCACGGCCTCGACGTACGGGTAACGCGCTGTTCCAACAACTACGGCCGGCGTCAGTTCCCCGAGAAGGTCATCCCGCTCTTCGTCACCAACCTCCTGGACGGCAAGAAGGTCCCGCTGTACGGGGACGGGCTCCACGTCCGCGACTGGCTGCACCTCGATGACCACGTCCAGGGCATCGAATTGGTACGCACCCGGGGCCGCGCGGGCGAGGTCTACAACATCGGCGGCGGCACCGAGCTGAGCAACCGGGAGCTGACCGAGCTGCTGCTGGAGGCTTGCGGGGCATCGTCCACCATGGTCGAGTACGTCACCGACCGGAAGGGACACGACCGGCGCTACTCGGTGGACTGGACCAAGATCCACACCGAGCTGGGCTACGAACCGCGCAAGGACTTCACCGACGGCCTGGCCGAGACGGTCGCCTGGTACCGGGACAACCGGGACTGGTGGGAACCGCTCAAGGCACGCGCCGAACGGCTCGCCGAGACATGCTGAGCGCGGCGGGCAACTTCGTGAGCGACATGAAAGACCCGGACGGCACGCACCGCAGGGTGATGGTCCTGGGGGCGACCGGGTCCGTCGGCCGTCATATCTCCGCGGCGGTCCGCGCCGCCGGCGAGGAAGTGCTGATGGTGGCGCGCCGGCCGGGCACCGCGACCGGGGCAGGGCGGTTCTTCCCGATGGACCTGATCGGCGAGGGACCGGACGGCCTGGCCCGCCTCATCGACGCCGAGCGGCCCTATGCCGTGGTGAACGCGGCCGGCGCCGCATGGGTGCCTTCGCCGGACGTCATGCAGCAGGCCAACCACGCCCTGGTCGGCAACGTGCTCGCGGCCATGGCCGCCGCGTCCTGGCGTCCCCGGCTGGTCCACGTGGGCTCGGTGCTCGAATACGCCCCGCAGCCGCCGGACACCTGGTTGGACGAGCGGGCGCCGACCCGGCCGACCTCGCTGTACGGACGGACGAAGCTGCAGGGCACCGAAGCGGTCCTCACCGCCGCCGCGGCCGGGCAGGTGGAGGCGGTCGTACTGCGGGTGTCGAATGTGATCGGTGCCGGCAATTCACCGGGCAGCCTGCTGGGGCAGGTCGCGGCGCAACTGCGCGCCGCGGAGGCGGACGGCGAAGCGGTGGTCCGGGTCAGCCCGCTGCGGGCGAGCCGGGACTTCGTCGACGCCCGGGACACCGCGGACGCGGTGCTGGCCGCGGCAGCCTTGCCGGTCGGCGAAGAGGTCATCAACATCGGTCGGGGCGAGGCGATCCCGGTGCGCACCATGGTGGAGCGGCTGATAGCCGCCAGTGGAAAGCAGGCACGGATCGTCGAAAAGGCGGAACCCGGGGGAGTGCGGGCCCACACCGACCTGAACTGGATGCGGGTGGAGACCAGCAGGGCCAGGCGGCTGCTCCACTGGACGGCGCGCCGCAGCATCGACAGCTCGGCACGCGATCTGTGGGAGGGCACCGCCCCCGGCCCGGCCCCCCGTCCCCCGGACCGCCCGGCAGCCCACCGTGCCCGCCCCGCCCCGACCAATGAGTGAAGGTATCGAAGTGTCAGCATTCGCAGACGGCCCCCCGCGGCATGTCGCCGTGTTCCTGTTCGCCGACTTCGGGCACATCGGCCCGACGCTCGGGCTGACCCGTGAACTCGTCCGCCGTGGCCACCGGGTGACGTACTTCGTCGACCACCAGTACAGCGAGGTGATCGAGGCGACCGGCGCTCGGGCCGTGGGCTACACGTCCCGGCGCGGTGCGTTCTTCAAGGAGCCCTACGCCGATGCGGCCCGCCTGGCCGCCGAAGGTCTTGACCTGCTGGTCGAGTCGATGGAGCGGGTCCATCCGCTCGCGCTGTCCACCCTGGCGGCCGACCCGCCGGACATCGTGCTCTACGACTTCGAGTCGTTCGCGGCCGCGCGGATGACCGCGCATGTCCTCGGCTGCGTCACCACCGTGCAGCTGGGCGTCAGCCACGTGTCGAACGAGGTGTTCTCCCTGCGAGAGATGCTGTTCGACCCCGACGACCCGTCGATACGCGAGGGCGGGACGGCAGTGATGCGGTTCGCCCAGGACAACGGCATCGCCCCGGACGGGCTGGGCCGCTTCGTGCGGGAGTGGGACGAGCGCAACCTGGGCTTCCTGCCGCGGGAGTTCCAGATCGAGGGCTCCACGTTCGACGAGCGCTTCGCCTTCGTGGGACCCACGGTCACCGAGCCCGAGGAGGATGCGCCGTGGTCGCCGCCGGCCGACGGCAGGCGGCTGGCGTTGGTCTCGCTGGGGACCGAGGCCAACCAGCAGCGCGACTTCTTCCGTACCTGTGTGGACGCCTTCGACGAAGCCGACTGGCACGTGGTGATGACGCTCGGCCGCGACGGGGACCTCGCCGGCCTCGGCGCCCTCCCGCCGCATGTGGAGGCCCACCAGTGGCTACCGCACCCGGTGGTACTGCCGCACGCCGACGTTCTGGTCTGCCATGCGGGCATGGGCAGCGTCATGGAGGCGCTGTCCTTCGCCACACCGGTGGTCGCGGTGCCCCCCCAGACCTTCGAACTCACCCTGACCGCACGGCGCCTGGCCGAGCTGGGCCTGGGCCGGATGATCAATGGCGACCAGCTGACTGCGGATACCCTCGCCGCGGCCGTGGGCGACATCGTGGCCGACCCGGAGAGCCCGGAGCGGATGGCGCGGATGCGGGCGAGCATACGCGGGGCCGGGGGTGCGGTCCGGGCAGCCGGCTTGCTGGAGCAGTGGGCCGTCCGGGCCGACGCGGACGTTCCGAGCTGACACCGCGCATCGACAGCGGGCGGCCGGTGCCCACTACCCCCGAGGGGTGGTGGGCACCGGCCGCCCGGGTATGTCAGGTGCGGCTGGTGACGAAGTCGGTGACGCTGCGGATGCTGTGGTCGATCATCTCGTCGGTCAGCCCGGGGAAGACCCCGATCCAGAAGGTGCGCTCGGCGATGATGTCACTGTTGGTCAGCGGCCCGCTCACCCGGAACTCCCGTTCCAGGTAGGCCGGGTGGCGGGTGAGGTTGCCGGCGAAGAAGCGGCGGGTGGCCACCCGCTGGGACTCCAGGTGGTCGATCAGCTCGGCAGCCGAGAAGGGCGCGCTGTCCTTGACCGTGATCACAAACCCGAACCAGCTCGGGTCGCTGTCCGGCGTGGGCTCGGGAAGCAGAAGATGGGGCAGACCGTCCAGCCCGGCACGCAGCCGTGCCCAATTGTGCCGACGGGCGGCACCGAACTCCTCGATCCTCGCGAGCTGGGTGAGCCCCAGCGACGCCTGCAGATCGGTCGACTTCAGGTTGTACCCGATGTGCGAGAAAATGTACTTGTGGTCGTAGCCGTGCGGCAGGGTGCCCATCTGCTGGTCGAACCGCTTGAAGCAGCGGTTGTCCTCACCGGGCTCGCACCAGCAGTCGCGCCCCCAGTCCCGCAGCGACTCCACGAACCGGGCCAGCACCATGTTGTCCGTCACCACGCACCCGCCCTCGCCCATGGTGATGTGGTGGGCCGGATAGAAGCTCTCCGTGGCCAGGTCCCCGAAGGTGCCGGTCAGCTTGCCGCGGTAGGTGCTGCCCAGCGCATCGCAGTTGTCCTCGATGAGGAACAGCCCCCGATCGCTGGCGATCTTCGCGACCTCCTCGACGGGGAACGGGTTGCCGAGCGCATGGGCGATCATGATGGCCCGGGTGCGCGGGCCGATGGCCTCCTCGATGCGCTCCGCGGAGGCGTTGTAGGTGCCGAGTTCGACGTCGATGAAGACCGGCACCAGACCGTTCTGAATGATCGGGTTGACCGTCGTGGGGAAACCGGCTGCCACCGTGACGACCTCGTCGCCGGGCACCAGCCGCAGGTCCTCCAACTGATGCGAGGTCAGTGCACTGAGCGCCAGCAGGTTGGCTGACGAACCGGAGTTGGTCAGATGCGCCTTCCGCAGCCCGAAGTGCTTGGCGAGCGCACGCTCGAAATTCCGTGAGCTGGCGCCGGCCGCGATCCGGAAGTCGAGGGCCGCCTCGACCAGGGCGACCCGGTCGTCCTCATCGAGGACCGCGCCCGACGCCCCCACCGGCGTCACCCCTGGCACGAATCCGGACGCGACGTTGTCCTGGTGGTAGCTGCGTACCAGTTCCAGAATGTCGCTCTTGCTGTACCCCATCGGTTGCCGCCTCCTGTGAGTGTCCTGCGGGATGATCCGTCGCGCCGCCGCGGGGCGCGATCCGTGATGCGCGGCGCGGAGCACGAATGGCCGACGATTGCGGGGCCACCCGGCGCACCGGTTGTGTGAATCCGGTCGGCTGGTCGGGCAATTCACTTCAGCACGCCCTTCCGGCAGGGGGCCAGGGCGGCTGGCGAAGTCTAGGAATTGCCATAGAGCCGGAGCAGTGCCCCTCACGCGGGGTAACACCGGCTGTGCACACTGGGGAATCTCCCCCCCGCTGGGCACCCGTACTGGCGCCGGACAGGGGCAGGACCGCGCACGGTCGGTGTGCCGAAGCAGGTGTGCCGAAGCAGGTGTGTCAAAGCGGGACGTCGAAGCCATCGACGGACGTCTCCACAGCGCTGTCAATTACCAGGGGTGTGGGGGGATTTCCCGCCGGGCTGCATTAAGCGTGAGCCCGGCATCGGCAAGGTCCCGGCGCAATCCTCCAGCGGGGTGCGGGTGATAATGTCCTGTTGATTTCTCAGGCACCCGGATGGCTCCGTACGGCGAGCGGGGTGACCATACTGAATCCCCCCAGGGCCGCGTGACACCACGATGAACGGCCGTGCGAGGGGGCCGCGGAAGGGACGGGGCGGCGGTCATGTGCCGTGCTCTGTCCCGCGCCGGATGCCCGGCCCGAGGACTGACCGGTGTCCGGTGCAGGATCTGGAGCCTGGCTCCGGGGCGTGAGGGGATCGTGTGCAAGTTGGTTGAGGCGAGGGGAGTTGTGGTGGCTACAGGTACGGTGGTGCGTTTTGACGAGGTGCGCGGTTATGGCTTCCTCGCCCCCGACACCGGCGGTGAGGACGTCTTCGTCCATGTCAACGACTTGAGGGACGACAAACATCTGTTCCGCAGTGGAATCAGGGTGGAGTACACCGCGGAGGCCGGGGACCGCGGGCTCAAGGCCAGCGACGTACAGCTGCTGGAGCCCGTGCGGACGACCGCGGTGCGGCGGCAGGCTCCGGTGGCCGGCGGGCCGGAACGGCCGGGGAGCGCAGAGTCCGACGAGGACCTGCTGTGCGATGTCCTGTCGCACACCGAATTCCGGAACGAACTGACCGAGGCACTGCTCGACGCGGCTCCCTCGCTGACCGCGGCGCAACTCGTGCAGGTGCGCAGGCGTGTCCTGGAACTGGTCCAGGCGCACAACTGGATCGAGGCCTGATCCACCGCCCCGGCGGGGCGGAAAAGACAGGGCGGCGGAATCGTACCGTCCAGGTGCCGCGAGCGCCGGACACACGGATTCCTCCGCCCTGTGGCTTTCTCTCCACCCTCCTTATGACATCCGGCACCGTGTGACCGCTTGCGGAAACTGAGGAATAAACCAGTCTTCCAGCACGGTCGTTGACTCGGCGTTCCGGCGCCAGCACTCTCGCACTGTCCCTGAATCCGGGCATTGGCTCGCACCGGGATACCTGTGCTCAGCCGGGACTTCCGTGCGTCCCGCACTCAACGAGGAGAACCGCCGCCGTGTCCAGCCATATTGCCGTTTTCTGCATTCCTGCCCACGGACATATGCGTCCCGCCTTGGCAGTCACCGAGGAACTGGTGCGCCGCGGTCACCGCGTGACCTTTGTGGCGCCGGAAGGATTCACCCTGGCCGTCAGGGAAACCGGGGCGAGCGTGGTGCCCTACACCTCACCGATGGCCGAGGCGTACGCCGCCATGAAGGATGCGGATCTGCCCCCCGACCACCTGGCCTGGTACGCGGTCTTGCTCCAGATCGAGAGTGAGGAAGTGATCCGGGCGGCCGAGGAGCACTTCACCGATGGTCTGCCCGATCTCCTCTTCCACGACATGTCCCTCGCCTTTGCGGGCCGGACCCTGGGAACGCTCTGGAACCGCCCCGCCGTTCAGTCCACCCCCGCCATGGCGTCCAACGCCCACTACTGGGAGTTCGGCACCATGTTCGCCATGATGGGCTTCCCCGAGGATCACCCGGCGGTACCTGAACTCTTCCGCCGCGCCTCGGAGTTCGCCGAGGAACGCGCGCTCTCCGTTCCCACCGAGGAACTGCTGGGTTGGCAGATGCCCGTGGAGAGCGTGGTCTACGCACCCCGGGCGTTCCAGCCCGCCGAGGAGACCTTCGGAGACGAGACCGCCTTCGTCGGACCGTGCTTCCTCACCGAAGACCTCACCCTCACCTGGGACACCCCGCAGGACGACACCCCCCTGGTCGTGATCTCCATGGGCACCTTGTCCCATGCGCAGTCGGAATTCTTCCGTACCTGCGTGCGTGCGCTCACCGGCCAGCCCTGGCGCGCCGTCATCACCGTGGGCAACGGCTTCGACACCGCCACACTGGGGACCGTACCGCCCAACATCGAGGTGTATCCATGGGTCCCCCAGATCGCCGTCCTGGAACACGCCGATGTCTTCGTCACCTCCGGAGGCCTGGGCAGCCTCATGGGCGCGGTGCACACCGGCACCCCGATGCTCATGGCCCCCCACCTGCCGGAACACCGGATCACCTGCCTACGCGCGGCGGAGCTGGGGCTCGGGGTGCTGCTCGACCCGGGGGAGGCCACCGAGGAGCACTTCCTCACCACGCTGCAGCACCTGATCACCGACGAGGCCACGCGGACACAGCTGCGCCGTATGCGGGAACTGACGGAGGCGGCCGGCGGGGCGACGCGGGCGGCGGACGTGCTGGAATCGCGGATCCGGGCGGCTCGCTGAGCCGCGTTCCGCACCGCCGGCGCGGCCCGGACGGACAGCGAACGGACCGCGCCGCCTGCGGCGCCCTCTCCACATCCGCCGGGCGCCGTACGGATGTGTCTCGTGACCTACCCCAGGAGGACCGGGAATGGGAAACTCCAACAACCTGGACGATGCGACCATCGGGCCGCACTACAAGGCTCACTACCAGTTCCAGTACCTGACTGCTGCCTTCCAGTTCGGGCTGTTCGACATCCTGGAGAAGACTCCCGGCATCACCTTGGACGAGCTCTCCGTACGCCTGGGCCTGGCATGCCGGCCGACCCGGATCCTGCTGCTGGGCTGCACCACGATGGGCCTGGTGTGGAAGGAGGGGGACGGCTACCACAACGCCCCGTACATCCAGCCGGTCAGTGCCCTCTCCGATCAGCCGTCGGCCACCTACCTGCACTGCATCTACCGTGCCGCCGGCTGGTTCTGCGAGTCCCTCAAGGAGGACACCAACGTCGGCCTGCAGCGCGAGATCCCCGGCACGGCACCCAGCCTCTACGGCCGGCTCGCGGAACACCCGGAACTGGAGTCCGCCTTCCACACCATGATGGGTGCCGCCAGCCACCCCGTCCCCGAGGGCATCGCCGCCAAGGTCGACCTCTCGGAGTACCGGTACCTGCTCGACATCGGTGGCGGCTCAGCGATGAACGCGGTGCACCTGGCCCGCTTCTGGCCCGGCCTGGAAATCACGATCGGCGACCTGCCCTCGGTCGCGCCCCGGGCCAACGAGAAAATCGCAGAACTGGGCCTGGCCGACCGGGTCCGCGCCGTCAGCCTCGACGCCTTCCACGACGAATTCCCCATCGGCCATGACGCGGTGCTCTTCGCACACTTCCTGGAGATCTGGTCCGCCGACCGCATCCGCGGACTGCTCACCAAGGCGTCCCACGCACTGCCGTCCGGAGGCGGGGTCTTCGTGATGACCCACTACCAGGATGACGACGAAACCGGATCGGAGCGTGCGGCCTACCTCTCCGCCTACTTCCACACGGTCGCGTCCGGCGAAGGCATGGTGTACACGGCCAAGGAGTACGAGCAGTGGTTCAGCGAGGCGGGGATTGACCCCGTGCAGCGCGTGATGTTCGGGCCGGACACCGTGGTGATCTGCGGCCGAAAGCGCTGAGGCGGAGCAGAGCACCCGGGCAGCCCCACCGTGGGCTCGCCCGGGTGCTCGGGGTTCGGGGCACGGTGGGCTCCTCAGGCGGCGGTACCTGGAAACGGCTGGTCCGCCGACCGCCACTCCACCCACTGCACGTTGGTGGAGTGGGGTCCGCCCCCAGTCCAGGGCGGTGTCGACCACCACCCCGGAACCCTCACGGGCCCAGGAGGCCGGGTACCGCCGCCGGGTCGCCGGCCGGCTCCGCGGGCAGACAGTCGGCGTACCGGGGCAGCATGCCCCGGGCCTCGGCCTCGGCCAGGCTCGGCGCGACGGTGTCCCGTTCGGAGAGGCAGAACTCCGTCTCGCGCGGCCAGGGCAGGCCGATCGCGGGGTCCAGCGGATCGATCGCATGCTCCAGCTCGGCCCGGTAGGGAGTGCTCACCAGGTACGACATCACCGTGTCGTCCTCAAGCGCGAGGAAAGCGTGCGCAAGTCCGTCGGGAAGGTACACGGCCCGGAAGGACTCCGAGTCCATGTCGACGAGGTCCCAGCTGCCGAAGGTGGGGGACCCCACCCGGATGTCCACGACTGCGTCCAGCGCCCGACCCCGTGCACAGTAGACGTACTTGGCCTGGCCAGGGGGAGTGGCCGTGAAGTGGAGTCCACGCAGGACGCCCCTGGCCGACCTGCTGTGGTTGGTCTGCGCCAAGGGGAAGCGGCGGCCGACCGCCGCGATGAATGCCTGCTCCTGCATCGGCGAGACGAACAGCCCGCGACGGTCCGAGTGAGTATCCGGCGTGAACTCGAATCCGCCGGCTACGGCGAGCTTTCGGGTATGCATCAGCGATCACCTGCCTGTCGCGTCGTCAACGGGCGATGGCGCCACGGAGGCGGGCTCGCCGGACCGGACACGCATGGCGTCTGCCGACTGCGCGCGGATATCCGGCTTGAGTGCGGCGGGGCTCGGAACGGCCCGTGCTACAGGTCGGTCCAGGGAAGGCGGCACGCCAAGCACCCCCGTCCGGCGCGCTGTTGCCTGTGGGGCCCGTATGGGGCCAGTGCGGCCGGATCAGTTCGGTGCGCATCATGCCATTCACGTTTTTGCGTCCCACCACGTTCGGAATCACGTTCTTTCGTCCAGGGCCCGTCCGTTGGGCGGGCCGAGGTGCAGCCATTGCCGCGCCCGGGCGCATACCCGCCTGCCCTGCCGGGCCGCCCCAGCCGTGGCGCTCCTCAGCCAAGAGCCGGGAATTCTGCCGTGCCACCGCAGCGGAGAGCACGGTCCCGGTGTTCCGGCAGGAGCGACGGGCTGAACCCGGATGCCACAGCATCAGTATGGGCAGAACCGATATGAAAGATTCCCTAATGCTGGACCCAGCCTTGAGAGGGCTCAGGCCTTGAGAGGGCTCAGGCCCCCGTGGTTCCCGAACGCATTCTGGTAAATGATCTAGAACTTGCTCGCCGAAGTCACCTCCGTGCCTGCCTGGGTGCTAACTCTTACGTGACTGTGCAACTCGTACGGTGTTCAAGGCTGGCCGATCCCCTCGTGACGCAGGCCCCGGAGAGCGGTCCTGACTCGACAACGACGGTCGGCAACCGACAGCTCAAGGAGTAGCGATGGCTGCACCACCTGACGAGAAAGAATCGGCGACGGACGGCAAGCAGAGAGAACAGACGGCTGCCCGCTGGCAGTTCGCGATCACACTGCTCTGCGACGTCGTCCTTCCTGCGGGTCTCTACTACGTGCTGCGCGCAGCGGGCTGCAGCGAGCTGCTGTCGCTGCTGTGCAGTGCCGCCGCGCCGGCGCTCAGCACCGGGTACTCCATCGTCACGCGACGCAGAATCGACAGCGTCGGCGTCTTCGTCATCGCCATCCTCGTGCTGGTCGGCCTCGGTTCCTTCCTCTCCGACTCCCCGCGCCTGGTCCTGGCCAGAGGCGGCTGGTTCACCGGGCTCGTCGCCCTGGGGATCCTCGCCACGCTTTTCACCGCCCGTCCGTTCACCTACCGGGCGCTCAAGTCTCTGCTGCCGGGCAAAGCAGAGGCCCTGGAACAGTTTTGGCTCACCGAGCCGATCTTCCGCCGGGTCTGGCGCGGTCTGACCGTGCTGTGGGGGTGCGGGCTGCTGGTCGACGCGGCACTGCGCTTGATCATGGCCTACACGCTGCCCGTCGACTCGGTGCCGGCGCTCGACGGTCTGCTGTATGTCGTGACCTACCTCGTGCTGCAGGTGATCACGCACTTCATCCTGCACAGGACCGGTGTCTTTCGCATGATCTTCCCCAGACGTGCCAAGCCGGCCGAGTCCGCTGAAGCTGCGGAGGCGGAAGAGACCGGGAGGGCATGAGAAGAGTCGGCAGGATGGCCCGGCACGTCGGCAGGTGACCACGCAAGGGTGCGGCGCGCCGTCATCCGTGTCCGGTACGCCGAGGTGAGGTCAGGCCGCGTGTCTGCCGATGCGGCCACCGTCCCGGTTCCCGGCCCCTGAGAACCAGGTAAACGACCAGACTTCCGGTGCATCGAGTCGACAGGCCTTGCGCCGGCCGTCCGGGCTCCATGGATAGTGGCGGCAGTACGCACCTTCCCGATCCGCTCGGGATGACGGCGCCGGCAGTGGTTCGGCTGTGCCGGCCCACTGGAAAGGACTGATCAGACCCATGAGTTCACCCCTTGCGGACGACGGCCTGTGGTGCCGGCGCTTCCACCCGGCCCCGGACGCGGGCCGCCGCCTGGTGTGCTTCCCGCACGCCGGCGGTTCCGCGAGTTTCTACCACCCCGTCTCGGCTGCGCTCAGTCCCGACGTGGATGTCGTCGCCGTGCAGTACCCGGGGCGACAGGACCGTCGCCAGGAAGAAACGATCGACGACATCGGCCTCCTGGCGGACCGGATCGCCCAGGCGCTGGGCGCCTGGGCCGACAGGCCGTTGACCTTCTTCGGCCACAGCATGGGCGCGCTGGTGGCTTTCGAGGTGGCACGGCGTCTGGAACGTGCTGGGAACGGGCCCGTGCGGCTCTTCGCATCCGGGCGCCGGGCGCCGTCCGCCTACCGTGACGAGGATGTTCACCGGCGCGATGACGACGGCATCGTCGCGGAGCTACGGGCGCTGAGCGGGACCGACTCGCGGGTCCTTGAGGACGACGAGATGCTTCGCATGGTGCTGCCCGCCCTCCGCAGCGACTACAAGGCGGTCGAGACCTACCGAAGCGAGCCCGGAGCCGTCGTGCGCTGCCCCGTCACCGTGCTCGTCGGCGACCAGGACCCCAAGACCTCCGTCGCGGAGGCCCGTGCCTGGGAAGGGCACACGAACGGCGATTTCGCTCTGCGGGTCTTCCCCGGCGGGCACTTCTACCTGGCCGACCGGCAGGCAGAGGTGATGAACGTACTCCACGATCACTTCACCTCGGCTGCCCTGCAGGGTCCTGCCTAGGTATCGTCCTACCGCCCTGACCGACCTCCTCGAATCCACCCACGCACCCCGACGGCCTGGTGGCGCTGGGCGCCCGTCAGGTGCCCTGCGTGTCAGGGCGGTGCTGCGGATATGACCCTGCCCGGGAGGCGGCCCCGACCGGTGATTCCGACGGTGCGGCGGTTGCCCTCCGGGCAGGGCGGGTTCCCTGACGGTGACCTCCGGAGGCCTGCCACAGACCCTCTCGGAGCAGTCGTGGCGAGCCCCCGGTCACGGCCGTATCGCTACTCGTCGACGGTCACGGGCACGGCCTGGTCGCGGATCGCGTCGACCAGCTGCATGGTGGCCACCGCGTCCTCGCGCCATTGAGCCTCCCGCGGGCCGGTGGCCGCGCCACCGGTGACCACGGCTGCGGCGAAACCGGCGAGGCACCGGCCCAGTTGGTCCGCCGCCGGGAGCGTGAACCGCTCCGTGTGATCCTGCTCTTCGAGCAGCAGCTCCGGCTGATACCCGGCCGGTGGGGTGAACACCCGGTCCACTGTGACCTTCGCCCGGTCGCCCCACAGGCAATAGGACGATCCGTAGGCGTGCTCGAATCCGAACTCGAGGCACGCCAGCACACCGGAGGGAGACACCAGCAACGCCTGGCCCGACAGATCGAGCCCGTCGGACCGCCGCACGCGCGTCGTGGCGCCCGCCACACGCAGTCCGGGGCCCAGCAGCATCCTCGCCGCCCGCAGCGGATACACGCCGGCATCCAGCAGCGCACCGCCACCCAGCCCCGGAACGTAGCGGATGTCCTGTGACGGCAGCGGAGGGAAACAGAACACACTGCGGAACGAGCGCAGCCCACCGAGCCGCCCTTCGGCGACCAGGGCCGCTACCGCGTCATGCTGCGGATGGTGCTGGAACATGAAGTTCTCCCGCAGCACCAGGCCGCGGTCCTCAGCCAGCGCCACCACTTCACGGGCCTCGGCTGCCGTCGTGCCAATCGGCTTCTCGACCAGCACATGCTTGCCTGCGCGCAGCGCTTTGGCCGCCCATTCGGCGTGCAGCGCCGGCGGCAGGGACACATAGACGGCGTCGATGTCTTCGCGTTCCAGCAGCGCCTCGTAGGAGGAGGCGGCGCAGCCGAACCGGTCGGCGAACCGCTGGGCCCGCTCCGGGCTGCGGCCGGCCACCGCGACGAGTTCCGTCTCCGGGCAGCCCGCCATCGCCGGCAGCACCCGCCGCCAGGCGATGGACGAGGTGCCCAGCGCGCCGAAGCGCACCGGTGGTGTCACGTCGGCATCCGCGGCGTCGCGATCAGGGGCCGAGCCGGTACGTCCGGACAGTGGCTGTGCTTGGCGCTTGTCAGGGATCACCGGCACGTTCGGCTCGTAAGCCATGACTCCTCCGTTGTCAGGGGTGGCTACTGGGGCGCTGCGACCTGAGCCCGTGCACCGCCATGGGCCGGGCCGGTCGCGTCGGCAGCCGTCGCAGACCGACGACGTCGGTCCGGTGGCGAAGCAGGACGGCCCGACGCCGTGGTCCACAGCGATGGCGGTGAACGGGTCGAGCATCGGGTCGGAAGGAGACCCGCGCTTCGAGGCATGCGCGGCACCCAGCGGCGGTGGCGGATCCCATGGCGCGTCCCCATTCGTGTGGCCCAAGGCAGTTGAGAGCCCAGCCCAGCACGTACCGGTGGGAGGAGGCGAGAGTGGCGGGGCAAATCTAGGGAATCGCTGGTTGGGGGAACGGCCCCCGGTGCCTTGGCTCAGGGAGCGGCCGAGCGCCGGCCGGCTGCCGCCCGCGGGATCCGGCGCTCAGTCGCCGCGGCGCACCCGGGCCGCCTTGCGGGCCTCGGCGAGCTTACGGGCCTCACTGGCCTTGCGGGACCTGCCGCCGGTGCCGCGGGAGGCGTCCTTGCTCGTGCCCAGGCCACGGAAGGGGATATTGGTGTTCTTGGCCCGGGGTGCGGCGGGCCCACTGTCGAGCGGGGTACCGGAGGGAGCCTTGGCCCCGGTGATCCGGCTCAGCTCCGCCTCACCCGAGCGCACCTTGGTGGTCGTCGGCTCGATGCCGGCCTCGGCCATCAGGCGGCTCATCTCTCGGCGCTGGCCCGAGAGGACCAGCGTGACAACGCGGCCGGACTCACCGGCCCGGGCAGTGCGGCCCGCGCGGTGCACATAGTCCTTGGGGTCGGTGGGCGGGTCGACGTTGACCACCAGATCGAGGTCGTCGATGTGCAGGCCACGGGCCGCGACATTGGTCGCCACCAGGACGGTGATCTGGCTGTTCTTGAACTGTGCCAGGGTCCGGGTGCGCTGCGGCTGGGACTTTCCGCTGTGCAGGGCCGCGGCGTGCACTCCGCTGGCCCGCAGATGCCGGGTGAGCTGGTCGACCGCGTGCTTGGTGTCCAGGAACAGCAGCACGCGGCCGTCGCGGGCGGCGATCTCCGTGACGACGGCATACCGGTCGGGGCCATGGACGACCAGCACATGGTGGTCCATGGTCGTGACCGCGCCCGCGGACGGGTCGACCGAGTGGACGACGGGGTCATGGAGGTAGCGCCGGACCAGGTGATCGACGTCGCGGTCCAGCGTGGCGGAGAACAGCATCCGCTGGCCGTCGTGGTGCACCTGGTCGAGGACCTCGCTGACTTGCGGCAAGAAGCCCATGCCGCACATCTGGTCAGCCTCGTCGAGGACGGTGATCCGTACCCGTCCGAGGCGGCAGGCCTTGCGCTCGATGAGGTCGTGCAGGCGGCCAGGGGTGGCGACGACGACCTCGGCCCCGTCGCGCAGCGCAGCGGCCTGCCGGCCGATCGACAGGCCGCCGACGACCGTGGCCATCCGCAGCCGGAGCGCGTCGGCATACGGCGCGAGCGCCTGGGTGACCTGTTGGGCCAGCTCCCGGGTGGGCACCAGGATCAGGGCGAGGGGCTGCTTGGACTCCGCGCGCCGCCCGGCCGTCCGTGCGAGCAGCGGCAGGCCAAAGGCGAGCGTCTTGCCCGATCCGGTGCGTCCGCGCCCCAGGACGTCGCGTCCTGCGAGGGCGTGGGGCAGGGTGGCCGCCTGGATCGGGAAGGGCTCGCGCACGCCGAGCTCGGTGAGCGTTCGCAGCACCTCGGCCGGCAGGTCCAGGCCGGCGAAGGAGGCGACCGGGGACACCGTCGGGGTCACGGGCACTGGCTGGGCGAGGTCGCCGTGCGAGGTGCCGGGGCGGTCCGGGTGGTTCATGAAGAGCCTTCCGCATGGGGAACGTACCGAGGAAGGCCCGGCAGGAATGAGCAGCCGACGAACAACAGGAGGAGCAGCCGACCAACAACAGGGAGGAGCAGGCGACGAACAAGGGGAACCCGACGGACGGAATCGCCAGCCGTCACGCCCGTCCAAACGTTTGAGGCTAACACAACGTGACAGTTCGGCCCGACGCTGTGGTACTGATCGTCGGCCCGACGCTGTGGTGCTGATCGTTCCGCCTGGGTAGGCGACGTGACACGGGCCGAGACCGATTCCCGGCGTGCCCGGCCGGGCTTCCCACACGACACTGAGCCGCTGAACGCCGCCTCGCAGCATCGGTCCGGCCGCACAGTCGGCATCTGACGCGCGGTATGCCGTAGAGCGCTGTTTCCCCCTTCGGCACGGAGACCAGGCGACCGTGCTCGTCGAGGCCGGACAGATCGGTACCGACGACGGCACGGCCCGCAGGCTGCGGAGGCTATCCGGGGATGGTGCCGAGGTCGACGCCGGTCAGATCACAGCTTGCCTCCCACAAGCGCGCCGCGACGGAGGTGTCGGTGAGGTGGTTCCACACCGGCTCGCGTCGGGGTTCGCCGCGCAGGCCGAAGACGCGCGGTCCCCACAGTTGGCCTCCACGCACGGCCGGGTCGAGCACCGCCCGGACCGCGGGCCATGCGCCGGCGTGCTTGCCCTGGACGAGGAGGGTCGCCGGTGCCGCGCTCAGCCGTGCGCCGGTGGTTCGCACATGGACCGGCGGCAGTGACGGGGTGAGGGAGTCCAGCGCACCACCGGGATGGACCACCACGCTCGCCACCGTGCTGCCGGCAGCACGCAGGCGGCGGTCGAGTTCGACGCCGAAGTACATCTGTGCCAACTTGGAGCGTCCGTAGGCGCGTTTGGGCCGGTAGTCCTTCCGGGACTGCAGGTCGTCCAGGTCGAGCCGCTCGGACTTCGCCGCGAAGCTGCCCATGGTCACCATGCGGGCCGCCGGCGCAGCCGACAGCAGCGGCATCAGCCACCGGGTCAACGCGAAGTGCCCGAGGTGGTTCGTGCCGAACATGAGCTCGTGACCGTCCCCGGTCTCCCTGCGCGGCGGGTCGTCAAGCGCGACACCGGCGTTGTGGACCACGGCGTCGAGGCATTCCACCTCCAGTGATTCCACCGCTGTGGCGAGCGACGAGAGGTCGGCGAGGTCCAGCCGTACGGCCCGCACCCGCGCGCCAGGGACATGCGCACGGATCGAGGCCGTCGCGACCTCGGCCTTCGCGGGATTCCGGCTGCCGAGTACGACGGTGGCTCCGGTTGCCGATAATTGCTCCGCGACGAAGTACCCGATGCCGGCGTTGCCGCCGGTGACCAGGAAGACGCGGCCATCGGCCCGCGGCAGCCGTTGGACATCCCAGGGCAGGGCGGAGGACGTGGACGACATGGCTATGGGGCTCCCTTGCGTTGAAGGCGGCTGCGGCTGCTCCGCTGGGCAACTCGCCACCCATGGTTCCAGGGGCCACCGACACATCGCCTATGGATCACCGACAGTCCCGCCG
Source organism: Streptomyces sp. NPDC048637 (assembly GCF_040650675.1). NCBI lineage: Bacteria > Bacillati > Actinomycetota > Actinomycetes > Kitasatosporales > Streptomycetaceae > Streptomyces > Streptomyces sp. NPDC048637. Next base: position 52,626 of record NZ_JBEZHQ010000024.1, read on the forward strand.
GAGAGCCGACATCCCGGGTAAGTGGGCGGTCAGGACTGGATCCTGGGACCACTGGTGCGCTCCGCCGCCACGGTCGCGTCGTTCTCGTGGACTGTCCGGTTTGATCACTTGGCGTCCCATGCGGCCCAGGGCGCGACGGATGGCGGGCAGATCCACCTACGGAAATGAGCGACAGAGTTGCCCTGCTATCGTGCGCCGATGTCAGCGATCAAGAAGTTCCAAGTCACCTTCGACTGCGCGGAACCTGAGCGCCTCGCCCGTTTCTGGTGCGAGGTGTTGGGGTACGTCGTACCGCCGCCACCGGAGGGGTTTGCCACCTGGGACGACTTCAAGGGCTCGCAGCCACCTGAGCAGCGGGATTCATGGTTCGCCTGCATAGATCCCTCAGGAGTGGGTCCGCGACTGTACTTCCAGCGCGTCCCCGAAGGGAAGGCTGCCAAGAACCGGCTGCACCTTGATGTGCGGGTCGGCACCGGTCTCGTGGGTCAGGAGCGCCTCGCCGCACTTGAGGCCGAATGCGCGCGACTGGTCCCGCTCGGCGCGGTACACCTGCAAACGCTGTATGACGGCAACGATTCGTGTATCCCCATGCTGGACATCGAGGGCAACGAGTTCTGTATCGACTGAGCAATCTCCGAGCCGGAGATCTGGGAAGCCGCCTGGACCTCTCTGGTCTCGCACGGGGCGGGAGTTGTCCCGTGAGGGCGAGGTTGTGCAGCCGGGCGATGCCAAGCATGGCTAACATGCGTGCCCGATTCCGTGACACCGTCGGCATCACGCCCGCTGCGTATCCCCGTGGGTGTCGATGGGGGGCAGCCGAACGGCAACGGAGGGATGTTCAAGCGTCCGCCGCAAGGCCGGCCGTAACCTTTCTTAACTCATCGGCGTGAGAGCCCGGTCGAGCAGGATTTCCGCCGCGGCGCGCACGTGTCGACCGTAGTCCGGCCGATTCAGCACCATCGCGCGGCTGGCCGCGCCGTCGGCGAGCGTGACCAACTGCTCGGCGAGCGTGGCAGGCTCGGCAGCGCCCAGCTCCGCAGCAAGCTCGGTGACGAGCTGCGCCATCAGCAGCTTCTGCTCGCGTGCGTACGTGTGGATCGCGCTTTGCGGGTCGGGGAACTCGGCCGCGGCATCGATGAACGGGCACCCGCGCACCGGGGACGCGTCCGGTGCCGGGAGGTCGAACAGCTGGAGAATCCGCTCCCGAGGACCGAGATCCTCGCGGGTGAGCACGCTCTCCAGGGTCCGTCCGGATGCGGCCAGCTCTTGCAAGTGGGCGATCACCAGGTCGCTCTTGGCCGGGAAATGCGCGTAGAGAGTGCGTTTGGATACCGGCGCGGCCTCCGCAACCTGCTCCATACCGGTCGCGTTGATCCCCTGGTTCGCGAACAGCACGGCGGCTGCGGCCAGGATCCGTTCACGCCCGCCGCGCCCCCGGCGTTGGGTCTTCGTGGTCGTTGCCTCCATGGCTCAAGTATACGCGAACGTTTACTTTAGGCGGAGTCGCCATTACGGTCGAGCTCAAGTACACGTTTCCGTTTACCTAAGACGTCCGAGGAGTACCACCATGAGCCCGTCCCACCCGACCGAGCTGAGCGGCTACGCGGAGAAGCTGATCCGAGGCCGCCGCGCGACCCGCGCATTCCGGCCCGACCCGGTGCCCGAGCAGACCTTGCGCGCGGTCTTCGCGCTCGCCGGCGCCGCACCGTCCAGCTCGAACACACAGCCCTGGCAGGTCGAGGTGGTGAGCGGGTCGCTTCGGGACCGCCTCGCCGACGCGCTTCAGGCGGCCCACGCCGAGCGGCGCACCACGGTCGACTTCCCCTACCACGAGGACATGTACTCGATAGCCCAGCAGCGTCGCCGCGCCGCGTTCGGCACAGCGCTTTACGGCGCGCTGGGCATCGGCCGGAACGACCACGCGGCCCGCGCCGCCTTCGACGCCGAGAGCCTGCGCTTCTACGGCGCCCCGCACATCGCGTTCCTCTTCACGGCCGGGGGCGCCGGGGCACGACTGGCCGCGGATGTCGGGATCTACACCCAGACGCTGCTGCTGGCTATGACCGCGTACGGCTTGGCCAGTTGCCCGCAGGGACTGCTGAGCTTCTACGCCGACACCGTTCGTGGCGAACTCGGCGTGGACCGCGGGAAGCTTCTGGTAGGGATCTCCTTCGGTTACGCCGACGAGAGTGCGCCGGTCAACCACATCACGACCGACAGGGCCGCCCTCGACGCGACCACGACCTTTCGCTGTTAGTGCTCCTGCAGAGATCGTGATCTCGCTGGTCGGGCCGGCGCGAAGAAGGGCGCGGCCACCGTTGATCATCGTGAGTTGTGCGGACTGACGATGAGACGGTGGCCGCAGGCCATGGTGCAGTTCCCGCCCGATGGCGCGAGGCGTTTTAGGTGGTCATGAGCCGGATCGCGGGCCGGTTCGCCCGGTACGAATCCCACCTGCGTGCCGGGCGGTTGGTGATGAACCTGTTGTTGGGCCTACCGCGCAAGAACTGCTGGACGATCGCGCAGTGGGCCGGGGAGGCCGGCCCGCACGGCATGCAACACCTGCGGTGCGACCCCAACACTCCATGTGTTGCGACGACTTGTTGAATGCGCCCCCGGGCGGGGCGTCGCCTTGGCGGCCCCGGGCGGGGCATCGCCTTGGCGGTGAGTGCCGCGTCCATTCGTTTAGTGATCGTTTATTGAGGCTCGGCAGGATGCGAAGTGTCGAGAAGGATCCTTCACTGGGGACGGTATGGCCAAGCTCTATCTGGAGAAGCTCAAGTGCGTCACGACTGAGGACTGGAGCGGCTTCGACGAGCCGAGGCTTGTCGTCCAGAATCGTGGCACTGTGTGGAATGGGACGGTGCTGGGAGACCGGATGTACACCGTCAAGTACGACTGCGACTTCACGGGAACGATTGCCGTCTCTCTGGGGGACGACGGCGGAACAGCCGGGGATGGCAAGCTCGGGGAGCAGTGGATCACGGATACGCCTGGTGAGCGCAGTCTGCGCTTCAGAGCGGATGGCGCTGAGTACAATCTGCTGTATGCGGTGGAGTAGAGGTTGCCCCGTAACCGCTGGTCACAGATGAGATGACCTTGGTGTGGCGGGTGTGATCACGGTGTCGGAGCTGTCCTGGACAGCCCCGTTCACCGGGCTGAGCCCGCGCTGTTTCGGCAAGTTGGTGACGGTGGTGCGTCGCCAGATCGCGGAAGAAACGCGGCGCGGGCGGCCGTGGGGCCTGCCGTTGGAGGAACCGGTGCTGCTGGTCGCGGCGTAGTGGCGCACGAACTTGATGCTGCGTCGGCTCGCCCCGCTGTTCAGCGTCTCCAAGTCCGCCGCTGACCGGATCATCTGGACGTCGCTCTCGGCGGGGACTGTCTCGCGGACGTCGCGATACTGCGGTGTGAGCCGGCCGCCTTCGGCCCGGTCGCCTCCGCCCCGACCATCTCCCGCCTGATCGACACGCTCGCCGCCTCCGGCGAGAAAGCTCTGCAGGCCGTCCGGTCCGCACGGGCCGAAGCCCGTGGCCGGGGCTGGTCGCTGACGGGCGACAATGCCCCGGAGACCGACGGGACAGGTCACGGTCGACCTCAAGGACGACCTCGCGATCGCCCACTCCGACCAGGAGGACGCGACCGCGACCTGGAAGCCCGCCAGGGGCTGTACGGTCTCCGGCGGGAGTTCGCGTGACCCGGTCGCACGAGTCGCGCTTCCGGGGTCGCTGCGTCTGGCTCCTCCGTGAGTGACGGTGGAGTCAGCACCGATCATCCACACGGTAGGAGTCCTACCGGAGTGTCTGGAACGGGGCGCGGGTGCTTCACCCGATCAACCGGTCCACGTCTTCTTCCTACCGCGTGCCTGTCTCCTTGACTTGGTACAGCTCGGGCACGGAGACCTTGATCGGCTCTTGCGTGGTCCGTGCGATCACGACGACCACGGGCTCGTTCGGGTCGGGATGCTCCTCGCGATGCGGGACGAACGGGGGGACAAGCAGGAAGTCGCCAGGATCGGCGGAGATCCGTACCTCCTGTACGCCGTCGTGGAAGACGAACACGGGGTGACCGCTGACCACGTAGATCCCCGCCTCAGATTCGCCGTGATGATGGTTGTCCGTTGCACTCAACGGCGCATTCTCCACCAGGCCCATCCAGAGCTTCTTCGAGCCGACTGTGCCGCCACTGATGGCGGCATGGCCATCCAACTCGCCAGCTCGAACGTGGTGCACGCGGTTGCCCAACGGCCCGTTGCCGTCCTCGCTCAGTGCGGATCCGACGCCTTCATGGGTAGCCATCGTGTGGCCTCCTGGTTGTTGTCGACGACCTTTGGTCCAGCATCAGGCTGCGACCACCGCGCCCAGGACGGCAACTATTGTTGCTGTAATGGCAACGCGCACCTCTGGGGCGAAGGCTTCCCGCCCGGGCAATCGCTAGCCGTACACCGGGCAGCCAACGGCAGGTCAGACACCTCGGAGAGGGCAGGCGATGGAGGTCGGCCAAGGGGTTGCCCCATAACCGGTCACAGGCGAGATGATCTTGATGTGGCTGGTGTGATCACGGCGTCGGAGGCTTCCTGGATAGCCCCGTTCACCGGGCTGAGTCCGCGCTACTTCGGCAAGCTGGTGACTGCGTTGCACCGCGAGGGTGCGGATGTGGCACGGCGGGGCAGGCCGTGGAGCCTGTCGCTGGAGGACCGGACGCTCCTGGTGGCGGCGTACTGGCGCACGAACTTGACGATGCGCCAGCTTGCCCTGCTGTTCGGAGTCTCGAAGTCCGCCGCTGACCGCATCATCGACCACCTCGGGCCCATGCTCGCGCTGCACCCGCGGCAGCGGTTCCGCTAGGACACCGTGCTCATCGTGGACGGCACCCCTGATGCCCACCCGCGACCACACGATCGCCGAACAGTGCTGCGTGATCGCGACCCGGGCTTTCGTCCTGCTGGTCGGCACCCTCGCCGAATGCGACCGAGTCGGCGACAGCCGCGGCGGCTACTCGACCAAGCACGTACCCCGACCCAGCACACGGTCACCGTGCTCTCGCCCAGGCCCGGGCTCCTGTCGAACGCGGCATGGCACGGCCCTCGCCGACCTTCCCGCTCGTCGCTGGGCAGGCCGGCGAGCAACCGCCTTCGACCGCGGGGTCTCCAAGCTGCGCAACACCGTCGAGCGATGCAGCAACGCCTCAAGCAGCGGCGAGGCATCGCCACCGCTACGCGAAGGCCGCAACATCCACGGAGCCGGCACCATGCGGCCCGGTCAGGCCCGCCGATGTGCCGACGGGCCTGACCGGGCCCGCGAATGCACTACGGCTTCCCGGGATCGCTCTTCGTGCAGATCGGGTCTTTGCTGTCAGAGGTGCAACCGGTGACCTTGCTTTCCATGCCGTCGACTTTTTCGACAGGTACGGTGGCGGTTCCGAGGCCGGTCCACGTCGTCCCCATGTCGTTGGTGATCGTCCACGGGCCGCGCACGGTCTTCTCCAGCTGGGCCCGCATGATCCAGCCGTACGTGCCGGGCTTGATGTGGATGGTCCGGGTGCTAGTGAGCGTTTGATCCTGTCTCGTGGCCGTCGACCAGTTGACCCCAACCGCCAGGGAAGACTGAACCGTCGCCTTTACCGGACCGAGTTCGAACCCCATACTGGCGCCTGTTGTGTAGGTGACATCTCCTCCAACGGTGTATGTCGTCCCGGTGGTCTGGGCCCAAGCCACGGCTGCGTCCATGATTTCAGTCGTGAGGTTCTCCGTGACCCCACCCACCGTCACGTTTTCGTAGTTACCGAGCTTCGCTGTGGTCTCTCCAGTCACCTCGTACGTTGCCGATTTGATGACACTGGACTTGCGGTCGAACTGGCTCAGACCGTATTTGACGGCCAGTTCAGAGAGCATGGGTTGTGGAGACTCGGAGCCGCTCTTGGAGGACATGAGCCACGCTTGTTCCTTGTCGCCCTTAGCGCAGTCTTCGAGCCCCACCACGGGGTTGTCGGTTCCGCCAACGGTGGCCATGCACTTATCGTTGTTGACGTTCCGTATCACGAAGTAGTCGCCGCCAATATCCGATGGCTGGGCGTACCAGTTCTGTTTGCTGTTTTTCCAGTCACAGCTATTCTCGACGACGTGATTGTTGTCGGTGTTGAAGTCGAGGCACGCCGTAAGTGAGTCATTGCGAATTGCGAATCTTCCGTCGTTAGTTTGGGGATTGATCCCGAAACTCCAGGTTGAGTTGGCTCCCCCTCGCTCGATTTTGGCGTCAGTCCAATACTCTGCGTCGTACGGCACACCCACCTGGAGATCGACACCGTGATGGGCCGTCGACATGGAGATGCCCAATAGGGCGTTGGGACTTGCTGCGTGGGCTGGTCCGGCACTGAGCACCGGCAAGGCGACGATGAGTGCGAGCGGGATGGATGCCGCTACCGTACGTAGCGGACGGCGCGAGGTCGCGTCAATAATTACGGTCTTTCCATTCTCCTTCGGCGGGTCATGCTCTTTGGGATCGGCCCAGATCGCTGGCCGCTCACGGGCTTGCCCCTCCATTGCTGTGATCCGTCATGGAGCCTGCACGGTACGAACCATTCGAGGGCTGATGCCTCCGTCAACTGACGTAGCGCTGCTTCCAGGGCAGTCGTCGGACAGCGGGAGGTGGTGAGTCCTGTGGGTACTCCAAGGCGTGGTCGCGAGTGTGGTTGTCCTGGAGACCGTGGATGAGTCGTGCGGCCACGTCGTCGGCGAGTTCGGTTCGGTGGCACCATTACGGAAGTTGCTCAGGGGCAGCAATCAGCCGTCGGAACCCCTCATTCGCCATACGCATCCTTCCAGCTGTGAATACGCGAAAACTCCGGTCTGCGAGCTTCACGGCCGTGACCGCCACCCTCGCCATGACCCTCGTATGCGGCGCCTCCGAAGCGTCGGCGGATACCACGAGCACGCCGAAGCCCAGTGACCGAGCAAGCCTGACCAGCTATCAACTCGCCCCTGGCCTCCTCAAGATCACCAGCTCGCCACTGGGGAACCCGACACAGGTGCACGGCGTCCTCGGCATGCCCAAGGGGAAAGGACCCCACCCGGTCGTCGTCGTCATGCACGGCTCGCATCACAACTGCGCCTACTCCGACAAGCCGCCCTACTTCCCCCGTAAGCCGGTCAAGGCTCAATGGCCCTTGGTCTGCGCCAAACCCGGCGATGCCGGAAACCCCAACCTTGGTCCTGACTACCTGCGCCATGACGTGGGTCTGTCACACGTCGTGCAGGCACTGACCCGCAAGGGCTTCGCCGCCGTGTCCATCGACGTCGTCTCCCCGGAAACATGGTGGTCAGGCGAGACCCATCCGGAGAAGGGCTACACGGAACTGATCAACGCGCATCTACGACTGCTCTCCGATCTCAACAACGGCGTCAACCACGGCCTGAACATCCCAGGGGTCCAGGGGCGGATCGACACCTCCCGCGTGGGGCTGGTCGGGCACAGCCGGGCCGGTGGCTACGTCCTGTCACCGCAGGCCGCCAAGCGGGCCGGCCTCTTCGGCGCCGTCGCCCTCGAACCCGCCGCAGGGGCCGAGAAGCCGACGCACAAGGTCCCCGTCCTCAATGTCCGCGGAGGGTGTGACGAGGACGTCGAACCGAGCGCCGGCCTGGAGGAGATGAAGGATCTGGCCAAGTCGGGCTCGACGAAGGTCGCGGCGGACGTACTCCTCGCGGGTACGGGCCACCGGATGCTCAACACCAACCTCCCCCCGACGGACACGAAGGAGGGCGGGGTCGGGGACTGCCCGGCCTCCAAGGTTGCCGCACCGGCGGCAGCCCAGGCCCAGGCCGCTCAGATCACCGCTTCCTTCCTGGACCAGGCGCTGCACGGAGCGAAGTCCTACCGGCTCCCGGCGCTCAAAGGCCTCGCCCCCAAGGGGGGCAATCTGCGCAAGACAGGCCCGGCCGTCACCTTCCATCAGGCCCCTCAACAGACCTTCACCAACCCTCATGCGATCCGCGAGGTCACCTCGAAGCAGCGACTGCTGCCGGCGATTCCGAAGGACCTGAAGGTGAACAAAACGCCGGGAGCTGATATCTGACAGCTCGAAGGGCGGCCCGCTGACCGGCCGTCCGAGGCCGAGAGCAGACAGAGGTGTGGTGGTGCCTCCCGGGCCAACCGGCAGGTACCACCACGTGGGTACCCCGCTCTGAGGAGTTGAGCCGTTTCAGGACTGGGGGGTGGCCGGCGTGGGCACCGCTGGACTCCGGCGCCCCGCTGACGCCGCGCGCTGTGTGGCCTGCGAGGACGTAAAGCCGGCGCGGTCCCCGCCCGCGACGGTTGCAGGATGCGCGGGGGAGCGTGGCAAGGAGGGAAGGAGAGGCTGGGTCTACCTCCGGGCTGCCGTGTCCGAGGGCAGTTCGTGAAAGCGGTGGCGATACTGGCCGGCGAAGCGGCCAAGGTGGTGGACACCCCACCGATAGGCGATCGTGCTGATGGGGTCGGTGGAGGCGAGGATGTCCTCACGAATCCGGTCGAGTCGCAGGTTGCGGACGTAGGACATGGGCGAGAGGCCGAGCCGGTCGCGGAATGCCGAACGCCTCGAAGGCCGCCACGGAGCGAAAACCTTAAGAACCCGCGCGGACAGGCGGCGTGGCAAGCCTCAGCATCGAGATGGGCACCAGCCCCGGTGACCATGGAGGTGCGACGCTCCGTGACGGCTGGTGAGACCTGTGCGCATCCTTCGTGTCAGGTCGTCTGCCTGGCCAGCCTGCGCAGGGTCCGCGCGGCAGGTGATCCGGGGTCGGCCGATATCAGGACGACCTCCTGGTCATCCTCGGGCACGAGCAGGACGTCGCAGTTCAACCGCAGCGCACCGGCCTCCGGATGGTCCAGGGTCTTGGTGCGGTGGCCGGGAGTGTGGACCGGACGCGCCTGCCAGATCTGCCGGAACTCCTCACTCCCGGCGTGCAGTTCGGCCAGCAGGGCGGCCAGCTGCGGGTCATGCGGGTAGCGGTCCGCGGCCCGGCGCAGCCGCGCCACCACGATGTGCCCGAATTCCTCGGCGCTGGAGCTCTCGCGCATCCGCTCCTGGCTCAGGAAGCGGCGTCGGGCCAGGTTCGTCGTCCCGTCTCCAGGGCCGGCGCGGAGCAGTGCCCGGGCCAGGGGGTTCCAGGCGATGACGTCGTACACCGCGTCGGTGACGATGGCACCGGTCTCCGGCAGCCGCTCCAGCATCCGGGCCACGTGCGGGCGTACCCGCCGCACGGCGCTGATGCCGGGCGGCGCGCTCGAACCCGCCAGGCGGAACAGGTGGCTGCGCTCGGCCGGTGTGAGCCGCAGTGCGCGGGCCAGCGCGTCCAGGATCCGGGCCGATGGCCGCGGCCCCCGGGCCTGCTCCAGCCGCGTGTAGTAGTCGACCGACATGTGCGCGAGCTCCGCCACCTCTTCGCGGCGCAGACCCGGTGTGCGGCGGTCGGTGCCCGTCGCCGCCAGGCCGATCTCGTGCGGACGCAGGGCCGCCCGGCGGTCCCGCAGGTAGTGGGCCAGCTCCTGCCGCACCATGCCGCCTCCTCCCACTGCCTGGTACAGGCTGTCCCTGGCAGGGCACCCACGACCAGGGAAACGTAGTGGCCATGAACGCACACACAGCTCTGGTCACCGGTGCCGACAAGGGCATCGGCCAGCATATCGCCCGGCTGCTCGCCGCCGAGGGCCTCACCGTGTACGTGGGCTCCCGCGACCCCGGACGCGGGCAGCGGGCCGTCGAGGAGATCGGCGCCGGGGCCCGCCTGCTGGTCCTCGACGTGACAGATCCCGGCAGCATCGCACCGGCCGCGGCTCAGGTGGACCGCCTGGACGTGCTGGTCAACAACGCCGGCATCGCACCGTCACTCGCCCCGCCGGCCGACACCGGCGTCGAGGATTTCCGGCGTACATACGAGACCAACGTGTTCGGGGTGGTGGCGGTGACCAACGCCTTCCTGCCCACCCTGCGCCGGTCCCCGCGCCCGCGCATCGTCAACGTCTCCAGTGGCACCGCGTCACTGACCTGGAGCACCACCCCCAACCCCCAGTTCACCCCGGGAAGCGGAGGCGGAGCCGCTTACCGGTCCTCCAAGGCCGCCCTCAATGCCCTCACCGTCTTCTACGCCCAGACGCTGGCCGAGGACGGCTTCAAGGTCAACGCGCTCGCCCCTGGCCTGCGGGCCACCGATCTCAACCCCCGGGCCGCCGCTGCCGGGGGCGATCCGGCCGAGGCCGCCCAGGGTGCTCTCCGCCTGGCCCTGCTGCCGGATGACGGCCCCACCGGTGGCTTCTTCTCCTGGGACGGAACGCCCGTGCCCTGGTGATCAGTCATGGGCGGCGCCGGGGACGGGTGTCCCAGCGGTGGGTGGTTCAGGCTCGGCGGATCAGACGACGGACCGTGACGAGCGTGTCGGCAAGGTCGAAGAAGGCGACGAAGAAGGCGACGAAGAAGGCGACGAAGAAGGCGTCGAAGAAGGCGTCGATGACGGTGGCGCGGCGTTCGTAGCAGCGAGCGAGGCGCTGGGAGGCGTTCTGCCACGCATGGGTGCCGGGCGTTTTGGTGATCGCGCCGTCCACGGCGATCTCCTCCAGGACCAAGCCGACGATCGAAGGGGGCACGTCGCTGCTTGAGCGAAGCCGAGAGCTTGGAGGAGCGTGCCGGGCGTCACGACGGGGCGAACGCTGCCTGTCGGGGCGCTAGTCGGGGCACTAGTGGGTGGCGAGCCGCTCCAGCAGGGCGGCGCTCTGTGCCAGCAACGCCCGTTCCTCATCTGTGAGTTCGGCCTCGATGGCCTGCGCGAGCCAACCGGCCCTGCGGCCGCGCTCCGCTTCGAGCGCGGTCCGGCCCGCGTCCGACAGCTCGACCAGCGACTTGCGGCCGTCCGTGGGGTGTGCCCGGCGCGTGATCAGGTTCTGTTCCATGAGCAGCCCCACCGACCGGGCCATCGACTGGGGGCGTACGCGCTGATCTGCGGCGAGGTCGCTGGTGGTCATGGCGCCGTTGCGGTCGAGTGCACCGAGCACGGCGGCCTGGCCGAGGGGGATGCGGTCCTCGTGTTTGACGCGTCGGGTGAGCTTGCCCATCGCGGTGCGCAGTTCGGCGGCGATGGCGGCGGCTTCCGAGGTGGGCATAGGGCACTTTACCCCGTTGGTCAGCAGGCCTGCGTGCCTGACCTGCATACCTGACCTGCGCAGCAATGCTGCATAGGTCAGATATGCAGCAAAACTGAGCAGCATTGCTGTAGGGTTTGGCGTTGTCGGGCTCAGCGCCAGCGTTGTCGCAGCCGGGGCCACGGCACACGACAACGGGAAGGAACTCCCATGTCCGCAACGGCAGTCGGAACCGTCAACGCCGCCATTGAGACCGCCATCGAGACCGTCATCGCCCGCCGGATCATCGACAGCCGGGGCAACCCCACGGTCGAGGTCGACGTCGTCCTGGCGGACGGGGCCCTGGGGCGCGCGGCTGTCCCCTCCGGTGCCTCCACCGGTGCGCGGGAGGCCGTGGAACTGCGCGACGGAGACTCCGCGCGCTGGCACGGCAAGGGCGTCGACCGCGCGGTGGCCCACGTCAACGGGGAGATCGCGGCGTCCGTGCGCGGCCGGGACGCGGCGGACCAGGCGGGTCTCGACGCCGCGCTGGTCGCCCTCGACGGCACCGCCACGAAGTCCCGGCTCGGCGCCAACGCGATCCTCGGCGTCTCCCTCGCCGCCGCCAAGGCCGCCGCGGCGGCCCACCGCCAGCCCTTCTACCGCTACCTCGGCGGCGCCGACGCCCACCTCCTGCCGCTGCCGATGATGAACATCGTCAACGGCGGCGCCCACGCCGACAATCCGCTGGATTTCCAGGAGTTCATGATCGCTCCCGTGGGCGCGGACACCTTCGCCGAAGCCGTCCGTATGGGCAGCGAGGTCTTCCACTCCCTGCGCCGCGATCTGCTGGCCGCCGGGCACTCCACGGGCGTCGGCGACGAGGGTGGCTTCGCGCCCGCGCTCCGTACCGCTGAGGAGGCGCTCGACTTCGTGATGACCGCCATCGAGCGCACCGGCTACCGCCCCGGCACGGACATCGGCCTGGTCATGGACCCGGCGTCGTCGGAGTTCTTCCGCGACGGGGTGTACGACTACGCGGGCGAGGGGGTGCGCCGCAGCCCCTCCGAGCACGCCGACTACCTGGCCAAGCTCATCGACGCCTACCCGGTCGTCTCCATCGAGGACCCGATGGCGGAGAACGACCTGGACGGCTGGCGCGAGCTGACCGCCCGCGTCGGCGACCGCTGTCAGCTCACCGGCGACGACGTGTTCTGCACCAACGAGACGCTGCTGCGCGAGGGCATCCGCACCGGCGTCGGCAACTCGGTCCTGGTCAAGGTCAATCAGATCGGGACCCTGACCGAGGCGCTGGCCGCGGTGGCCACGGCCCACCAGGCGGGCTGGACGGCTGTCATGTCGCATCGCTCGGGCGAGACGGAGGACACCACCATCGCGGATCTGGCGGTGGCTACCGGCTGCGGTCAGATCAAGACCGGCTCACTCTCCCGGTCCGACCGCACGGCGAAGTACAACCAACTGATCCGGATCGAAGAGGAGTTGGGCGACTCGGCGCGCTTCGCGGGCCACTCCGCACTGCGCCGGGCGTGAACAGCAGGCAGAGGCAGAGGCAGAGGCAGAGGCAGAGGCAGAGACCACGCGGGCCCCCAGCACAACCAGAACGACACCCGGTCCGCGCTCCGCCCAAGCGGCGTCACCCGCGGCTGCTCTGGCTTGCCTGTGCCGTGGGCGGAAGGCCAGGGAAGGCTTGACGGTCTCCCGATCAGACCGACGCGTTCGGCATTTCCCGGGGGCGGCGGCCCCATGCGGAGATGGTGACTTGCGGGATGTCGATGAACGTTGGGTCCTTCAACAGGGTGGCGAACTCGGTCAGGTCGGCTTCAGTGATGAGACCGTCGGCGAGAAGAGCGGGGGCCGCCTGGGTGATGAGAGGGAGCCAGCGGTCCTTGTCCAGCCCGCCCATGCAGCCGAGGTTTCCGGCGAAGGCCACCTCGGTCAGTGCGTTGCGCGCGAGGAGTGAGGGCAGGGCGCGGGCCCAGGTCATGTCGGCTCCGTGCGCGCGGTAGGTGCGCTGATAGGCGTCGAGGATGCGCCGGACCAGCGGGATGGGCGAGGTGTCGGCCGGCAGGTGGTAGGGCTCTTCGAGGACGAGCCAGCCACCGGGGGAGAGCCAGCGGGCGGCCCGCGCGACCATCTCGTCGCGGTCCGGAAGATGGCAGAACAGGTAACGGGCATGGATGAGGTCGAAGCTGCCAGGCCGGTAGTCCCCGCGCGTGATGTCGGCTTCCTGGATCTCCAGATTCGCCGCCCGGCCCGCGTCCAGGTGGCGGGTGTCGAGATCGACAGCGACCACGCGTCCATCCTGGCAGCGGTCGGCGAGCCAGTAGGCGATGGAGCCGGTGCCCGCGCCCAGTTCCAGGCAGTTCCATGAGGCTTCGATGGGAAGGCCATCAAGGATTCCGGTGGTGAACGCGTCGACGCTGCGTTGGATGGACTCCAAGCGGTCACGTTCACGCTGGGCGTCATTGCTCAACAAGCCGCTGTTGTACGGGGTGGTGGCAGGCCGCTGTGTCATGGGTACGTCTCTCTCGTGCGAGTGGCCGGAGTGTGGGGATCGCGCCGCCACCAGAAGGGCCCTCCTGTCGTGGCTGTCAGACCGGCTGTGGGCCTCGGACACCGGCCGTGCGAACCTGCCGACTTCGCGCCGCCGGACGAGCGGACGACGTATCTCGCTGTGCTCAAGCTCCTCATCGCTCGGCTCAGCCGAGGACATCGGCGAGGATGCCCCGAGGTGGGGCGAAGCACAGCGAGGGCTGTACCCGAGGGAACTCGTACAGCCCTCCCCATGTGCGCGCCCGTGTCAGCCGGTGCCGCCCGGCCTCAGCGCTTCTCGCAGGCAAGCGTCAGGCACAGCATCAGCACCTCGTAGGGGATGCTGTCGCTCTGTGCGGTGGTCGCCTTGTCGAAGTCCGCGACGAACCGCCACTGCGATGGGTGGGCGTGCTTGGTCTCTCCCTTCTTCTCCACCTCGACGTGGAGTGTGCGGGCCTGCGGATCGTTCGTCTCGACGAGCACTTCGTCGCCGCCGACCGAGAAGTGGTCGTGTAACAGGACCAGACCGAACCGGTCCAGGTTGCCGTGCTTCTCCAGCACGGCCTTGATGTCCCTGGCGAACTCCGCGTCCTGTGGGCCGAGCGGTTCTGCGTCTTCGAAGCGAGGAAGGTTGTGTGATGCGCGGCTGGTCTGCGTAGGCATGAGTATCTCCCTTCGACCGCGCTCTGCGGTCTCAAGACACCATACGCAAAGGGTGAGTTGCGACAGAAGTGCCGGACGGGGCCGGCCGTCCCATGGCAGGGGTCCCACGCGAGCCGGACGGCGCTGCTGGGACTCAACGCCCACGCCGGACTGCGCCGGCACCGGTCCGCCATCGAGCGCCTTGGCGGCCCCGAGGCCGTGCTCATCGTGGATGACACCGGTTTCCTGAAGAAAGGCGTGTGCTCGGCAGGTGTCCAGCGTCATGCCGGTCGAGACTCTCCAGATTCTCCCCGGCGTGCAGGAAGGGCATTCGTGTGCGCGCTGGCGGTGGAAGAAAATCCTTGGATCTCCCATCTGGGGTGCCAGGTAGCCTGGGAAAATGCTGACTGAAGTCACCGCGACCCGCTATGTCACGCCCTTGCGTGAAGGTGGATCGCTCCCGGGGATCGTGGAAGCGGACGATCTCGGTACGTACATCATGAAGTTCACCGGTGCCGGGCAGGGGCGCAAGACGCTCGTTGCCGAGATCATCTGTGGGCAGCTGGGGCGTCGGCTCGGGCTGCGGGTGCCGGATCTGGTGCAGATGCAGCTCGACCCCGTCATCGGTCTGAGCGAGCCCGACCAGGAGGTCCAGGAGCTGTTGAAGGCCAGTGGCGGGCTCAATCTGGGGATGGACTACCTCCCTGGGTCGCTGGGCTTCGATCCGCTCGCCTTCGAGGTCAGTGCCCGCGAGGCGGGTCGTGTGGTGTGGTTCGACGCGCTGATCAACAACGTCGACCGGTCCTGGCGTAACCCCAATCTGCTGGTGTGGCACGGCGAACTGTGGCTGATCGACCATGGCGCGGCGATGATCTGGCACCACAACTGGCCCACTGCGGAGAAGGCTTCGGCCCGCCCGTACAACGCCTCCGACCATGTCCTCGCCACCTTCGGCCCGGACATCGCATCGGCGGCCGATGAATTCGCGCCGCAGATCACCGAAGAGCTGCTGACCGAGATCGCGGCGGACGTCCCGGACGAATGGCTGGCCCACGAGCCCGGCTTCGACTCCCCGGACGTCCTGCGCCAGGCCTATGTGAAGACCCTGGTGGCCCGCGCCCGGACGATCAGCGATCACATTGCCCTCGGGGAGCCGTCCCAGGACACGCCCTCGCGGGCACCGGAATGGCTGGCCGGAAAGCCGCCGCGGAGGGCAGTGAAGTGACCGGTCTGCACAACGGGCGCGATGTTTTCGAGTACGCCCTGCTGAAGGTCGTACCCCGGGTCGAGCGCGGCGAGATGATCAATGCCGGTGTGGTCGTGTACTGCCATGCCCGGCGCTTCGTCGAGGCCAGGACCTATCTGGACGAGGCCCGGCTGCTGGCCCTTGACCCCACGGCCGATGTGGCCGGCGTACGGGCCGCGCTCGGCGCCGTCGAGGGCATCTGCCAGGGCGGTGAGCGGGCCGGACAGGCGGCGGGGGACGACGCGGGACGTCGCTTCCGCTGGCTGATCGCACCGCGCAGCACCATCGTCCAGCCGGGACCGGTGCACACCGGCCTGACCGCCGATCCCGCCGCCGAGGCCGAGCGGCTGGTGGAGTTGTTGGTGCGCTGAGGAGCACGGGGTCGCTGTGAGGGGCGCCCGGCACCGCCATCGGGCGGGCCGGGCGCTCCGTCGTGGGGCGCCCGTGCACCGGGTCCCGGCCTGTCTCACAGGTGAGGTGGGCAACGGCGCGGTGGTGGGGCGTTGACAGCGGGTTGCCGGGCTTCTAGCGTCAGCCCTGCTCAGGCTACTAAGCGGTTGCTCACCTACGGGATCGGTGCGGCGGACCGCTTGTCGAGGTTTCGAGGGTGAGGAGAACCCGCATGTCCACCACCGAGCAGCGCGTCGCCATTGTCACGGGCGCGGCCCGCGGTATCGGCGCGGCCACCGCCGTACGCCTGGCCGCCGAGGGCCGTGCCGTCGCCGTACTCGACCTCGACGAGGCGGCCTGCAAGGACACCGTCGAGAAGATCACCGCGGCCGGAGGCAAGGCCATCGCGGTCGGCTGTGACGTCTCGGACGCGGAGCAGGTCGAGACGGCGGTCGCCCGGGTCACCTCCGAGCTCGGTGCGCCGACCGTCCTCGTCAACAACGCCGGTGTGCTCCGCGACAACCTGCTGTTCAAGATGAGCGAGAGCGACTGGGACACGGTCATGAACGTGCATCTGCGCGGTGCGTTCCTGATGTCCCGCGCCTGCCAGAAGCACATGGTGGACGCCAAGTTCGGGCGGATCGTCAACCTCTCCTCCAGTTCGGCGCTCGGCAACCGCGGTCAGGTCAACTACTCGGCGGCCAAGGCCGGTCTGCAGGGCTTCACCAAGACCCTCGCCTTCGAACTCGGCAAGTTCGGCGTCACGGCCAACGCCGTCGCCCCCGGCTTCATCGTCACCGACATGACGGCCGCCACGGCCGAGCGCGTCGGTATGGGCTTCGAGGAGTTCCAGGCCGCGGCCGCCACCCAGATCCCGGTCCAGCGCGTGGGCCGGCCCGACGACATCGCCAACGCGATCGCCTTCTTCACCGGCGACGCGGCCGGCTTTGTCTCCGGCCAGGTCATGTACGTCGCCGGCGGCCCGCTCAACTGACCGCCCCACCGACCTCAGGAGTTCTGGACATGACCGAGCAGGACAGCGGGCTCCCCGAGCCCACCGGCAAGGTGGCGCTGGTCACCGGCGCCAGCCGCGGGATCGGCTACGGCATCGCCGAGGCCCTGGTGGCCCGCGGCGACCGGGTCGTCATCACCGGCCGCAACGAGGACGCCCTCACGGAGGCCGCGGAGAAGCTGGGCGCCGATCGGGTGCTCGGCGTCGCCGGAAAGGCGCATGACGAGGCCCACCAGGCCGTCGCCGTCGAGCGCGCGATGGAGACCTTCGGCCGCGTCGACTACCTCGTCAACAACGCCGGAACGAACCCGGTGTTCGGCCCCATCGCCGACCTCGACCTGGGTGTGGCGCGCAAGGTGTTCGAGACCAATGTCGTCTCGGCGCTCGGTTTCGCGCAGCGCACCTGGCACGCATGGCAGAAGGACAACGGCGGCGCCATCGTCAACATCACCTCGATCGCCGGCCTCGCGCCCTCGCCCTTCATCGGTGCGTACGGGATGAGCAAGGCCGCGATGGTGAATCTGACGCTGCAGCTCGCCCACGAGTTCGCGCCGGGCGTGCGGGTCAACTCCATTGCGCCCGCGGTGGTCAAGACCAAGTTCGCGGCGGCGCTCTACGAGAACCGCGAGGAGGAGGCGGCGGCCGGCTACCCGCTGGCGCGGCTCGGCGTCCCGGAGGACATCGGCGGGGCCGCGGCCTTCCTGCTGTCCGACGCCTCGGGCTGGATCACCGGCCAGAACCTGGTCGTCGACGGCGGGCTGTTCCTCAACGCCGGGGCCTGACAGTACCGGGCGGGTCCCGAGCGCCCTTGCCTTGGTGTGCGCTCCAAGAGGCAGAGTCCGTGGTGCCGGTCCTCATCTGGGCCGGCACCACGCGCGTCAGCGGACCTGTCAGGGAGACATGCCATGCACTACCGCACGCTCGGCGGCGATCAGGGACCGCGCATCAGCGCGATGTGCCTGGGGACGCTGCCGTTCGGCACCACCGTCGACGAGCCGGCCGCCTTCGCCGTGCTGGACCGCTTCGCCGAGGCCGGCGGCACCTTCGTCGACACCGCGAACCACTACGCCTGCTGGGTCCCCGGCGCCACCGGGGGCGAAAGCGAGCTGCTGCTCGGCCGCTGGCTGCGCAGCCGGGGCGCGGCCGGCCGTACGGTCCTGGCCACCAAGGTCGGCGCCCGGCCCGACCCGGCCCGTGGCGCCGTCTGGCCCGCCAATGCAGAGGGCCTGGGCGGACCGGCCATCCGCGCCGGGATCGAGGGCAGCCTGCGCCGCCTGGGCACCGACCGGGTGGATCTCTGCTACGCGCATCTGGAGGACCGTCGCGTACCGCTGGACGAGACCGTCGAGGCGCTGGCCGGCCTCGTCCGGGACGGCACCGTGGGCACCCTCGGGGCCGGCAACCACCGGACCTGGCGGCTCGCCGAAGCCCGGCAGACCGCCGCCGGGCGCGGCCTGCCCGGCTTATGCGCCGTACAGCAGCGGCACACCTATCTGCGGCCGCGCCGGGGCCTGCCGCCCGACATGCAGGGGGAGGCCGACGAGGAGCTCCTCGACTACGCGGCGGCGCACCCCGATCTGACGCTGGCCGGCTATGGGACGCTGATGGCGGGCGCCTACTCCCGTACGGACAGACCACTGCCGGAGCGCTACGACCATCCCGGCTCGGTGGCACGGCTCCGGGTGCTGGCGGAGGTCGCGGCGGAGTGCGGAGCCACCGTGAACCAGGTGGTGCTGGCGTGGCTGATGGGCGGCCCGGTGCCGGTGGTGCCGGTGCTCGGGGTGAGCTCGGTGGCGCAGCTGGACGAATGCCTGGCGGCGCTCGATCTGCGGCTGGACCCGGTCCAGCGCGCCCGGCTGGACACCGCCTGAGGGGGCAGGCCCTGGGCCGATCGGCCCGCGGACGGCGTTGTCAGTGGTCACCGGTAGGTTCTGTGACGGAGAACGCAACGTACACCGGAGGTTGTTGACGTGGTGACCGACATGCTGCCCGAGTCCTGGCGCGGGGTCCTCGGCGAGGAGTTGGAGAAGCCCTATTTCAAGGAGCTCACCGACTTCGTCGAGCAGGAGCGGGCCAACGGTCCGGTTTATCCGCCGCGTGATCAGGTCTTCGCGGCGCTGGAGGCGACGCCCTACGACCAGGTGAAGGTGCTCATCCTGGGCCAGGACCCGTACCACGGTGCGGGGCAGGGCCACGGCCTGTGCTTCTCCGTGCAGCCCGGCGTCAAGACGCCGCCTTCGCTGCGGAACATCTACAAGGAGATGAAGGAGGAGCTGGGCCACCCGGTTCCGGACAACGGCTATCTGATGCCCTGGGCCCAGCAGGGCGTGCTGTTGCTGAACGCCGTCCTGACGGTCCGCGAGGCCGAGGCCAATTCACACAAGGGCAAGGGATGGGAGAAGGTCACCGACGCGGTGATCCGCGCGGTGGCCTCCCGGCCCGACCCGGCGGTCTTCGTGCTGTGGGGGAATTACGCCAAGAAGAAGCTGCCGCTGATCGACGAGGAGCGGCATGCCGTGGTGCAGGGCGCCCACCCCTCCCCGCTGTCCGCGAAGAAGTTCTTCGGCTCCCGCCCGTTCACCCAGATCAACGCGGCGGTCGCCGCGCAGGGCCATACCCCGATCGACTGGCGCATCCCTGACCTGGGCTGAGTCGGCAGGCCTGGCCGGCGGGCCCGACCACCCGGTGCGTCGCGCACACCGCGCGCAGCTCCCTTCCGGCGGTTAGCGTCGAGGGAACGGCAGCGTGGTGTGAGCGGATACGGGAGTGCAGTGGTGGAAACGCGGCGGGAGGCGACGCCCGAGGACGGGGTGCTGACCCGGATCGGCCAGGCGATCATGCTGCATCGCGCCGGCGACCGGGAAGAGGCCCGCAACCGTCTCTCGGCGCTGTGGCACGAGATCGGGCCGCAAGGAGACGCCTTCCACCGCTGCACCCTCGCCCACTACATGGCCGACACCCAGGATGATCCCCGGGACGAACTCGACTGGGATCTCCGGGCCCTGGAGGCGGCCGAGGGCTTTGTCACCGAGCGGCCCGCGGGCACCGGCACCACGCCGGGGGAGTCCAGGGTCGCCGACGGCCCCGGCCCCCGCCACCCCCTCGTCGCGCTCCGGGCGTTCTTCCCCTCACTGCATCTCAATATCGCCGCCGACTACGCCGCCCTCGACCGGCCGGCCGATGCGCGCGCCCAGCTGCGGCGCGCCCGGGTCTCGGTCAACGCCCTCGCCGACGGTGAATACCGCCAAGGCCTCAGGGACGCGATCGAACGGCTGCAACTGCGGATCGACCGGGCGGCGGGGCACACGCCGTAGGGGGCGCCGAGGGGCTCGGCCGCCTCGGAGGTACCTCACCCACACAGCATCCCGTTCACCCACGCAGCATCCCGTCGAGCAGCTCCGCGCGGGAGGTGCGCAGCGCCGTACGGGTGGGGACAGCCGTAGGGAACTGTCCCGCGGTGCGGAGAACAGCACTCCGTCGCAACAGGCGATCATGCTCAGTGCGTGCCGTTCGGGTGCGGTGGACCCGGCCGCCTACCCGGGCATCTCGCGCGGCGTCAGCACCGCCGCCTCCCGCTCCGCCGGCCGCCGTACCTCCGTACCGCCGTTTCCAGCAGGGCCGCCCGGGTGCGCGCGAGATTCGACGTGGAGCCCTGGGCAGCCCGGCCGCCTGGCACGACTCCCGGCCGGCCTGTGCGCTGCGCGCCGCCCTGATGGCCGCCACCGCCCGCCTGGCACCGGATCTGGCAGTGCGGAGCATGGACGGGATCGCCGACTGGCGGCCGCCGGCCGGCACGTATGCTTCCGGCACGTGAGGCACCAGGGCCGCGGCGCAACCCAAGGAGCACGAGTGAAGGTCGGCTGCATCGGACTCGGCGACATCGCCCAGAAGGCGTACCTCCCCGTCCTGGGCACACAACCGGGGCTCGAACTGCATCTGCACACCCGCACCCCGGCCACCCTGCAACGGGTCGGCGCCACCCACCGGCTGCCCGCGTCGCAGCTCCACCCGGACCTGGACTCGCTGCTCGCCACGGGCCTGGACGCCGCCTTCGTGCACGCCGCCACCGCCGCCCACCCCGAGATCGTGACCCGGCTGATCGAGGCCGGCGTCCCGGCCTATGTCGACAAGCCGATCTCCTACGAACTCGCGACGTCCCAGCGCATCGTCGCGCTCGCCGAGGAGCGGGGAGTGGGCCTCACCGTCGGCTTCAACCGCCGCTTCGCGCCCGCCTACGCCCAGTGCCGTGAGCACGCCCGCGACCTGATCCTGATGCAGAAGAACCGCATCGGCCTGCCCGAGGACCCGCGCACGCTGGTGCTGGACGACTTCATCCACGTCGTCGACACTCTGCGGTTCCTCGTCCCCGGGGAGGTCGACCACATCGATGTGCGGGCCAGGATCCGTGACGGGCTGATGCAGCATGTGGTGCTGCAGCTGTCCGGCGACGGCTTCACCGCCCTCGGCACCATGAACCGCCTCAGCGGCTCCGCGGAGGAGATCCTCGACGTCTCCGGGCAGGACACCAAGCGCCAGGTCGTCAATCTCGCCGAGGTCATCGACCACAAGGGGCAGCCGAGCATCCGGCGCCGCGGGGACTGGGTGCCGGTCGCCCGCCAGCGCGGTATCGAGCAGATCGTCCTGGCGTTCCTGGACGACGTACGGGCCGGCCGGCAGCCGTCCGCCCGGGACGCGCTGCGCACCCACGAACTGTGCGAACGGGTGGTCACCGACGCACTGGCGCAGACCGCCTGCTGAGCGCCCGCAGCCCCGCATACCCGCCGGCGAGCACCAGCGCACCCATCGCCCCGTACACCGCCCAGTCGCCGAACCGGGTGTACGGGCTGGTGCCCTCGGCCAACGGCAGGTCGTAGACGGCCGCCGCGCTGCGGTCGGTGCCGAGCCGTTCGCCGATCTGCTCGCCCCGTGGGCCGTACACGGCACTGATGCCGGTGAGGGTGGCGTGCACCATCGGCCGCCAGTTCTCTGCGGCGCGCAGCGCGGCCAGCGAGGCGTGCTGCGCGGGTGCCCAACTGCCCTGGAAGGTCGAGGTCGAGGACTGTGCGACCAGCACCTGCGCGCCGTCGCGCACCAGATGGCGGCTCATATCGGGGAAGGCGCTCTCGAAGCACACCAGCGGTCCGATGCGCAGTCCGCCCGCGGTGGCGACCGGCATCACCACCTGGTGGGTGCCGCGCAGCCGGTCCGTCGGGGCGGCCTTGCCCACCCGGGTCGCCCAGCCGAGCAGCGACCGGAACGGGATGTACTCGCCGAAGGGCACCAGCCGCATTTTGGCGTAGCGGTCCCCGGTAGGTCCGTCCGGCCCGATCAGCACCGCGCTCTTGGAGATGCCCGGCCGATCGGCGTGTGCGGAGTCGGCGTTGATCAGCAGCTCCGCGCCGGTCTGCCGGGAGAGAGCGGCCAGGCGCTCGGCGAGCGCCGGGTGGTCCGCCGGATCCTGGGAGAGGCTGCTCTCGCCCCAGACGACCAGCCGCACCCCGCGGCCCGCCAGCGACCGGGTGAGGGTTTCGCTCCGGACCAGCCGTTCCGTCGGGGTGCCGGTCAGGTTGGGCTGGACGACGGCGACCCGTACCGTGCCGGCGGCGCGGGGGACCGGCGCCCAGAACCAGGCCGCGGTGACCGCCAGCGCGCACACCAGCAGCCCGGCGACGGCGGGCAGCCGGGCCGCGGGGCGGGCGATCAGTTCGGCCAGTGCGGTGTTCACCGCCACGATCAGCAGACTGACCAGCCACACCCCGCCGATCGACGCCAGCCGCAGTGCGGGCGGCACCTGCCACTGGCTGGCGCCCAGCAGCCCCCACGGGCCGCCCAAGTACTCCCAGGACCGGACCAGTTCGACCATCAGCCAGCCCGAGGGCACCAGCACCAGCGCCGCGGTGCACCGGGCCGCGCCGGGCGCACCGCCCAGCAGCGCACGCACCAGCAGCCCCCAGGGCGCCCACAGCGCACCGAGCAGCAGGGCGAGCACGAGGATGAAGACGTGCAGGCTCGGCAGCAGCCACTGGTGGACGGCGAGTATGAAGCCGGCGCCGCCCAGCCAGCCGTCCAGCGCCGCCCGCCGGTTTGTCGGCGCTGTCCGCAGCAGCAGCAGCCAGGGCACCAGGGCGGCACCGGCCAGCCACCACCAGGACGGGGCGGGAAAGGTGAGGGCCGGCACCGCACCGGCGAGCGCGGCGGCCACGCCCCGTGTCCAGGGGGAGCCGGGCCACCGCGCCTGCCGGCCGAGCGGTCTGTCCATGCCGGGCTCCCTGGTGCCGGTTTTCGCCGGTCGGACGGCCAGTGTGCGCGGGTGCGCCGATCAAGGAAAGGGGGTGTCGCCGCAACAGCCGATAGCGGGACATAACGGTTGCCGCCGGGTCGCGACGGACGGCGGGCCGGTCAGTCGTCCACCGGCCGCACCTGGCGCCACTTCTCGTGGACGACGACCCCGGTCAGCCGCCAGCCGTCGGTGGTGCGGCGGGCGGCGAATTCGTAGCGCCCGGCGCAGGTGTAGTTGGGGGCGGTCGGTCCGTCCCCGGCGTCCGACGCGGGGTCGGCGAGCCGCATCGGGTTGAGGTAGTCGGCCTGGATGGTGGCCGTGTCGCCGGGGGCGCCGTCCCGCCGGGCGAGGGTGATACGGCGGTTGACGACCAGATGCTGCCGTATGGCGAAGTGCCGCAGCATCTCGGCGAGCCAGGAGGCCATCTCCTCGGCGCCGCCCTCGATGCCGCCCGCGGAGCGGTAGTCGGCCCGCCCGTCCGGGGTGAACAGGGCCAGATAGCCGGGCCAGTCGCCGTCGTCCACGGCGATGGCGTACCCGGTGACCAGATCGTCGAGGGCGAGGCGGTCCATGAGCGTGGAGTGTTCCGCGCGCTGCGTCATCGCCTCAGTTTTCGGCATACGGAGGCCCCCGCCAAGAGGCGGGGGCCTACCGGCGCGGCGTCAGTTCACCAGCGCCGACTCCGGCAGGAGATCCGGGCCGGAATCCGGGTGCCCGGTTTCCGCTGCGGCGGCCTGCCGGTCCTCCGAGTCGGTGAACTGGGTCCGGTACAGCTCCGCGTACCGCCCCTCGGCCGCCAGCAGCGTCTCGTGCGTCCCGCGCTCGACGATCCGCCCGCCCTCGACGACCAGGATCAGGTCCGCGGCCCGCACGGTCGACAGCCGGTGGGCGATGACCAGGGCGGTACGGCCGTCCAGCGCCTCGGTGAGCGCCTCCTGCACCGCCGCCTCGGAGGTGTTGTCCAGGTGGGCGGTGGCCTCGTCCAGGATCACCACCCGGGGGTGGGCGAGCAGCAGCCGGGCGATCGTCAGCCGCTGGCGTTCACCGCCCGAGAGGCGGTAACCGCGCTCGCCGACGACGGTGTCCAGCCCGTCGGGGAGCCCGGCGATCAGCTCCTCCAGACGCGCCCGGCGCAGCGCGTCCCACAGCTCCGCCTCGGCCGCCTCCGGCTTGGCGAGCAGCAGGTTCTCGCGGATCGAGTCATGGAAGAGGTGCCCGTCCTGGGTGACCATCCCGAGGACGTCGCGCAGCGAGGCGGCGGTCAGATCGCGGACGTCCACCCCGGACAGCCGGACCGCCCCCGCGTCGGTGTCGTACAGCCGCGGCAGCAGCTGGGCCACCGTCGACTTCCCGGCGCCCGAGGAGCCGACCAGGGCGACCATCTGGCCGGGTTCGGCGCGGAAGGAGATGCCGTGCAGGACCTCTTCGCCGCCGCGGGTGTCGAGGGTGGCGACCTCCTCCAGGGAGGCCAGCGAGACCTTGTCGGCGGCCGGGTAGCCGAAGCGTACGGAGTCGAACTCCACGGACACCGGGCCCTCGGGGACGGTGCGGGCGTCCGGCTTCTCGGTGATCAGCGGCTTGAGGTCGAGCACCTCGAAGACCCGCTCAAAGCTGACCAGCGCGCTCATCACCTCGATATGGGCGCCGGACAGCGCGGTCAGCGGGGCGTAGAGCCGGGTGAGCAGCAGGGCGAGCGAGACGATCGCGCCGGCCTCCAGCTGGCCGCGCAGCGCGAGGAAGCCGCCCAGGCCGTAGACGACGGCCAGCGCCAGGGCGGAGACCAGGGTGAGGGCGGTGACGAAGTACGTCTGGACCATGGCCGAACGGACCCCGATGTCGCGCACCCGGCGGGCCCGGGTGGCGAACTCGGCGGACTCGCGGTCCGGGCGGCCCATCAGCTTGACGAGCGTGGCACCCGGCGCGGAGAACCGCTCGGTCATCTGCGTGCCCATCTCCGCGTTGTGGTCGGCGCCCTCCCGGCGCAGATCCGCCAGCCGCCGGCCGACCCGGCGGGCGGGCAGCACGAACACCGGCAGCAGCACCAGCGCGATCAGCGTGATCTGCCAGGACAGACTGAGCATCACCCCGAGGGTGAGCAGCAGCGTCACGATATTGCTGACGACCCCGGACAGGGTGTCGCTGAATGCCCGCTGCGCACCGATCACATCGTTGTTCAGACGGCTGACCAGCGCTCCGGTGCGGGTGCGGGTGAAGAAGGCGATCGGCATCCGCTGGACGTGGTCGTACACCGTGGTGCGCAGATCCAGGATCAGGCCCTCGCCGATGCCGGCCGACAGCCAGCGGGTCAGCAGCCCCAGGCCGGCTTCTGCGACCGCGATGACGGCGATCAGTACGGACAGGCCGACGACGATGGAGGGTGAGTCGCCGCCCACGATGGCGTCCACCACCCGGCCCGCGAGCAACGGGGTGGCCACCGCGAGCGTCGCGGTCACCGTGCTCAGGACGAGGAACCACACCAGGTGGCGGCGGTGTGGGCGGGCGAACGCCGTGATGCGGCGCAGGGTGCCGCGGGAGAAGCGGCGCCGCCCCTGCTGCGCGGTCATCGAACTGTGCAGTGCATGCCAGGCGGTGACTTCCATGTCCATCGTGGCCTCCAGGGTGCCGGGGTCGCATCACGGGATCGCCGTGAGTGACCGGCGACATAACAGGAACCTAGGACCTCAACCAATGTTGAGGTCAAGCGATTCCGGTGCGGTCACCCGCCAGGGCCTCCACGGGGCACCACGGCCACCGTGCAACGGGGCCCGGAGGCACCGCGAGGTCCCACGCGGCGCGCCCACGCGTCGTTCCGCGCCCACGCGCCGCGCCGCGCCCACGCGCCGCGCCGCGCCCACGACCGTCCCGCCGAGGGGCCCGTCCGGCGGATCAGGAGCCGGACCGGCCGTGGAGGGGACGCTCCCAGGTCATGGGCGGGTGCCAGCCGTCCGGGCAGCTCACCGTCAGCCGTACGCCCGCCCGTCCGTCGGGCAGCGTGACGGTGGCGTCCACGACGACCGAGACCCGGGCCGGCTGCGGCGGTGCCGGCGCCGAGGCCTCCACGGCCGCCAGCGCCTCGCCGAGCGCGGCCACCAGCTCCCGGCCGCTCCGGTCGTCGACCCGCGCGTCGACCGGGCCGGCGAACCGCACCGACGGGCGGCCGCCGAGGGCCGCGGTGGCCGCGCCGGCCGCCCGCAGCACCCGTGCCCGGAGGCCGGGCGGCGCCTCCGGCGGCCCCTGCTGCAGCGCGACGATCGCCGTCCTGATCTCCTGGATCGTCGCGTCCAGCTCGTCGATCGCCTCGCCGAGCCCCTCCTGCACCTCCGGCAGCAGAGCCTTGCGCCGGGCGGTCTCCAGCAGCATTCCGGTGGCGAACAGCCGCTGGATGACCAGATCGTGCAGATCGCGGGCGATGCGGTCGCGGTCCTCGAAGACGGCGAGCCGCTCCCGGTCCCGGTGCCGGTCGACGAGCACCAGCGCCACCGCGGCCTGGGCGGCGAACTGGGTCCCCAACGTCCGTTCGGTGTGGCTGAAGCGGCGGTCGCCGGACATCCGGCACAGTGCGAGAGCTCCCAGCACCCGCCCGTTGCTGCGCAGCGGCAGCAGCATCGTCGGGCCGTAGTGGCGCGACAGCGGGGAGATCGAGCGGGGGTCGGCGGCGAAGTCGTCGGAGAAGACCGCGAGCCCGGCGTGCAGCTGGTGGAGCACCGGGCTCTCCGGCGGGATCCGGCCGCGAAAGGCCTCGGTCCGTACGGCCTCCGACAGCACGGTGGAGATCGCCACCACCTGCATACCGCCCTCGGCGTGCGGCAGCAGAACCGCTCCGGTCGCGGCCTCGGCCAGCTCCCGGCCCTGCTCCGCGACGACGGTGAGGGCGTTCGTGGCCGTGGAGCGGGTCCCGGGCCCGGCCAGCAGCGCCGTGGTGACGGAGGCCGCCCCGTCGATCCAGCGTCTTCGCTGCCGGGCGGCCGAGTGCATCCGGGCATTGCCCAGGGCGATCCCGGCCTCGGTGGCCAGCACCCGCACCAGATGCAGATCCCCGTCACCGAACTCCTCGCCGTCCCCCTTCCCCGCGAGATACAGGGTGCCGAACAGCTCCCCCTGCACCTGGATGGGTACCTCCAGCGAGACTCCGGTGACCGGCCCGGCCTCGGGGGAGACGCCGTGGCTGATCGGACCGCCTGTCCCGCCGCCGTCCTCGTCGTGGATGCGGACGGCGGCATGGCGCGCACTCGTGAGGGAGGCGGCGGTCTCGGCGATACGGTCCAGCGCGCGGCGCAGATCGTGGTCGGAGCCGACCGTCACCATCGCTTCCAGGAGCTGCGGAAGCCGGGAGATCGGCCCCCCGGCCAGCGCACGCAGGCTCTGCGCGGTCCGTTCGGGGAGATCTCCCGCGGGATCCGACGGCTTCAGGGCACACCTCACACTTTCCGGCGATCCGGACAGTCTAATTCGCCCGAAAGTGTGTTGTTCGAGCTGCTCGGGTGATGGGCGAGGGAGGCGCCGCGGAGGCGGTCAGGGGCCGATCACTCGGGGCACCGGGCCGGTCCGACCGCCGGGACGACCGCCGGGAGGTGCGCCTGGACGGGCGACTGGAGGGCGTTGCCCGTCGTCAGCGGGGGAGCGGGCCCTTGGTCACCTATCTCGGCCACGCCGACAAGGGGCGACTTTGAGACAACCTATAGATGTCCCGGCCGCTGGGACTTGGAGGCCGCGGCCTGCGGGTAAGCCGTAAACAACTACGGACAGCTGCAGAAACGCAGGAACACAGACGACACACCAACGCATCACCCACGACCCGGAAACGGGCCGACCCGCCCGGATTGCGCCGGGCGCCCCCCACACCTACCGAACGTCTCCGCCGCAGACGCGTGGCCATATCCCGCGCCTCGGCACGAAAGTGGGCCGGGCCGATGGATGAAGGTCAGTACTACCCGAGACTTGTGGGACCCAGCTGCGCGGCAGGGGGCACGACCGTGCTCGAACTCCGCGGTGAACTGGACATCCTCGCCGTGTCGGTGCTGTCCGACCGGCTGGACGACCTCACCGGTGTCCAGGGCACCGATCTCCTGCTCGATGTGCGCGCGGTGACGTTCATCGACTGCGCCGGTCTGTCACTGCTCAGCCGCGCCCGCTACCGGACCCGGCAGCGGGGCGGCCGGCTGCGGCTGACCGGTGTCACCCGCGGCGGAAGCGTGGCGCGGCTGTTGCGCATGACCGGGCTGACCGGCGCCTTCGAGATCGTGTCCGACGAGGACGGTGCCGCGGAACCGGCCGGCGGCACCACCGGATCAGCCGGTGTCACGGACGGCGCCGGCACCGCCGTTGCCTGACCGGCGCCCCCGTACGCCGCCCGCCCGCCGCTGCGGACCGGCGGCGCGGCCAGTGGCTCAGGCCGGCAGGACCGCCTCGATGGCGGTGACCAGCTCCTCGGCCTCCGGATCGGTCCGCGGCCGGAAGCGGCCCGCGACCTCGCCCTCGGCATCGATCAGGAACTTCTCGAAGTTCCACTGGACGTCGCCGGACGCCCCCTCGGCGTCCTCGGTGCCCGTCAGCGCCGCATACAGCGGGTGCCGTTCCGCGCCGTTGACCTCGGTCTTCTCGAACAGCGGAAAGCTCACGCCGTACGTCGCGGAGCAGAAGGTGGCGATCTCCTCGGCGGTGCCCGGCTCCTGGCCCGCGAACTGGTTGCTGGGGAAGCCCAGCACACTGAAGCCACGGTCCCCGTAGCGCTGCTGCAGCCGCTCCAGGCCCGAATACTGCGGGGTCAGCCCGCACTTGGACGCCACATTCACCACCAGCAGGGCCTTGCCCCGGTAGTCGGCGAGTGAAGCGGGCTCACCGGTCAGGGTGCGCAGGGGAATGTCGTACAGGCTCACGGTCATGCTCCTCGTCGCGGTTCCGCGGATAGGGACGGCCATCATCCATCCCAACAGCGGAGCCCACTCTGATCTTCCCCGGATCGTCCACCGGCCAGGACACGACCGGCCGCAGCTCCCCCGAGCGCCACTCCTTGAGCAGCTGGTCGAAGATCGGCGTCTCCTCCTCGGCCGGGCGGCGCGCCTGTGGAGCGGGGGGCGGCAGGGGCGGCGGCTGGTGGGGGAGCGAGATGCGCTGAAAGGGGTGTGCGGCGGGCTTCTTGGCGTCCATGCCCGGACTCAACCGGAAATCGGTCCCCGAGTTGCGGGACGCGGCCGGGACGGCCCTCAGATGCCCCTGCGGTGGTGACGGGCAGAAGATACGTTCGCGCGCCGGAGGGGCCGGCGGATGTCCCGCCGGCCCCTCCGTCATCAGCAGCCTCGTGCGTCACGCGGCCCGGCCCCTGCCGTTCGAACAGGGCCGGAGCGGGCCGCCCCGGTCAGCTCCGGCACAGCAGCGAGGCGAGGACCTCCCGGAGCGCCGCCTCGGGGTCGGCCACCCGCCCCTCGGCCCGCCACGCGACAAAGCCGTCGGGGCGCACCAGCACCGCGCCTTCCGGTGTCGTCCCGTGCTTCTCGGCCCAGTCGGCGCCCTCTTCGGGAGCCAGGTCGTCGTTCGGCCCGGTGCCGATCATGTAGCACTGCAGCCCCAGGGAGAACTCCTCGTTGGCGCCCTTGGCCGCGGTGCGCCACATCTCGCCGTCGGAGCCGGTCAGCAGGACGAAGGACTTCTCGTACAGGTCGATGGTCGAGCGGCGTTCACCGGCGGCGTGCAGCCACATGTGCGGGGCGCGGGTGCCCGGCTCGCCGGTCAGCCGCATCTGCTCGGGCACCACCGGCAGCTCGGGATCGGCGCCGACGACCGCGCCGTGCGGATAGCAGTAGCCCAGAGCCACGGTGAGCACCCCGCGCTGCCGGCCGCCGCCCGCGCCGGGCGCCGGGGCGTACCCCGGGTGGCTGTGCTCGGCGGAGCGGGCCGAGGCACGGGCACTGGTCTCGCGCGCCACCGGCTGCCGCTCCGCCTCGTACGAGGCCAGCAGTTCGGGTCCCGCCGAGCCGTTCAGCACGGTGGCGAGCTTCCAGGCGAGGTTGTGGGCGTCCTGGATACCGGTGTTCGAGCCGAACGCCCCGGTGGGGGACATCTCGTGGGCCGCGTCGCCGGCGAGGAAGACCCGGCCGGCCCCGTACCGTTCGGCGACCCGTTCCGCGGCGTGCCAGGGCGCCTTGCCGGTGATCTCAACCGCCATGTCCGGTACGCCTGTTGCCCGGCGGATGTGGTCGATGCACCGCTCGTCGGTGAAGTCCTCCAGGGTCTCGCCCCGGTCCGGGTGCCACGGGGCGTGGAAGACCCATTCGGCCTGGTTGTCGACCGGCAGCAGGGCCCCGTCCGCCTCGGGGTTGGTCAAGTAGCAGGCGATGAAGCGGCGGTCGCCCACGGCGTCCGCGAGCGCCGGCGCGCGGAAGGTGATGCTCACGTTGTGGAACAGGTCGCCGGGTCCCGTCTGGCCGATGCCCAGCCGCTCCCGGACCGGGCTGCGCGGGCCGTCGGCCGCGATCAGGAAGTCCGCGTGGACGGTGCTCTGCTCGCCGGTCTCCCGGTTCCTGAGGACCGCGGTCACACCCTGCGCGTCCTGCTCGAAGGAGCTCAGCTCAGTGGAGAACCGCAGGTCACCGCCGTGCTCACGGGCGCAGCGCACCAGCACCGGCTCCAGGTCGTTCTGGCTGCACAGGCACCAGGCGGACGGGCTGAACCGGGCCAGCCCGCCGCCCGGGTCGATCTCCTTGAACAGCCACTCCTGGTCGTCGCCGGTGAGTGAACGGGCCTGCAGGATCCCGTGGTTGTCGGCCAGCGTTGACGCGGCCTCGCGGATCCGCTGTTCCGCGCCGGCCACGCGGTACAGCTCCATGGTGCGGACGTTGTTCCCCCGCCCGCGCGGGTGGCGGGAGGTGTCCGAGTGCTTCTCGACCAGCAGATGTCGGACACCCAGACGTCCCAGGAACAGCGACGCGGACAGGCCGACCAGGGACCCGCCCACGATGAGTACCGGAACCCGGTCTTCGGCGGTGGGATTCATTGCGTGCTCCAGCTCCAGGGGCGTGTACGGCAGATGGAGCACGAATGCCCGGCCGCGGCCCTGTTCGATCACGGTTCACCTGCATGGCTCACAGATCTCGCGCCGCCCGTGGGTCCCGGCCACGATCGAATCCGGGACGCCCCCGGACACCGGGCGGGCCGCCCCACCATCCGGCTCAGTCACCGGATCGCACCGGAACTGACGACGCACCACTGGGGCCGTCGGGCCCCGAAGGAGATGCGTAGACGATGACAACGCTGTCGGAACGAATATCGCAGTCAGCCTTCGACGGCTCGCGGCTTCGGGTCGTGCTGCTCCTGGATCTCCACGAGGGAGCCCAGCAGGACTTCCTGGAAGCCTACGAGCACCTGCGCAACCAGGTCGCGTCCGTTCCCGGGCACATCACCGACCAGCTGTGCCAGTCCATCGAGAACCCCTCGCAGTGGCTCATCACCAGCGAATGGGAGAGCGCACCGCCGTTCCTGGCCTGGGTGAACAGCGAGGAGCACGTCAAGATGGTCCAGCCGCTGCACGGCTGTGTCCGCGACACCCGGTCGCTGCGCTTCAGCGTGCTGCGCGAGACCTCGAACATCGCCAGCCTCGCGCCCGAGCCCCCCAAGGGACGGCTGCAGGCCAACCCCCGCGTCGGTGACGGCGTGGTCCGGCACGCGCTGACCTTCACCGTGAAGCCGGGCAGTGAATCGATGGTCGCGGAGATCCTCGCCGGGTACACCTCCCCGGAGGCCCGGGTCGACGACACCACCAGGCTCCGCCGCACCTCCCTCTTCATGCACGGCAACCGCGTCGTGCGCGCGGTCGAGGTGCAGGGCGACCTCGTCGCGGCGCTGCGGCACATCTCCCAGCAGCCCGAGGTCCGGGCCGTCGAGGAAGCCATCAACCCGTATCTGGAGCAGGACCGCGACCTCAGCGACCCGAACTCCGCCCGGGTGTTCTTCACCCGCGCCGCACTGCCCGCGGTGCACCACGTCGCGGCGGGCGGACAGCAGCCCGACGGCATCCGCCGGCATGCGCTGTACTACCCGGCCAGGGAGGGCTGCGGCATGGCGCTGGCCCGGATGCTGGCCCGCCAGGACGAAC
The DNA here is from genome assembly GCF_040650675.1 of Streptomyces sp. NPDC048637. Classification (NCBI taxonomy): domain Bacteria; kingdom Bacillati; phylum Actinomycetota; class Actinomycetes; order Kitasatosporales; family Streptomycetaceae; genus Streptomyces; species Streptomyces sp. NPDC048637. The sequence goes on from NZ_JBEZHQ010000024.1 coordinate 84,921, forward strand.
TGGCCGCCGACGACCCGTCCTGCCCCGTCGCCGGCAGCACCATCTTCCAGCGCGACGACGTCGTGGTCCGGATGGTCGATCTGCGGATCCCCGTCGACAGCGATCCCATGCTGTCGCTCGGTGTCCGCGGCCCCCGCAAGACGGCGGTGCTGCGGCGCCTCATCGACACCGATGTGGCCGGCGGTCTGTCGAACGACCGCGAGATCGCGCACTTCCTGGAGCGCTCGGACATGGCCCTCATCACCGACCGCCGGGCACCGGGCGCCTGACCGCCGCCGGCCGTAGCAGGCCTCCCATCCCCATTCAACCGCCGGCACCACGCCCCTGGAGGAACAGCCATGACCACGCACCGCCCACGCATCGTGGACCTCAGCGAGACCCAGCCCAACCGCCGGCGCGGAGGTGATCTGCGCGCCATGCTGACACCCAGCGCGGTGGGCGCCACGAGCGGCTTCATGGGCATGGCACTCGTGCAGCCCGGCGAGCGCATCGGCGAGCACTACCACCCGTACTCCGAGGAGTTCGTGTACGTCGTGCAAGGCGCCCTCGAAGTCGACCTCGACGGGGAACCGCACCCGCTGCGCCCGGACCAGGGTCTGCTGATCCCCCCGTACATGCGGCACCGCTTCCGCAATGTCGGGGACGAAGAGGCCCGCATGGTCTTCCACCTCGGCCCGCTGGCACCGCGCCCCGAGCTCGGACACGTCGATACCGAGGGCACGGAGGAGAGCACACCGGCCGCGCCACCGGAACGCACGGAGCCGGTGTCATGACCCGCCGCGTGGCGGTCACCGGCGTCGGCATCGTCGCTCCGGGCGGCGTGGGTGTGCCCGCCTTCTGGGACCTGCTGTCCTCCGGCCGTACGGCGACCCGTGGCATCACCCTCTTCAACCCCGAGGGTTTCCGTTCACGTATCGCCGCCGAGTGCGACTTCGATCCCGCGGCCCACGGTCTGAGCGAGGAGCAGGTGGCCCGCTCGGACCGGTACATCCAGTTCGCGCTGGTCGCCGCGGACGAGGCGCTGCGCAGCGCCGGCCTGGACACCGAGGCCGAGGACCCCTGGCGCGTCGGGGTGTCCCTGGGCACCGCGGTCGGCGGCACCACGCGGCTGGAGCACGACTATGTCGCCGTCAGCAGCCACGGTGCACGCTGGGACGTCGACCACCGGCCGGCCGGCCGCCACCTGGAGCGGGCGTTCTCCCCGAGTTCGCTCGCCTCCGCGGTGGCGGAACAGATCGGCGCCCACGGCCCGGTGCAGACCGTCTCCACGGGCTGCACCTCCGGCCTCGACGCCATCGGGTACGCCTTCCACTCCATCGAGGAGGGCCGGGTCGATGTGTGCATCGCCGGTGCCTCGGACTCGCCGATCTCCCCGATCACCGTGGCCTGCTTCGACGCGATCAAGGCGACCTCGGCGAACAACGACGATCCCGCACACGCCTCCCGTCCGTTCGACGCCAACCGCGACGGATTCGTGATGGGCGAGGGCGGCGCAGTGCTCGTCCTGGAGGAGCTGGAACACGCCCGTGCCCGTGGAGCGACCATCCACTGTGAGATACGTGGCTATGCCACCTTCGGCAACGCGTACCACATGACCGGTCTCACCCAGGAGGGCCTGGAGATGGCCGAGGCGATCAACCGCGCACTCGGCCACGCCAGAGTCGACGCCACCCAGGTGGACTACGTCAATGCGCACGGCTCGGGCACCCAGCAGAACGACCGGCACGAGACGGCCGCGGTCAAGCGGTCGTTGGGTGCCCATGCTCACAAGGTGCCGATGAGTTCCATCAAATCCATGGTGGGCCATTCGCTCGGGGCGATCGGCGCGATCGAGATCGTGGCCTGTGTGCTGGCACTCACCCACCAGGTGGTGCCGCCGACGGCCAACTATGAGACTCCGGACCCGGAGTGCGACCTCGACTATGTGCCCAAGACGGCCCGGGAGCTGCCGCTGCGTTCGGTGCTCTCGGTCGGCAGCGGCTTCGGTGGATTCCAGTCAGCGGTGGTACTGACCCGACAGGGTGGGAGGGCATCATGAGCTCCCCGAAGGAACGTCGTTCCGTCGTCACCGGCATCGGCGTCATCGCCCCCAACGGGGTGAGCACCGAGACCTTCTGGAAGGCGACGGTGGAGGGCATCAGTGTCCTCGACCACGTCACCCGTGAGGGGTGTGAGCATCTGCCCCTGAAGGTCGCCGGTGAGGTCCGGGGGTTTGATCCGGCGGATCTGATCGAGGAGCGTTACCTCGTCCAGACCGACCGGTTCACCCACTTCGCCATGGCGGCGGCCAATCTCGCGCTGGACGACGCGCGTCTCGGCCGTGCCGACTACAACGACTCACCGTTCGCGGTGGGAGTCGTCACGGCCGCCGGATCGGGTGGTGGCGAGTTCGGCCAGCGGGAGCTGCAACGGCTCTGGGGCCAGGGCTCCCGCCATGTCGGCCCGTACCAGTCCATCGCCTGGTTCTACGCGGCGAGCACCGGACAGATCTCCATCCGTGGCGGCTTCAAGGGGCCGTGCGGAGTCGTGGCCAGCGACGAGGCGGGCGGTCTGGATGCCCTGGCGCATGCCGGCCGCACCATCCGGCGCGGCACCGACGCGGTCGTCGTGGGTGCCGCCGAGGCACCACTGGCCCCCTACTCGGTCGTCTGCCAGCTCGGCTACGACGATCTGAGCAAGCTCGACGATCCGGCCCGCGCCTACCGCCCGTTCACCAGCGGCGCATGCGGATTCGTGCCCGCCGAGGGCGGCGCGATGCTGATCGTCGAGGAGGAGGCGGCGGCCGGGAGCCGCGGGGCGAGTGTCCGGGCCGTGCTGGCCGGGCATGCCGCGACCTTCACCGGGGCCTCCCTGTGGGAGGAGTCCCGGGAGGGGCTCGCCCATGCGATCCGTGGCGCGCTGGAGGATGCGCGGTGCGCCCCGGAGGAGATCGACGTGGTGTTCGCGGATGCGCTCGGTGTTCCCGCGGCCGACCGGGCCGAGGCGCTGGCGCTCGCGGACGCCCTGGGCCGGCACGCCTCGCAGGTCCCGGTGACCGCACCCAAGACGGGCACCGGACGGGCGTATTGCGGCGCCCCCGTCCTGGACACCGCGGCCGCGGTGCTCGCGATGGAGCACGGCGTCGTGCCGCCCACCCCCAACGTCGTCGACGTCTGCCACGACCTTGACGTGGTGACCGGCCGGGCCCGCCCGGCCGAGTTGCGGACGGCGCTGGTGCTGAGCCGGGGACTGATGGGTTCGAACGCGGCGCTGGTGCTGCGGAAGGGCTCCGGGTCCCCCTCATGAGAAGGAGAACCTCAGATGACCGCTCAACTGACGCTCAATGAGCTGGCCGCACTGATGAAGTCCGCGGCCGGCCTCACCGTCGACCCCAAGGAGCTGGCGAACCGGCAGGACGCGACCTTCGCGGACTTCGGACTCGACTCGCTCGGCCTCCTCGGCATCGTGGGCGAGCTGGAGAACCGGCAGGGCCGGCCGATGCCGACCGACGCGGAGCGCTGCAAGACGCCGCGCGACTTCCTCGCCCTCGTCAACACCGCCAACGACACCGTGCCTACGACAGGAGCATGACATGCCTGGCCACACCGAGAACGACATCACCATCGCGGCCCCCCTGGACCTCGTCTGGGACATCACCAACGACATCGAGAACTGGCCGCAGCTGTTCAGCGAGTACGCCTCGGTCGAGGTGCTGTCTAGGGAAGGTGACAAGACCACCTTCCGGCTGACGATGCACCCGGACGACAACGGCACGGTCTGGAGCTGGGTCTCCGAGCGGGTCGTCGACCGTCAGAACCGCTCGGTCCGCGCCCGCCGCGTCGAGACCGGCCCGTTCGCGCACATGGACATCCACTGGAAGTACGCCGAGATCCCGGGCGGCACCTCGATGCACTGGACCCAGGACTTCGCGATGAAGCCCGACGCTCCGGTCGACGACAAGGGCATGACCGAGATGATCAACCGCAACTCCCGGATCCAGATGGAGCTCATCCGGGACCGGATCGAGCAGCGGGACCGCGAACTCCGGTCCGCCACCGTCAGCTGACGGCCCGCCAGGCCGCGTTCGGACCGCCGCTCGGCGGTAACGAAGGGACCCCCTGATGCATCACGCTCTGATCGTCGCTCGGATGGCACCCGGTTCGGCTCCGGACATCGCCGAGGTCTTCAAGGCCTCCGACCGTACGGAACTGCCCCACCTGGTCGGTGTCTCGCGGCGGACCCTCTTCCAGTTCGGTGACGTGTATCTGCACCTCATCGAATCCGACCGGCCGCCCGGCCCGGAGATCGCCAAGGTGACGGAACACCCCGAATTCCGCGCTGTCAGCGACAAGCTGTCCGCCTTCGTCAGCGCCTACGACCCGGAGACCTGGCGAAGCCCCAAGGACGCGATGGCCCAGCAGTTCTACAGCTGGCAGCGCGACGGCAGCAGCTGACGCGCCCGCGGAGCCGAGGGGACCCCTCGGCTCCCGCGCATCCCCGGGCAGGGGCAAGGCCGCCCGGTGAGGAGCACTCTCCTCACCGGGCGGCCTGCCGTGCCCGGACCTTCTCATTCGGGGACGGTGCATTCGAAGGCGTGCAGATACGGGTTGACGACCAGGATGTCGCCGACCTTCAGGCCGGCCTCCGCCATACGGCTGACGAGGCTCGCCTTGGAGTGCTTGGCGCCGCCGACATTGAGCAGCAGCAGCAGATCCATGGCGGTGGTGAACTTCATGGAGGGGCTGTCATCGACGAGATTCTCGATGATCACGACGCGGGCGCCGGGGCGGGCGGCCCTGACCACGTTCCGCAGCGTTCTGCGGGTGCTCTCGTCGTCCCATTCCAGGATGTTCTTGATGATGTAGACATCGGCCTGGACCGGGATGTCGTCGCGGCAGTCCCCGGGCACGATCCGTACCCGCGGGGCCAGCGCGCCGCCGTCCCGCAGCCGCGGGTCCGGGTTCGCCACGACCGTGGGCAGATCGAGCAGGGTGCCCTGGAGCGTGGGGTACTTCTCCAGCAGGCCGGCGAGGACATGTCCCTGGCCACCGCCGATGTCCGCCACCGAGGACGCCCCGCTCAGATCGAGCAGCCCCGCGATGTCCTGCGCCGACTGCTTGCTGGACGTGGTCATCGCCCGGTCGAAGACCTCGGCGGACTCCCGTGCGTCCTGGTGCAGGTAGTCGAAGAACCCCTTGCCGTACAGGTCGTCGAAGACGCTGCTCCCGGAGCGCACCGCGTCGTCCAGCCGCGGCCAGGCCTCCCAGGTCCACGGCTCCGTGCACCACAGGGAGATGTAGCGCAGGCTGTTCGGGGTGTCCTCCCGCAGCAGCCGGGACATCTCCGTGTGGACGTACTTCCCGTCGTTGGTCTCGGCGAAGATCCCGTAGCAGGACAGCGCGCGCAGCAGCCGGTCCAGCGGCTGCGGCTCGGTGTGCACCGCGGCGGCCAGCTCCTCCGCGGTGGTGGGCCGGTCGCCGAGGGCATCGGCGACGCCGAGGCGTGCCGCCGCCCGTACGGCCGCCGCACACGCGGCTCCGAAGATGAGCTCCCGGAGCTGCATGGCGGGCTGGGGAGTGGGACTTACGGTCGTCATGGCGCCTCTATTCTCCCGTTGACGACGGGTTCAGCCCGTCCCGGTGCAGCCGCCGGCACAGCCCGGCCGGCTCCGAGGTCCGGCAGACGTTGTGGATGAACCGGTTCCCCTTGCCGGGGAGGTCCCGGTTGGCCAGGTCCACCGGCTTGTTGTGCAGCACGATGTTGTGGCTGATGACGTTGTGGTGGTTGAGCACCTTCACGAAGCTGTGGAACAGCACGACACCGCCGGAGAGCCGGGACTTGCCATGGTGGTCCCGGATCACATTGCGCCGCACCAGGACGTGCTCGGCGCCGGTGAGCACGATGCCGGATCCCTGGATGTCCGGCAGCCGGCTGTTGCCCTTGCAGAACTTGTTGTTCTTGTAGATGGAGTTGTTCCGTACCGTCAGCGCTCCGGCCTGGGGGCGGGACTCGTCGCCGACGACGAACACCCCACCGCAGTTCCTGGTCATGGTGTTGTAGCTGACCGTCAGGTTCCTGACCCGCCGGATCGTGACCCCGATCCGGTTCCCTGCGAGGTAGTTGTCGCTGATCACGGCGCCCCGGGTGTCGGAGCCGCCGCCTTCTTCCTTGGTCTTGTTCGCGAGGAAGATGCCCGCGTCGCCGTTGTCGACGACGGTGTTGTCCCGGAACATGCCCCGGATGGACTTCTCCTGCGCGATGCCCCACACGCCGCTCTTCCGCACGGTCACGTGGTGTACCGAGAGCCGGTCGGTCCCGGAGGCCCAGATCCCGGTCTTCTTGGCGCCCCTGACGGTCAGCGAGCGGATGCTGACGTCCCGGAGCGTTCTGTTCTTCCCGACGACGCAGATGCCGTGGCCGGCCTGCCCGCAGGCGTTCGTGGCCCGTCTGCCCGACGGAGTGATCACCGTCTTCCGGCCCGCACCGACCAGGTGCAGCCGGGACTTGTTGATCTGCACGCTCTCTCTGTAGATCCCGGGCCGGATGACGATGGTGTCACCCGGCCTTGCCTTGTTCACCGCGCGTTGGATCGACTCGCCTGCGTGGACGACATGGTGTCCCGTCGCATCGCACGGTGACGCCGCACCCAGGCCGCCGATCATCATCGCGGCGACGCAGCCCATGTATTTCACGTGTCGTAGCACCATGAGGCGAAGCTATGGGTGATCACTCCGGCTCGCCACATGTAGTGACCCGATCGTCACGGTGTGTGCAGACGCCAGCTTTCGACACGCCGTCAGCTCCCTTGCCCGGCCCGCCGTCGGGCCCGCTGTCAGGGCCGGTCAGCGGGCTTGTCCGGGGCCTCGTCGAGGGCGCCGGGGGAGTCGGGGCGCGACCGGCAATCGGTCGGTCCGGAATCAGCTGACCGGGTATCGGACGGGGTGCCGGACGGCGTGCCCGACGGCGCGTCGGGCCCGGCGCCGGGCCGGGCATCCGACGGGTCATCAGCCGGCCCGTCCGGCCACACCTCGGTCAGGAAGGCCGCGAGGCTGGTCGGCAGAAACCATGGTCGGGCACGGAAAACGGTCACGGAAGACCAACGCGCCAGGCCCGGCCGACGACACCGGCCCGGGGGCAGTGAGCGCGCTTGATCACCCCAACGGCCGTGGGGAAGCCGGATCGCCGCCCGCGGGAGACCGCTCAGCGGCCCCGACGGACCGCCGCCTCGATGCCGTCCAGGATGACGCCGAGTCCGATGTCGAAGGTGCTCCTCGCCTCACGTTCCAGATAGGGGACCGAGTCGCCGGGGTCCGCGGCGGCGCCCTCGGTCTCAAGCCGGACCAGGAGGGGATAGCGCTCCGCGAAGTCGGGGACCATCTCGGTCAGCAGGCCGGAACGGGCCTGCCACCACTCCTCGTCGGAGACCCCCGTCGAGGCCGCGGCCAGCCGTGATTCCGTCACCGTCTGCGCGGCGCCGCGGATGAAGTGGAACAGTGCTCCGACGACCCGCCGCAGTACCGCGGAGCTCAGCTCCGTCGCGTACAGCAGGCGGAGCAGCGTCTCCAGGGCGCGGTACTCGTTGGGGCCGAGCACCGGACGTGCCTGGGAGACCTGGAGTACCCAGGGGTGGCGGAGGTAGAACTCCCAGGTGTCCTCGGCCCAGGAGGTCACCGCGGTGCGCCAGCCCGGCGTCAGGTCGTAGTCGGTGGGCATCTCGGCCAGCACCTGGTCGTACATCAGGTCCACCAGCTCGCTCTTGCCGGGGACGTAGGTGTAGAGCGCCATCGCGGTACGCCCCAGCCGCTCGCCGACCGCGCGCATGGACAGCGCCGCCATACCGTCGGCGTCGGCGACCGCCACCCCGGCGTCGACGATCGCCGCCACGCTCAGTGCCGGCTTGGGGCCGGGCCACCGCCTCGTCCGCGCTCCGGCGGAGCCTTCGGCCCGCCACAGCAGCGCCATCGAACGACGGGCGTCGCCCTGGCCCGCGAAAACCACCACTTGCGACTCCTTACGCCATAAAGTAACGTCCCCGAGCGAACTCTTTACGGTGTAAAGATATCAGGAGGGGTGGCAGCACACATGGGGGACCAGCAGACCCGCCGGCGGGCGGGCGACGGGGAAACGTCCGCCGCGGACAGTCACGACATGATCCAGGTCCGCGGCGCCAGGGAGAACAATCTCGCCGATATCTCGCTCGACATACCCAAGCGCCGCCTCACGGTCTTCACCGGCGTCTCCGGCTCGGGGAAGTCCTCCCTGGTCTTCGGCACCATCGCCGCCGAGTCGCAGCGGCTCATCAACGAGACCTATACGGCCTTCCTCCAGTCCTTCATGCCGAGTCAGGGACGTCCCGACGTCGACGCGTTGCGCAATCTGAGCGCGGCGATCGTCGTGGACCAGGAGCGGATGGGCGCCAACTCCCGCTCCACGGTCGGCACCGCGACCGACGCGCACACCATGCTGCGGATCATCTTCAGCCGCCTCGGCACCCCGCACGCCGGCACCTCCACCGCCTTCAGCTTCAACAGCGCCGAGGGCATGTGCCAGGAATGCGAGGGCCTCGGCCGGGTCTCGGCGATCGACACCGACGAGCTGCTGGACACCGAACTCTCCCTCAACGAGGGCGCGATCACCGCTCCCGGCTTCACCGTCGGCTCGTGGTACTGGCAGACCCTCGCGCACTCCGGATTCTTCGACCCGGACGTCAAGCTCAAGGACTACACCCCCACCCAGTGGGACGACTTCCTGCACAAGCCCGCCACCAAGATCAAGGTGGGCACCTCCACCATCACCTACGAAGGCCTGCTGGTGCGGGTGCAGCGCACCTATCTCGCCAAGGACCGCGCCGCCATGCAGCCGCACATCCGGGCCTTCGTCGACCGGGCGGTGACCTTCACCGCCTGCGGTGCCTGCGGTGGTGCCCGCCTCAACCCCGCCGCGCTCGGCTCCCGGATCGCCGGCCGTAACATCGCCGAATGCTCGGCCCTGCAGATCAGCGACCTGGTCAGCTTCGTCCGGGGCATCGACGACCCCGCCGTGGCCCCCCTGGTCGCCACCCTCTGCCACACCCTCGACTCGCTCGTCGAGATCGGACTGGGCTATCTGAGCCTGGACCGGGAGTCCGCCACGCTGTCCGGCGGTGAGGCCCAGCGGGTGAAGATGGTCCGTCACCTCGGCTCCAGCCTGACCGATGTCACCTATGTCTTCGACGAGCCGACCACCGGACTGCACCCGCATGACATCCAGCGGATGAACGACCTGCTGCGGCGGTTGCGCGACAAGGGCAACACGGTCCTGGTCGTCGAGCACAAACCCGAGACGATCGCGATCGCCGACCATGTGGTCGACCTCGGCCCGGGAGCCGGAGCCGCCGGGGGAGAGGTCTGCTTCACCGGCGATGTCGCCGCGCTCCGCACCTCCGGCACCCGGACCGGGCGCCATCTCGACCACCGCGCCACGCTGCGTGAGCAGGTCCGGCGGCCCGCGGGAGAGCTGTCGATCAGTGGCGCGAACGCCCACAACCTCAAGGACGTCAGCGTCGGCATCCCGCTCGGGGTGCTCACCGTCGTCACCGGCATCGCGGGGTCGGGCAAGAGTTCCCTGATCCATGGGGCACTGCCCGGGCGGGACGGCGTGATCATCGCCGACCAGTCCCCGATCCGGGGCTCCCGGCGGTCCAACCCGGCCACCTACACGGGGCTGCTCGGCCCGATCCGTACGGCGTTCGCCAAGGCCAACGGCGTCAAGGCCGCCCTGTTCAGCGCCAACTCCGAAGGGGCCTGTCCCACCTGCAAGGGCATCGGCCTGGTCTACACCGACCTCGCGATGATGGCCGGGGTGGCCTCGGTGTGCGAAGAGTGCGAGGGCAAGCGGTTCACCCCCAAGGTCCTCACCTACACCCTGCGCGGCAAGAACATCAGCGAGGTCCTCGCCATGTCGGTGGCCGAGGCCCGGGAGTTCTTCACCGCCGGGCAGGCCCGCACCGTCCTCGACCGCCTCGCGGAGGTGGGCCTGGGCTATCTCGGTCTGGGCCAGCCGCTCACCACCCTCTCCGGCGGCGAACGCCAGCGGCTCAAACTCGCCCTCCACATGGCGGAGCGGGGCGCCGTCTATGTCCTCGACGAGCCGACCACCGGACTGCATCTCGCCGATGTGGACCAGCTGCTGGGCCTGCTGGACCGGCTGGTCGACGATGGCAACACCGTCATCGTCATCGAGCACCACCAGGCCGTGATGGCCCACGCCGACTGGATCGTCGACCTCGGCCCCGGCGCCGGCCAGGACGGCGGCCGGGTGGTCTTCACCGGCACCCCCGCCGATCTCGTCGCCACCGGCGACTCGCTGACGGCACGCCATCTGCGGAGCTACCTCACGACGCCCACCGCATAAGTCCCCGTACGAGGGCCTGTCCGGTGGGCCCACACCGGCCCACCGGACAAGCCCTGGGGAGACCACCAGCCCTGCTGCCCCATGGAGGCCCCGATGACGGCCGTGCCCGTCGCGCTCATCCAGGTCACCGACGTCCGGCGGATCACCCCGCGCATGGTCCGGGTCACCTTCGCCGGTGACGGCCTCGACGACTTTCCGACCTGGCCCGACCAGCAGCTCAAGCTGCTCTTCCCGAGACCGGGCCGGCGTGCGCCCCGGCTGCCCGACGCAGCCGCCGACGGCGATCCGATGCGCTGGTACCAGGCGTTCCTCGCCCTCCCCGAGGACGAACGGCCGTGGATGCGCAGCTATACGGTGCGCTCCTACGACCCCGTCCGGCACCGGATCACCATCGACTTCGTGCTGCACGGGACGACGGCGACGGCCGGTCCGGCGACCCGGTGGGCGGCCTGTGCCGCCGTGGGCGACCTCCTCGCCCGGTACGGCCCGGTGGCCGCGTACGCCAAGCCGCTGCCGCTCGACCGGGCCGACTGGCTGCTGCTGGCCGGTGACGCGACCGCACTGCCGGCCATCGGCTCCCTCGTCGAGGCGCTGCCGGCCGGCGCCCGCGCACTGGCCTGCGTCGAGGTGGCCGACGCGGCCGAGGAGCAGCACCTCACGACCCGGGCGGACCTCACCGTGCAGTGGGTGCACGCGGACGGGCGTCACGACGCCCTGCCGGCGGCCGTGCGCGCCCTCACCTTCCCGCCCGGACCGGTCTTCGCCTGGCTGGCCGGCGAGGCGGGCGCGGTCCGTGCGCTCCGGCGCCATCTGGTCGAGGAGCGCGGTATCGGCAAACGGCAGATCGACTTCAGCGGGTACTGGCGCCGCACGCTCACCCAGGACGACGCCCCGACCGAGGAGGACCTCGCGGAGGCACAGGAGCGCCTCGCCGCCGCCCGGTCCCCGCAGGACTGAGGCAGGCTCAGCCCGCCCGCTCCGCCGCGCTGCGCTCCACGCAGAACTCATTGCCCTCGATATCGGCCAGCGTCACCCACCCGGTCCCGTCCGCCCGCCGATGGTCGGCCACCAGGATCGCGCCGAGCGCCAGCAGCCGCTCGACCTCGTCGTCCCGGTCCCGGTCCTGCGGCTGCAGATCCAGGTGCACGCGGTTCTTGCCGGTCTTGGCCCCGGGGACCGCGACGAACAGCAGCGCACCGTTCGCGGCCGTGACCGTGGCCTCCGGATCGCCGGGCAGATCGTCCTCGGCGAGCGAGCCGTCCAGCACCTCCGCCCAGAAGCTCGCCAGGCGATAGGCGTCGGTGCAGTCGATGGTGGTGTGACGAACCAGTGAAGTCATGGGCGTCACTATGTGGTTGGAGGGTGGAGCTGTCCACCGGAATTCCGGCGGGCGGGCTCCGGCGGCTCCGGCACCGGTGCCCGGTGCACGCCTGGCCCGAAACGCCTCGTCCTCGACGGTCCCGCCCGGCAGGTGCGGCAACTGCGCGCGGAGGCCGAAGAGTTCGTCCGGGCGGGAGATCCGGGTGGTGCGCGGGCGGGCGAGTGCGCGCCGTACCGCGCGCCGTACCGCACCCGCACCGGGATTGTCCGCCACACCCATTCAAGTGGCCCGCCCCCGTCGTCTACAGTTGCGGAATTCCGCAATTCAACAGATGACGCGATGGCCATGCGGCCTGAACGCGGAGGACATGCGTGGGCGGTTTCGCCGAATCGGCAGGGGAACGGGTGTGTGCGGCGTGGTCCGCGGCCGGTCCCGGGAGCGGGGCGCGGACATGAACGGTGCGTGGTTTCCGGTCTGTCAGGCCAAGGCCGATTTCTTCCGGATGCTGGGCCATCCGGTCCGGATCCGGGTGCTGGAACTGCTCCAGAGCGGGCCGATGCCGGTGAGCGGTCTGCTCTCCGCGATCGGGGTGGAGCCGTCCGCCCTCTCCCAGCAGCTGGCGGTCCTGCGCCGCTCGGGCATGGTGACGGCCACCCGCAGCGGATCCACCGTCGTCTACGAGCTGGCCGGCGGCGAGGTCACCGAGCTGCTGCGGGCCGCCCGCCGGGCCCTCACCGAGGTGCTCACCGGGCAGCACGACCTCCTCACCGAACTCCGGCAGGCCGACGCCCGCGCGCGGCCGACGGCCGGTGGGGTGCCGGCGACCGGTGGTGTGGGGGCGGTCTCGTGATCCGCTCGCTCCGCTCCGTCAACGCTGGCCGGACGGGAACGGTCCGCATGTGCCCCACCGGAACAGGGTGATCGCGGATGTCCGGCGCACCGCGGCGTAAGGGGCCGCCGCCCTGGCGGGCGGTCCGCTCCCGTACCTGCATACCCATGCCCTCCGGTCCGGGCACCGTACGGCCCTGCCGGGGGCGCCCCCCTGGACGCGGGACGATCCGTACGGCACGCGGCCACGGCCGTGCCTGCCCGGAGAGCGCCGTCCGCCCGCACCCCTCGGCGCGCTGCGGTGTCCGGCGTCCCCGGGCGACCGCGGTGCGCCCCGGGACCCAGCTGGCGCGGCTGCCCGGCGCGGTACTGCTCACCCACCGGGCTCCGCGGCGCGGCCTGTGGCGACGGGTGTTCCTCTACTTCGCCGTCAGCCATCTGCTGCTGGTCTTCCTGGCCCTCGTCATCTATCTGGGCCGGCACGCCGGGACATAGCGGGCGGGGCGGCCTCGGCCGGGTCCCGGCCATGTACCGCGGCCGGGGCGCCCGTGAGCCCCCTGACCCGCCACAGCCAGGCGACATCACGCCCGAAGGACCACACGAGCAGCGCCAGCGCCCCGCTCACCGCGGTGACCGCCGAGGCCGGCGGCAGCACCCCCGCACCGGCCACGACCAGCACGACGCCCTGCAGCGCCGCCACCGTCTTCCGGGCCATGCTGTGCGGCAGCGCGCCGCGCAGCCAGGGCCATGGCCAGGACGCCGCGACGAAGACGTACCGCATGAGACCGATGGCCAGCACCCAGGCGCCCAGAGGCATCGCGAGATAAACACAGAGCACCAGGATGAGGAAGGCGTCGACCTCCATGTCGAAGCGCGCCCCCAGCGGTGTCACCGTGCCGGTGCGCCGGGCCACCTGACCGTCCACCGCGTCCAGGATCAGCGCCACGGCGGCGAGCGTGACCAGCACCGCGACCGGCACCGGCCGCTCGAAGGAGTCCGCGACCAGCGCCGTCACCCCGCCGACGAGGATCGTGCGGGCCAGCGTGACGCGGTTGGCCATGCCGAACGACGGGGTCCACGACCGGCGCAGCGCGAGGGTGAGCACGAGCCAGGTGGCCACGGCGAACGCGCAGCCCGTCAGCCACCCCGTGGTGCCCAGACCGGCCACCCGGCAGAGCGCTTCCAGTACGAGCAGCTGCACTCCCATGCCCGCCGTTATGTCCGGTCCGAACGGCCTTGTGTCGTAACGCTCTTGTACGGCCACCATGCCTCCCGGGATGTGTGGCGGAGTCGAGAGGTGCCGCGTATGGTGACGGCGTTCTCATGATCCCCAGCATCGACGAATCATCGCCGGAGCGTCCAGGAGGATTCCGATGCCGCGCGTCGCTTGTGCGTTTTGGCTAAACGCTCCAGGTCAGGGTGAAATCCGGTCGGTGCCGCTGCCGGACCCCGGTGCCGATGAGGTTCTGGTGCGCACACTCTGTTCCGGAGTGAGCCGCGGAACGGAGACCCTGGTCTTCCGTGGCGGCGTCCCCGCGAGCCAGCATTCCGTGATGCGGGCGCCCTTCCAGGAAGGCGACTTTCCCGCACCGCTCAAATACGGCTACCTCAATGTCGGTGTCGTCGAGGAAGGGCCGTCCGCGCTGCTGGGCCGCACGGTCTTCTGCCTCTATCCGCACCAGACGCACTATGTGGTCCCGGCGAGCGCCGTCACTCCGGTACCCGATTCCGTCCCCGCCTCGCGTGCCGTGCTGGCGGGCACGGTGGAGACCGCGGTGAACGCTCTGTGGGACGCCGCGCCGCTGGTCGGCGACCGGATCGCGGTGATCGGCGCGGGCATGGTGGGCTGCAGTGTCGCCGCGGTCCTCGCCCGCTACCCCGCGGTCCGGGTGCAGCTGGTGGACGCCGACCCCACGCGGGAGGCGACCGCGAAGGCACTGGGCGTGGACTTCGCGCTGCCGCAGGACGCCCTGGGCGACTGCGACCTCGTCGTCCACGCCAGCGCCACCGAGGAGGGGCTGGCGCGCTCGCTCGAACTGCTCGCCCCGGAAGGCACCGTCATCGAGCTGAGCTGGTACGGAGACCGGCAGGTCAGCCTGCCGTTGGGGGAGGCCTTCCACTCCCGTCGGCTGGTCGTCCGCAGCAGTCAGGTGGGCGCGGTCTCCCCGGCCCGGCGTGCCCGCCGTACCTTCGCCGACCGGCTCGCCCTCGCCCTGGACCTGCTCGCCGACCCCGCCTTCGACGCACTGATCACCGGCGAGTCCGCCTTCGAGGATCTGCCGGCGGTGCTGCCCCGGCTCGCCTCCGGCGACCTCCCGGCGCTGTGCCACCGCATCCGGTACGCGCCGGCGGACGGCTGAACCCCCTCGAAGCCCCCTCGAAACCGCCCTGAATTCGACCCCGGCGACACCGCCACTGAGACCGACATCACACCGGAGGAACGGCCTTGTTCAGCATCACCGTCCGCGATCACCTGATGGTCGCCCACAGCTTCCGTGGCGCGGTCTTCGGCCCCGCGCAGCGTCTGCACGGCGCGACCTTCATCGTGGACGCGACCTTCCGCCGGGCGGAACTCGACGCCGACAACATCGTCGTCGACATCGGCCTGGCCACCCAGGAACTCGGCGGCGTGGTCGGTGAGCTGAACTACCGCAATCTCGACGACGAGCCCGCCTTCGCCGGTATCAACACCTCGACGGAGGCCCTGGCCAAGGTCATCGCCGACCGGCTTGCCGACCGCATCGAGGCGGGCAACCTCGGCGAGGGCGCACGCGAGCTGGCCGGGATATCGGTCACCCTGCATGAGTCACACATCGCCTGGGCGACGTACGAGCGCACTCTGTGACCCGCACCGGCGCCACCGCGGCGGAGCGGGTGGTGCACGTCGTCCTGCCCGGTGACGTCGACGATCCGGCGGCACCCAGCGGCGGCAACACCTACGACCGCCGGGTGTGCCGCGACCTCCCGGCCGCGGGCTGGCAGGTACGGCCGTACGCGCTGCCCGGCAGCTGGCCGCGGCCGGACGCCACGGCCGGCGCCGGGCTGGCGCAGCGGCTGGCGGCGTTGCCGGACGGCGCCGTGGTCCTCCTCGATGGCCTGGTCGCCTGCGGCGTCCCCGAGATCCTCGTCCCCGAGGCGGAACGGCTGCGGCTCGCCGTCCTGGTGCATCTCCCGCTGGGTGACGAGACCGGCCTCGACCCCGCCCTGGCGGCGGAGCTGGACGCCCGTGAACACCGCACGCTGCACGCCGTGGAGGCCGTCGTCGCCACCAGTGACTGGGCCGCCCGCCGGCTCGTCACGCACCACGGACTGCCGGCCGCGCGCGTCCACGCGGTCCTCCCCGGCGCCGACCCGGCGCCCCTCGCGCCCGGCACCGACGGCGCCACCGGGCTGCTGTGCGTCGCCGCGGTCACCCCGCGCAAGGGACAGCACCGGCTGGTCGACGCGCTGGCGACCGTCACCGATCTGCCGTGGAGCTGCGCATGTGTCGGCGCGCTCGGCCGCGACCCCGGGTACGTCGCCCAACTCCGCAGCGCGGTGGCCACGTTCGGCCTTGGCGACCGGATCACCTTCACCGGGCCACGGGCGGGCGCGGACCTGGAGGCGAGCTATGCCGCCGCCGATCTGCTGGTGCTCACCTCGTACGCCGAGACGTACGGCATGGTCGTCACCGAGGCGCTGGCGCGCGGGATTCCGGTGCTGGCGACGGCGGTGGACGGCGTACCGGAAGCGGTCGGGCAGGCCCCCGACGGCAGTGTGCCCGGTCTGCTCGTACCGCCCGGCCCGCCGGCGGCGCTCGCCGATGCGCTGCGCGGCTGGCTCGGCGATCCACAACTGCGGGACCGGGTCAGGAGTTCGGCACGCGGACGGCGTGCCATGCTGGAGGGGTGGGAGATGACGTCGCACAGTCTGGCCGGGGTGCTGGAACGGCTTCGGCACAAGCCCCGGAGCACGCGATGAGCGCGCCCGACCGGCCTCGCTTCGCCCCGCGGTGGCTGGATCTGCGGGAGCGCGCCGACGCCGCGGCCCGGGCGCCCGAGCTGCTGCGCCCGCTGCGGGCGTGGCTGGCGGCGCAGCCCGCCCCGGCGGGCCCGCCCGGCGGCCCCCGCGGTCTGGTGATCCGTGATCTCGGCTGTGGCATCGGCTCGATGGGGCGCTGGCTCGCCGTCCGGCTGCCCGGCCCGCAGCAGTGGATCCTGCACGACCTGGACCCCGCGCTGCTCGCCCTCGCCGGTGCGCGGATGCCGGTAACGTCCGCCGACGGCATGCCCGTTGCCGCCACGACCGCGGTCGGCGATCTGGCCGCGCTCACCGCCGACGACTTCGCCGGCACCTCGCTCGTCACCGCCTCCGCGCTGCTCGATCTGCTCACCCGCGAGGAGGTGGACGACCTCGCCGAGGCCTGTGTGGGCGCGGGCACCCCGGCGCTGCTGGCCCTCTCCGTCGCCGGGCGGGTCGAGCTCACCCCGTCCGATCCGTTCGACGCCGAGATCACCGACGCCTTCAACGAGCATCAGCTCCGCACGGATCAGGGCCGCGCACTGCTCGGTCCGGACGCGATCGCGGCGGCGGTCACGGCGTTCGAACGGCGCGGTGCGACGGTGCTGGTGCAGTCCAGCCCGTGGCGGCTCGGCTGCGCCGAGTCCGCGCTGACCGCCGAATGGCTGCGCGGCTGGGTCGGTGCCGCGCACGCCCAGCGGCCGGAGCTGGCACCCGAGGCCGTCGCGTATCTGCGGCGGCGGCTGGAGGAGTGCGCGGCGGGGGAGTTGACCGTCGCGGTGCACCACACCGATCTGCTGGCGCTGCCCCGGCACCCGGCAGGGAGCGTGTGATGAAGCGGTCCGAATGGGCGGCATGGCTCAGGATGCTCGCGGGACTGGGCATCCTGGTGGCGCTGGTGTGGCATCTGGGATCGCAGGCCTTCCTGGCCGGGCTGCGCCGGATCGACGCCGCCACCCTGCTGGCCGCGCTCGGCATCGGCGTGCTGACCACGGTGTTCAGTGCCTGGCGCTGGTGTCTGGTGGCCCGCGGCCTCGGCCTGCGGCTGCCGCTCGGCCGTGCCGTCGCCGACTACTACCGGGCGCTGTTCCTCAACGCGGCGCTGCCGGGTGGCGTCCTGGGCGATGTGCACCGCGCCGTACGCCACGGCCGTACCTCCGGCGACCTCGGCCGGGGCGTCCGTGCGGTGGCCCTGGAACGGACCGCCGGCCAGGTCGTGCTGCTCGTCACCGGGGCGGTGGTACTGCTCGCCCGGCCGTCGCCGGTCCTGGCACCGGTCACCCGCTTCCTCGCCTCGCCCGCCGTGGTGCTGCCGGTGGCCGCGGTGGGTCTGCTGGTGCCGGTGGTGGCCGTCCGGCTGCGCCGGCGCCGGGGCGCCTCCCGCGGCGAACGCGCCCTGCGCACCGTACTGGCCGAAGCACGCCAGGGCCTGCTGGCCCGCGGTGTCTGGCCCGGTGTCGCGCTCTCGTCCGTGGCGGTCCTGGCGGGCTACCTCGGGATGTTCGTGCTGGCCGCCCGGGTCGCGGGAGCCACCGCACCGACCGCCGAGCTGGTGCCGCTGGTGGTGCTGGCGCTGCTCGCGATGGCGCTGCCGTTGAACGTGGGCGGCTGGGGCCCCCGGGAAGGCGTCGCCGCCTGGGCCTTCGGCGCCGCCGGACTGGGCGCGGCGCAGGGGCTCACCACCGCGGTGATCTACGGCGTGCTCGCCTTCGTCGCAAGCCTCCCGGGGGCCGCGGTACTAGTCCTCCGGTCCGCCGGATGGCGCACCGCTCGCCCGCAGTTCGAGCTCGAAGAGCGTGTCCTCGCCGAGCAGGGCGCGCCGCAGCGGCGGGCGTAGCGCCTCCCGCATCACCGGCGTCCCGGGAAACCGCAGGCCGGGGACGCCGTCGCCGAGCAGCACCGGCGCGACGGTGACATACAGCCGGTGCAGCGCCCCCTCCTGCAGAAACCGCGACACGGTGACCCCGCCCCCCTCGATCAGCACCCGGCCCAGCCCGCGCTCCGCCAGCGCCGCCAGCAGACGTTCCGGGGCGAACGCGGCCACATCCGGCAGCGCCAGGACCTCGGTTCCGGCGCCCCGGGCGGTGGGGGTGACCTCCGGTCCCACCACCCACAGCGTCGGTGCGGCCCCGTCCGTGAACACCCCGCTGCCCCGCGGCACCCGGCCCCGCGGATCGAGCACCACCCGCACCGGGTGGTCGCCCGCACAGGCGCGTACGGTCAGCTGCGGATCGTCCGCCACGGCGGTTCCGGCCCCGACGACCACGGCATCGGACAGTGCGCGCAGCCGGTGCAGATGGCAGCGGTCCTCCGCGCCGGTGACATAGTCGGCATCGCCGGTACGGGTCGCGATGAAGCCGTCCAGGCTCTGCCCGAGCTGCGCGAACGCGACCCGTGGGCCGGCCAGGCAGAGCGGCAGATAGCGGTCGGCGAGCTCCACCGCCTCGGGTGTCGCGGGCCGTCCCCAGCGCAGCCCGCCGTCCCCGTCCGCCACCATCCCGGCGGCGAATGCCTCATCCGTCGTCCGGATACGCCGCAGCCGGTCCCAGGCGGCCGACGCGTCGAGCGGCTCAGACATCGGCTTCCGCCCGGTCGCCGAACAACACGGCATATTCGCCGAATGAGTTGGCCAGACCGGCCAGCAATTCCCGTCCCTTCCGGGCGGACGCCAGCGACGGCCGCCCGATGACGCCGGATTCGGTATAGGCCGACATGCCGAGCGTCAGCAGGTGCTTCCGGTCATCGGCGACGCAATCCGCCGATTCATAGCCTTCCTTGACCAATTCGGGATGGGCATACAGCAGAATGGACGTCTCGACCTCTCCCGCATGCATATCGGTGTGCGAAGGTGTCGCCACCCCGGCCCGGGTGCGTGCCGCGTCCCAGTCGGCCGATCCGGGGAACAGCGCCATGCGCACGCCGTGCCCGGCAGATTCCTGCACCACATTGCGCAGGACGTAATTTCCGCCATGTCCGTTGATGAGAATCAGGGTGTCGATACCGGACCGGCGGAGCGAATCGGCGATGTCCGTGACGACCGCATGCAGGGTGCGCGCCGAAATACTGACGGTTCCCGGCCAGGCGGCGTGCTCATGCGAACAGGACACTGTCAGCGGCGGCAGCACCTGGACGGGACGGCCGGCGGCCACCTCCCGGGCGATGGTGCAGGCGATGACGGTATCGGTGGTCAACGGCAGGAAGGCGCCGTGCTGTTCGAAGCTGCCGATGGGCAGTACGGCCATCGTCGGCCGCCGTGCCCGTACGTCCTCCGTGGTGTCCGCCGGCAGCGGGCCGGGGGCCGAAGTCGGGTGTCCCGAAGCGGTCATGGGTGCTGCGGCCTTTCGTCGCCGACTCGCGGAGTCGTGGTTGTCACGGCGTCGCAGCATACTTGTTGTCATGTTGAGTGAGTTCTGCCGATCATTTACCCGCGCGGGTACGATCGCGCCATGATGGACCCCGACGGCTCTGCCGGCCCCGATCTCCGTGTCGCAATCGATGATGCCCTCGGCCAAAAGCCGGGCGTGGAACAGGTGGTGACGGCCAGGCTGCCCACGACCTACGGCGAATTTCTCGCCGTCGGCTATCTGGACCTCCGCAGCGGGATCGAGCAAGTGGCCCTGGTTCACGGCGATGTTGTGGGGGAGGCGGTGCTGACCCGGGTGCATTCGGAATGCCTGACCGGTGATGCCTTCGCGTCCACCCACTGTGAATGCGGCGATCAATTGTCCGCGGCGCTGCGCGCGATCGTGGCGGCCGGGCGCGGCATTCTCGTCTACCTTCAGGGCCATGAAGGCCGCGGTATCGGGTTGTTGGCCAAGCTCCGCGCGATGAAGCTGCAGGAGGGCGGGCTGGACACGGTCGAGGCGAACATCGCGCTCGGGCTGCCGGTCGACGCCCGTGAGTACGGCGTCGCGGCGGAGATTCTGCAGGATCTCGGTGTCCGGTCCGTGCGGCTGCTGTCGAACAATCCGCGCAAGCGCGAGGCCCTGCTGCGGCACGGGATCGCCGTCGACGAACAGGTCCCGCTGCTGATGCCGCCCGGTGCGGAGAACATCCGCTACCTCCGCGCCAAACGGGAGCGCCTCGACCACGATCTGCCGCATCTGGACGGCATCCCCGGTCTGTCCTGATACGTCCGCACGCGGCCGGACCGTGCACCAGCACGGCACCCCATGCGACGAGGGAGGGCCCGCGACACGGAGTCGCGAGCCCTCCCTCGTGGGGTTGCGGCCGGCCGGCGGCTCAGGAGACGGCGGGTGCCGCCTCGGCCGAGGTGGCCTCCTGCCGCGCCGGTACGACGCGCTCCGCGAGGTGACCGAAGAGCAGCCCGAAGGCACTCCACAGCACCAGTTGGATGGCGAGCGCCGACAGCCGGAACTGCCAGAGCAGTGTGCCGGGGAAGCCCGCGGGCACGTTGTCGTACGCGGGCAGGAACGCATAGGCGAGGCCGATGGCGACCACGAACGCGGCGCCGGCCGCGACCGTGGCGTTCCAGTTGCCCAGCTTCGGAGCCAGCCGCCGGCCGAACAGCGTGGCGGCGACTGCCAGCAGGATGCCGAGCAGCATCATCAGGAAAAACAGGGCGGTGCGGGTCCCGATCGTGTCGGGATCGCCGACGGCCGGGGGATTGGCCGGGTACTTGAGGAACGGTACGAGGTAGACGGCCACCAGCGCCGCGCCGGAGAGCAGCGCCGCCGTGGTGCGGGCACCGAACCGGCCGATCCGCCCCAGGGCGAAGCAGAAGACCAGTGCGGCGATCCCGCCGAGTGCCACGCCGTAGACCAGTACGCCGGTCGCCAGCCCCGCCGTGGACTGCACGCCGCGGCTGACGACCTCCATCCCGTGTTCGTGGCTGTGTGCGTCCTCGAACGCGATGGCGGCGTCCACCTGCGGTTCGCCCAGCAGATAGGCGACGACGAGGGCCAGGAGACCGGCGGCCAGACCGGCGAGCATCCCGCGCACCAAGAGGGTTCTGACGGTGACGGAGTTCATGGGTGCGGGGTCCGATCAGTGGCAGGGGAAGCCGAGAAGGTGGCGCCCGTCGTGGACCCACTCGTGGACGTCCGTACCGGAGAGCAGTGAAGTGGCACCCTGCTCCGCGCCGATGAAGTACAGCAGGACCAGCATCAGGACGCCGATGAACAGCGCCCACGGGGCGATTGCCTTGAGGGGGATCGGAGCCGGGGTGACGGCGCCGCTGGCCGGGGGTGCGATGGTCTGGGCCATGGCAGGACCTCCTGTGCGGGGGAACTCGCGTCCCTGTTCGTTGGAGTGCGTAACGACATGCCGGGTCTGGCTCGCCCGGTCCCGGCCCTGTGGGGCTGGTAAAAAACCGGACATACAGTGGCGCGACCGCGCCGGGATCCCACCGGCTTCCGTCATGTCGTCGTCAATATCATCGGGAAGGTACCGCGAACCGACCCCCCGGCCAAGGCCGCGGAGGGGGCGGAAAGGCGCAGGGCAAGGCGTGCCGCCCGGGCAACTCCCTTGTGCGGGCATGGGGTTGCCGCCCCTGTGGAGCGAGAGAAGAGGACATGACAACTCGGGTGATGTTGGTCTCACCGGCCGCGGGCGATGCCCAGCGTGAGGTGCGCTTCGATGACGACGGCCCGCTGAGTGAGGCCGGGCTGCGCCGTGTCCGGTCCGCCGCCGGGGCGCTGCCGGCCGTCGACCGCACCTTTGCCTCGCCCTCCGTCCGGTGCCGCCGCACGGCCGAGGAGCTGGGGCTGTCGGTGCTGCCCGCGGGGGAGCTGGCGGGCTGTGCGATGGGTGGCTGGCGCGGGCGGACCCTGGCCCAGGTCGCCGACGCCGAGCCGGTCGCGGTGTCCGCCTGGCTCTCGGACCCGGATTTCACCGGGCATGGCGGGGAGTCGCTGCGGCAGCTGTGCGACCGGATCGCGGGCTGGCTGACGCGGATGGCCCTGGACGCCGGCCGGGTGCTGGCCGTCGTCGAACCCGATGTGGTGCGCGCCGCGGCGGTGTGTGCCCTGCGGGTCTCTCCGGACGCGTTCTGGCGGCTGGACGTGCCGCCGCTGACCGTGACCGAGCTGAGCGGCCGGGGCGGGCGCTGGAATCTGGGGCTGGGGCGGGAACTGGGCCGCGGGTGACAGTGGCGCGACGGCAAGACAGTGGCGCGACGGCAAAACTTTAAAATTCACCTGCCCCTTCATCTACACATAAAGGCGACATAAGCGCAGAATAAAGATGCGCGGCCCGATGCCGCGCGGAACGGCCAGACTTGTGAACGAAGGAGGCGAGTCGCATGGCCGACGTCTCACACCACAGGGGAGATCTCGCAGGTCACCCCGACGCTTCTGAGATGCAGGCACGGTATGAGCGGGTGCTCGGCGGGCGTGATGTGGTACTCGTCGACGGACCGGTGCTCCTGGTCGGCCTGTACTGCGCCGTCTCACCGTGGGTTCTCCACTTCGCCGCCGCACAGCCGGCGCTCGTGGCGCACAACCTCATTCTCGGTATCGCGATCGCCCTGATGGCGGTCGGGTTCACCGTGGCCCCTGAGCGGATGTACGGCCTGAGTGGCGCGATGTGCGCGATCGGCGTGTGGATGATCATCTCGCCGTGGATCGTCGGCAGCGCTCCGGACGCCGGCGTGATCTGGAACAACCTCATCATCGGTGTCCTGACCTTCCTGCTCGGTGCCATGTGTGTCGCCGCAGCGTCGAAGAGCCGCCGCGGCACCTGACCGCACTCCCCACGGGGGCGTGAAAAGCCGCCGGCCGCTCGCCTCTGATGGGGGCAAGTGACCGGCGGCTGTGTGTGCGGGGCGGTGCGGCGCGCGGCGCCACGACCTGCCCGGCGGATCAGGGCCTGACAGGCCCTAATGGCGCCGGTCGCGGCCGTTCGCGGAGAGCTGCCCCAGTAGTCCGGCCAGCACCAGCCCGCTCGCCAGGAGCAGGCCGTGGGCCAGCGCGATACCGGCGGCCAGGCTGCCGGCCGCGACGACCGGTGCCAGCCAGGCGAAGCGGTGGTGCAGACGTGGCCGGGCGGGGTGACGTAAGGGCGGACGGGGGCGGGGGCACTGGGCGGCGCCGTGCCGGAACAGCTCGGTGAGCTCACCGAAGGCGCGGTCGTCGTGCGGGGACAGGGACGTCCCTCCTCTCCCGGTCGTGCGGACGGCCGCGCCGTAGAGGCAAGGCGAAGGAGATGTGGCATTGCCCCGCTGATCGCGCGAAGTTAGGGTTGCCTAACCAAGGTGTCAAGGGTGCAGTGCCGCCTGCGTTGTTGTGCCCTGTCACGCCCTGTCCGTAACGCCGTTGACCGGAGAGGTGTCACACCATGTCGCACGAGAACCAGCCATCGGACGAGGCCCAGGGGACCCTGGTCCGGCTCGCCTTCGGAGCGATGGCGACCCATACGGTGGGCGCCGCCGCCCGGCTGGGGATCGTCGATCTGATCGCTGACGGCGCGCGGACCGCGGACGAACTGGCGGCGGAGTGCGCGGCCCACCCGCAGGCCATGGGCCGGTTGTTACGGGCGCTGGCCGGTCTCGGACTGCTCGACGAGCGGTCCGGCGGCACCTTCGCCGTCACCCCGGCCGGCGCACTGCTGCGCCGCGACGGCCACCGGTCGCTGCACTCCTTCGTCCGGATGTTCAGCGACCCCACCATGCTCCGGGCCTGGGAGCGGCTGGACGACAGTGTGCGCACCGGCGAGACCTCCTTCGACGCGGTCTTCGGCAGGGATTTCTTCTGCCACCTCGCCGAACAGCCGCAACTCTCCGCCGACTTCAACGCCGCGATGAGCGAGGGCAGCCGCGACACCGCCGCCCTGCTGCCGTCGGCCTTCGACTTCGGCCGCTTCACGACCGTGGCCGATATCGGGGGCGGTGACGGCACCCTGCTCGCCGCGATCCTGCAGGCCCATCCGTCGCTCGGCGGCATCCTCTTCGACAGCGTGGAGGGCCTCGCCCAGGCCGGCCCGAAGCTGGCGCACGAGGGGCTGGCGGACCGCTGTTCCCTCGTGGCCGGGGACTTCTTCGCCACCGCCCCCGAGGGCGCCGAGGTATATCTCCTCAAGAGCGTGATCCATGACTGGAACGACGCGCAGTGCACGGACATCCTCCGCCACTGCCGGCGGGTCGTCCCCGACGGTGGCCGGCTGCTGATCGTCGAGCCGGTGCTGCCGCCCGTGGTCGATGCATCGGTGTCCGGGGTCGTCTACCTCAGCGACCTCAACATGCTGGTCAACGTCGGCGGCCGGGAGCGCACCCGGGACGAATTCGCGCAGCTGTGCCATGGCGCGGGCTTCGAGGTCCGGACGGTCACCCGGCTCCCGGAGCCCAGCCGCTTCAGCACCATCGAGGCCGCACCGGTGTGAGACGGCGGCGAGTGCCCGTGTGCGGGCGCCGGCGGGCGCCCGCACGCATGCGACAACCCGGCACATTGGGTTAAATCGGTGACATGGGTCTTCCGACTGTGGCCCGCCGCCCCGGAGAGGTAGCGCCCCGTGACCGCTGTACCCGTGGATGATCACGAAGACTTCGCCGACGCCGACCGTGGCTTCATCGCCGCGCTCGACCCGCCCCAGGTCACTGCGGACGACGGCCGGGTGATCTGGGACGCGGAGGCTTACGGATTCCTGGCCGGAAACTGCCCCGACACCGCCAACGAGAGCCTGTGGCGGCAGGGCCGGCTGGTGAGCCGGCAGGGCCTCTACGAGGTCACCGACGGTATCTACCAGGCGCGTGGTCTGGACCTCTCCCATATGACGCTGGTCGAAGGCGACCACGGCGTCATCATCATCGACCCGCTCCTCTCCCTCGAAACCGCCGCCGCGGCCCTGGAGCTCTACCGCAAGTACCGCGGCGACCGGCCGGTCACCGGCCTGATCTACACCCACTCGCACGGTGCGCACTTCGGCGGTGGCCGGGGCGTGCTGCCGCCCGGCCACCACCCCGTGCCGGTGCTCGCCCCGGCCGGCTTCCTGGCGCACGCGGTCAGCGAGGGCGTCTACGCCCGTACGGCGCTGAGACGGCGTGCCGTCTACATGTACGGGGCGGAGCTCCCCAAGGGGCCGGAGGGCCAGATCGGCTGCGGCCTGGGCGCCGGCCGCTCCACCGGCACCATGACCCTCATTCCGCCGACCGTCGACATCACCCGCACCGGCCAGGAGGAGATCGTCGACGGCATTCGCATCGTCTTCCAGCTCACCCCGGGCACCGAGGCACCCGCGGAGATGAACTTCTGCTTCCCGGTGCACCAGGCCCTCTGCCTGGCCGAGAACGCCACCCACACCATGCACAACATCCTGACGCTGTCCGGCGGTGCTGTCCGTGACGCCCGGGCCTGGTCCCACCACCTGGGTGAGGCGCTCGCCCTCTTCGGCGACGAGGCCGAGGTCGCCTTCGCCTCCCACCACTGGCCGACCTGGGGCCAGGACCGCGTCAAGGCCCTGCTGGCCAACCAGCGGGATCTGTACGCCTACCTGCACGACCAGACGCTACGGCTGCTCAACGAGGGGCTCACCGGCGCCGAGATCGCCGAGGAACTGCGGCTGCCGCCGGGCCTGGAGCGGGTCTGGGCCCACCACGGCTACTACGGTTCGCTCAGCCACAACGTCAAGGGGATCTACCAGCGCTACCTGGGCTGGTTCGACGGCAACCCCGCCCATCTGTGGGAGCACCCGCCGGCCGAACAGGCCCGGCGTTATGTGGACACCATGGGCGGCGTCGAGGCCACGGTGGACGCGGGCAAGCGGTACGCCGCCGACGGCGATCTGCGGTTCGCCGCCACCCTTCTCAACCATGCCGTCTTCGCCGCCCCGAAGAACCTCCGCGCCCGCCGCGAACTGGCCCTCGTCTACGAACGGCTGGGCTACGGCAGCGAGAACGGCACCTGGCGCAACGTCTACCTCACCGGCGCCATGGAACTGCGCGGCAGCCTCGCCGAGTCGATGCCGGGCATCGTCCACCCCGACATCGCGATGGCGCTGACCGTCGACCAGTTGATCGACTCGCTCGCTATCCGTGTCGACGGTCCCCGGGCCTGGTCCACCGCGCTCACCCTCGACCTCTACCTCCCCGAAGAGGACCGCACCTGGCAGCTGACGCTCTCCCACGGGGCCCTCACCTACGTCAGTTCGCCCGGTGTCCCCGCCCCGTCCGAGGACCGCACACCGGATCTCACCCTCACCCTCACCAAGCCCCAGCTGCTCGGCCTGCTCACCGGCCAAGGACCGGGAGACGCCGCACAGCACGGCGAGACGGGGGCACTGCAGCAGCTCCTGGGCCTGCTCAGCACGCCGCACCCCACCTTCCCCGTCGTCACGCCCTGACGGAGAACGCGCCGAGCCTGGCCGGCGGCCGTCAACCTCGTGCCCCGGCCCGCTGCCACCGCTGGACCGCCGGACGCCGCGGCTGGGGCAAACTGGGCCGGTGGCGAGCAACATTCCCGAGGAGTCGACCAGCTTCGTCGGCCGGCAGGCCGAACTGCGGCGGATCGACGACGAGTTGACGGAGCACCGGCTGATCACTCTGACCGGCCCCGGTGGTGTGGGCAAGACCCGGATCGCGATCCGGGCCGCGCGTGCGGCGGCGGCCCGGTTTCCCGACGGGGTCTGCTGGGCCGATCTGTGGCCCTTGCAGGGTGACGGACTGCTGGTGGCCAGTGTCTGCGATGCCGTCGGCCTGGCCGACCACACGGCGCGGACCCCGGTGGCCGCGCTGTGCGAATGGCTCTCCGACAAACGGCTGCTGCTGGTGCTGGACTCCTGCGAACACCTCGTCGACGCCTGCCGTGACCTTCTCGGAGACCTGCTGACCGCCGCCCCCGCCGTGACCGTGCTGGTCACCAGCAGACAGCCGCTGGACATCGTCGGCGAGTGGACCACCGAGATCGGCCCACTGCCGTACACCGGCGACAACGACGCCCTGACCCTGTTCACCCAACGGGCCGGCGCCGCGGCCCCCGGACTGCGGCTCACCACCCCGCTGCACGCGCAGGCCGCCGCCGTCATCTGCCGCCGCCTCGAAGGTATCCCGCTGGCCCTGGAGCTGGCCGGCGCCCAGCTGGCGAGCAGCTCCGTCGAGCAGATCGCCGAGCGGCTCACCTCCCGCTTCGACACCCTCGACCCCGCAGACGGACCGGTACGGCTGCCGCGGCACCGCACCCTGCGCTGCGCCATCGGCTGGAGCCATGAGCTGTGCGCACCGCTGGAACGGCTGCTGTGGGCCCGGCTGTCCGTCTTCCGCGGCACCTTCGACGAGGACTCCGCCAGTGCCGTGTGCGCCGGGGGGCCGCTCACCGGACCAGGGGTACGCAGCACACTGGCCGCCCTGGCCGCCAAATCGGTGCTCACCCGTGAGGGCACGCGCTTCCGCATGCTCGACACCCTGCGCGAGTACGGCCGGATGTGGCTGGCCGAACTGGACGAGGTGACCGCCCTCGCCGACCGCCACGCCGCGCACTTCGCCGACTTCGGCCGCCGCGCCGAGCTGGGCTGGCTGGGCCCCGAACAGGTCAGCTGGTACCGCCGGGTCGCCGACTCCCATGTCGACCTGTGCACCGCACTGGACCACCTCCTGGTCACCGACCCGCAACGCGCCCAGGAACTCAGCGCCTCGATCGGCCTCTTCTGGAGCTGCTGCGGCCATCTGCACGAGGCCCGCGACTACGTGGCCCGCGCCCTCGCCGCGCACCCGGCCCCGAGTCCGGCCCGCACCCGGGCGCTGTGGGCGCTCGGCGTCGCCGTACTGCTCCAGGGCGATCTGGCGCTGGCCGACGCCCTGGGCCTGGAGTGTGCCCGCGCGGCACGGGCGGCAGACGACGCGGAGGCGGTGCTGGCGGCCGGCTACCTCATCGGCCTCACCCATCTGATCGCCGGCCGCCCGATGTCCGCACACACCGTCGCGGAACAGGTGCTGGGCCCGCCGCCGTACGACCCGTTCGACTCTCCCGGGCGGCTGCGCTGCCAGCTCGTACAGATCTTTGCGCTCACCGGCCTGGGCGAACTCGCCCGCGCCCGGGCCGAGGCGACCGCACTGCGCCGCGGCTGTGTGGAGCGCGGCGAATACTGGACCCGCTCCTACACCGACTACCAGCTCTCCCTGATCTCGCTGTTCCAGGGCCGCCCCGAGGAATCGGCGGACCACGCCCGCGCGATGCTCGCGGCCAAGCAGGGCATCGGCGACAAATTCGGGATCGCGCTCGGCCTGGATCTGCTCGCGGCCGCGGTCGCGGCCCAGGGCGACGGTGCCGCGGCCGCCCGCGTCTACGGAAGCGGCCAGGCCATCTGGCGCACCGTCGGACATCCGCAGCGCGGCACCCCGGAACTGCGCGCCGTACGCGAGGAGTGCGAGCAGCGGGCCCGCGCGGCGATCGGCGACGAGGCGTACACGGAGCTCTTCCTCCGGGCCAGCGAGGAACGCCCGGGGACCTCGCTCGGCAGAATCCTGGCGGGCGACCTGTGACCTGTGGCCTGTGACTTGTGACCGGCGGCGCCCCTCCCGGTTCGCCCCTAGGGATCGCCGGCCAGGTTGTACAGCAGCTCGTAGGCGGTGCTGATCATTTGGCAGGTACGGCCGCGGCGGGTGGCCAGCGCGACCAGGCCGGTGTGCGACGCCGGGTGGTAGCCGAGGAACGCCTGCTGGCCGAAGGTCGCCCCGACATGGAAGAGCAGCGGCCCGCGCGCGGCGGGGTGCTGATACCACGTCAGGGTATGGGTGTCGCGCTTCCGCCAGCCGCGGCGCAGCAGCGGCACCTGGACATCGCGCAGCGGCCGGGCCAGTGGTGTGTCGTCGGGGGAGAGGTGCGCTTCGAGATAGGTGAGCAGATCGCCGGGGGTGGCGCGGACCGACCCGGCGGCGATGAAGGCTCCCATGTCGGCGCTGCGCACCGGCGTCACCCCGTTCGTCCGGTGGCCGATGGCGTCGGTGCCGGTGGTGCCGGGGCCCAGGGTCGTGTCGGTGAGTTTGAGGGGGTTCAGCACCCGGTCGGTGAGCAGCGCGGGGTAACCGGCGCCCGCCGCACGGGACATGGCCGGGCCGAGCAGCGCCAGCCCGAAATTGGAGTAACGCCAGCGGGTGCCCGGTACGTTCCGCGGCCGGGTCCGGGCGAAGGTGCGCAGCAGACGCTCCGTGTCGTAGCGGGCATAGCCGTTGGCGTACGGGTGCACCAGTGCACCGGCGATCAGATCGGCGGGGATCCGCGGCAGCCCGGAGGTGTGGGTGGCCAGATGCCACAGGGTGATCCGGCGTGAGTACGGATGCGGCAGCGGCAGATCCGGCAGATGGGCGGCGAGCGGATCGTCCAGGGACAGCACACCCGCTCGGGCGAGATCGGCGAGCAGCAGCACGGTGAAGGTCTTGGACAGCGACCCCAGCTCATAGCGCAGGGCATGACGGGGGGTGGGCGGTGCCATGGCCGAACCGCCGGTCATCACGGTCCGCCGGCCGCGCCGGGTGACGGCCAGCACGATGTCCGGGGCATCGATCAGGGTGACCGCGTCCGCAAGACGGTCGGCGAGCGCGGGTCCGGGGCGGTCGGGGCTCATCCGACGGCGGACATGGCCCGGGAAGTGGCCATCGCGGAGGCGAACGCGGCGACCAGGGTGGGGTGGTGGACCAGGTCGAAGACCCGCGCCGCGTCGCCCTGCGGCATCCGGCGCTGGATGGGCATCGCGCCGGTGGCCGACTGTGCGGCGGCGTACCGCTCCCACAGCTCCGCGTCCAGGGTGGGCCGCGGCAGACAGGCGTCGACGACGAGGAGTTCGCCGAGCAGATCCCAGTGTTCGAGGTCCGCCCAGTCCTCCATCCAGGCGGGCAGGTAGCACGCCAGGTAGTCGGCGATGGCCGGCGGGATGCGCTCGGGGGCCTCGCCCCAGTTGGTGAGGTGGAAGACGGTGTGGGTGAGGTCGTAGGCGATGTGCAGCTGCACCGTCCACGGCTCCGGCAGCTGCCCCAGCCAGGTGCGCGCCACCGCCTCGTCGAAGTTGCTGCTGGGCGGCAGGCCGAGCTTGCGTTCCGCGTTGAGCACACCGAGCCGCCGGTTGGGCATCATCTCCAGCGCCGTCCAGGTGGTGGTGCGCCGGCACACCTCCAGCGCGGACTCCAGCCCCGGATGACGGTGGCCCAGTTCGTGGAAGGTCGCATAGACCTCCAGGGGCACCGGGGAGATCGGCTCGTCGTGCTGCAGCCTGGCCAGGACGTTGCCGCCGTCCAGCAGCTCCCGCCAGGTGAAGTCCAGCAGCTGCCCGGCCCGCGCCTTCTGCCGGGAGCCCGCCACACCCTCCCGGAACAGCACCTGCATATTGAGCGCCAGCTCCCCGATGGGCTTGAGCCGCTCGACGACCGCGCCGTTGTTGGCGAAGTCGTCGGGGGTCAGCCGGAAGTGCTCACGGTGGTCGTCGAGCCAGGTCAGGGCCCGGTCGCCGACACTGTGCAGCAGGGCGGGGGATGCGGCCGTCACGGTCACGGGGCAGTCTCGCTTTCGCAGGGGGTCCGCCCGCCCGCCAACGCCGCGTTCCCGGCCGGGGCACCGGCCTCGGCCTCGTCGGAGGCGATACGGGCGAGGGTGGCGGCGAACGCGGTCACCAGGGTGGAGTGGTAGCAGGCCGTGAACGCCTCGGCCCGGTCGCCCGTGGACGGTGCGGCACCCAGCTCGGGCACACTGCCGTCGGCCGCCTGCGCACCGGCCAGCCGCTGCCAGGCCACCGCCTCGTGGGGAGCCGCGGGCAGACAGGCCGTCACGGCCAGCAACTCGCCCACCAGGTCCCACAGTTGTTCCTCCAGCCAGTTCTCCAGCCAGGAGGGGACCCACAGCCGCAGGTAGTCGGCGAGTTCGGGGGACACCCGCTGCCGGTTGCGCCCCCAGTCGGTGAGGTGGAAGACGTCATGGGTGATGCCGTAAGCCGCCTTGCGGTCCAGCGCCCAGGGCTCCGGCAGCCGGCCGAGACCGGTCAAGGCGAGCACGGCACCGAAGTCGGCGTGCCGGCGCAGGCCGATCCGCCGCTCCGCGTTGAGCACGCCGAGCGTACGGGTGTGGTCCTCGCGGGCCACCCGCCAGCCGCGCAGCCGCGTCGTGGTCTGCGTCAGCGCATCGGCCTCGGCATGGCGCAGCCCGGCCTGGGCGAAGACGCCGTAGAGCTCCACCGGATAGGTGGCGAACGGCTCACCGCGGATCAGCTCGGCGAACAGCTCACCGTCGCGGGTCTCGTTCCAGGCGAACGCGAAGAGACCGCGGGCCGTCTGCCGGATGTCGTCCCGCGGGTGCAGTTCTCCGATCAGCTGGGTCAGTTCGGCCAGCTCACCGAGTGGTTTGAGGGTCAGATTGGGATCGGCGTCCGTGGTCACGTTCGGGGGCAGGCGGAAGAAGGGGCGCGCCTCGTCCAGCCACCCCAGGCTGTCGCGGACCATCCGGTCCAACAGCCCGGGGTCGCCCCGGTCCCCGGTCACCAACCCCGTCCGTAGAAGCGCTGGGCGGCCACGACATGCAGCGTCACCCGGGGATCACCACCACCCATTTGGCGGACGAACGCCAGCCCGCTGTCGAGCCCCAGGGTCTGGGGTGCCTCGGGCAGCCGGGCCAGCCAGCGGCCCAGACCGGCCGCCTGCAGCCAGTCCCGGCGGCGTACCGCCCGGACGAAGCCGCGGGCCAGATCGTCGGTGCGGGTGGCCAGCTGCTCGGCAAGACCGGGCGACAGCCCGGGCAGGGCGAGCGCGGCAAGCTGGGACACCCGATGAGAAAGCTTGGGCCATGGGTCGTGGTCGACCCATCCGGCCGCGGCCTCGGGCGGCGGCGGCCAGTGCTGTGCGCTTCCGGGGAGAAACGCATGCGAGGCCTCGACCAGGCCCCGGTAGCTCCACACCGAGACCTCCGAGGCATCCGCTCCCGGCGGATAGGCCGTGAGCGCCTGCCGGACCACCGCTTCGTCGTCCGCGCCGACGGGCGCCCCGAGGTGGTCCATTGCGTACGGCGCGAGTGCGTCGGCGCCGAGCACCCGGAGGGCGGCCGGGCTCAGTGCGTCACTCTGCCGCAAAATGCCGGACAACGCATAAGGGTCGCCCTCACCCCGCAGGGCGAGGGCGACCCCGGTTGCGGCATCGGCAATCACAGCGCTCAGCGGGACTGCTCCCTGCGTCTGTTCAGCCAACGCTTTCCCCTCAGCCTTAGCGAATGTCAGTCTTGGGCCGGGGGGTGGGCGGCGAGATCAGGAGCAGCGCGGCCAGCAGCAGCGCACCTCCACACTCGCGGGTATCGCGGAAAACACCGTCGGCCTCGGCGGGTTCAAGCAGTCCCTCGACCTCGGCGGCCAGGGCAGCCGTCTCGACCGGCGCTGTGCGATCCGTAACCATGCGATCAACTCCTTCGACGAATGGGATACCAGATTCACATCGGCATAATTCGGGCGCAAGGGGAGAAATGGGGTAAATCGCAATCTTTTGGGTGGGGGTGATGGATGTTCAGCAGGGCCGTGGGCTCTCAACTCTCTTGATATGTAAAGCAGATGGCGAGGTGTCGGGCCGGGCAGGCGGGGGTATGACGCGACCGCGCCAGGAGTGCGAATGATGCGCTGATGGCGGAGCGAACTGCTCTGTTCGGATGCACCCACGCTGCACGGATGGCCCCCCGCGGAAGGCGTCCGGGAGGGCCCGGCGGGACGGAAGCGGGCCCCTCCCGGCGCCTCCCGGCCCCCCTCCCGGCACCCTCGCTCCGGTCGTCGGCCGGCGGCCTCCCGTCCGCCGCGACCGTCGCGACCGCCGACCGAGTGGCGCCCCGTACCGCCTCGCGATCCCTCCGCCGCCCGCGAGGCCCCCTCTGCCCCGGCCGACCGGCACCGCTCCGGATCCACCCCGCCGGAACCCGGAACAAAGGGGTAAAATTGGTTGAAATCAAGCAAGTAAATGTCCCGGTGGGAGTGGGTGTCCCGTGGGAAGAATCGCTGCTGAGGACGGCGCCCGGGCCGCGCCCGGCCCGGGGCCGCGCCGTGCGCCGCAGCCGCACCGTGAGCCGCAGCCGCACCGTGCGCCGGGGCCGCGCCCTGCGCCGGGGCCGCGCTACAAATGGGTCGCCCTGTCGAACACGACCCTGGGTGTGCTGATCGCCACCATCAATATGTCGGTCATGCTCATCGCGCTGCCCGACATCTTCCGGGGTATCGGGGTGGACCCGCTCCAGCCGGGCAACACCGGGCTGCTGCTGTGGCTGATCATGAGCTACCTGGTCGTGACCGCCGTGCTGGTGGTCAGCTTCGGCAGGCTCGGCGACATGTACGGCCGAACCCGGATGTACAACCTGGGCTTCGCCGTCTTCACCGTCTTCTCCGTGCTGCTGTCGGTTACCTGGCAGCACGGCACGGCCGGCGCCCTCTGGCTGATCGCCATGCGGGTCCTGCAGGGCGTCGGCGGCGCGATGCTGATGGCGAACTCCAACGCGATCCTCACGGACGCCTTTCCCGCCCGGCAGCGCGGCCTCGCCCTCGGCCTGAACCAGGTCGCGGGCATCACCGGATCGTTCGTCGGGCTGGTGCTCGGCGGGCTGCTCGGGCCCGTCAACTGGCGGCTCGTCTTCCTGGTGCCGGTGCCGTTCGGGGTGTTCGGCACGGTCTGGGCCTATCTGAAGCTGCGGGACACCGGCATCCGCACCCCGGCCCGGCCCGACTGGTGGGGCAACCTCACCTTCGCGGCCGGCCTGATCGCCGTGCTCGCGGGGATCACCTACGGCATCCAGCCCTACGGCGGACACACCATGGGCTGGAGCAACCCCGCCGTCCTCACCACGATGGCGGGCGGCGTGCTGCTGCTGGCCGTCTTCTGTGTCGTCGAGACCAGGGTCCCGGCGCCGATGTTCCGGCTCGGGCTCTTCCGGATCCGCGCGTTCACCGCGGGCAATCTCGCCAGTCTGCTCGCCTCACTCGGCCGTGGCGGCCTGATGTTCCTCCTCATCATCTGGCTGCAGGGCATCTGGCTGCCCCGGCACGGCTACGGCTTCACCGAGACACCGCTGTGGGCCGGCATCTACATGCTGCCGCTGACGCTGGGCTTCCTGGTGGCGGGGCCGGTCTCCGGATGGGCGTCGGACCGGTTCGGGGCACGGACCTTCGCCACCGGCGGGATGCTGCTCGCGGCCGGTACGTTCACGGCGCTGCAGGCCCTCCCGGTCGACTTCGGCTACCCGGGCTTTGCGCTGATCCTGCTGCTCAACGGCATCGGCATGGGCCTGTTCGCGGCCCCCAACCGCGCCGCCGTCATGAACAGCCTGCCGCCGGACCAGCGCGGGGTGGGCGCCGGCATCAGCACCACCTTCCAGAACTCGGCCATGGTGCTGTCCATCGGGATCTTCTTCTCCCTGATGATCGCGGGCCTGGCCGGGACCCTGCCCCGCGACCTCACCAGCGGCCTGACCGCCCAGGGTGTCCCGGTGGCCGATGCCGCCAGGGTCGCCGCACTGCCACCGGTGGGCGTGCTGTTCGCCTCCCTGCTGGGCTACAACCCGGTCCAGACCCTCCTCGGACCCCAGGTACTCGACCGGCTCCCGCCCGATCGTGCCGCGTATCTGACCGGCCGGGACTTCTTCCCCCAGCTGATCTCCCAGCCGTTCTCCGACGGCCTGGCCGTCGCCTTCGGCTTCGCCACCGCGGCCTGCCTGATCGCCGCCGTCGCCTCGCTGCTGCGCGGCGGACGGTACGTCCATGACGACGCCCGGCCCTGCACGGAGGCGCGGCAGGCACCGGCACCCGTCACGGCGGGGGTGGCCGGGAAACCAGGGTCCGCGACCTCCGACGGACCCGGCACGGCCCCCGGTACCGGCCCGCCCACCGGCATCGGCCCGCCCACCAGTACCGGCCCGCCCACCAGTACCGGCCCGCCCACCAGTACGGGCCCGCCCACCGGCACCGACACCGGCGTCGCGAGGGTTACCGGCGCGGCGAACGGCACCGGCGTGCCGCCACCCCCGCCACCCCCGCCACCTCCGCCCCCCAGGAGCCCTTGATGGAGCTGCCCGACACCCCGGCCGAGCAGTCGCTGTCCTCCCGGACCGAACCGCCGGAGCTGGCCGGGCGGCTGCGCGCGGTGCTCCAGCAACTGCTGCCGCTGATCCGCGGCCGGAGCCCGCACCGCGACCTCACCCCCAGCCGCACGGCCGCCCTCGCGGCGCTCGCCGCCCACGGCCCGATGCGCATCAGTGAACTCGCCGCACGGATGAACATCGCGCTGTCCACCACCTCCCGCATGGTGGATCTGCTCGACCATTGCGGCTGGATCGCCCGCCGCCCCGACCCCGCGGACCAGCGCGCCAGCCTGATCAGCCTCAACGAGGACGGGCTGGCGCTGCTGCGCGCCGTACGCCGGGAAACCACCGGCCTGCTCGCCGAGCGCATCGGCCGGCTGGCCCCCGACCGGCAGCGGCTGCTGTACGACGCGCTCCCGGCGCTGGAAGAAATGGTCGAGTGGACACCGCCCCCGGCCGGCCCGCCGAGCCGCGGCCCGGCGGCCGGCGCCACCGACCCCGCGCCCTGACACCCCGTCGCTCCGCTCCGGCAGCCCCCGACCGCGGCAAGGACCGTACGGGGACGGCGGGCAGTAACGGACCGTCCCGGCCACACCCCAGCCGGCCGCGTCACCAGCCTCTCCGATCAGCACACCTGAGGCCGGTCCGACCCTGACCCATCGGACAGGCCCTAGAGTGCGGGGGTGCCGACGTACAGCATTGGTCAGGCAGCGGGGCTGCTGGGTGTGAGCGCGGAGACGGTCCGCCGCTGGGCCGATGGCGGTCAGCTGCGGATGGAACGGGACGGCGCGGGAAACCGGGTGCTCGACGGGGTGAGCCTGGCGGCGTTCGCCAAGGAGCGCGCGGCGGGCCTGCATCCGGTGCCGGGCGAGGTGCTGACCTCCGTACGGAACTCGTTCGCGGGGATCGTCACCCGGGTGACCCTCGACGAGGTGATCGCCCAGGTCGAGATCCAGTCCGGACCGCACCGGCTGGTGTCCGTGGTCAGCCGGGAGGCGGTCGAGGAACTGGGGATCGAGGTCGGGGTGACCGCCACGGCCCGGGTGAAGTCGACCCATGTACATGTCGACCTGCCGGACGCCCGTCGTTGAGCCGCCCGTCGTTGAGCCGCCCGTCGGGGCGCCGACCGGGCCGCCCGGCCCCGCCGCGCGCGCCGTTCAGCGGCAGAGCAGCGCCGCCTGCAGATCCAGTTTGTGCTCGAGCCGGGACAGATCGCGGCCGGTGAGCGACTCGATGCGCTGGATGCGGTAGTGCACCGAGTTCACATGCAGCTGCAGTGCCGCGGCCGTCCGTGCCCAGGACCCGTGATGCGTGAGGAAGACCTCCAGCGTCCCCAGGAGCATCCGGTGCGAGCCGCCACCGCGCGACAGCGGACCCAGCACCCGGCTGCTGAAGGCCGTACGGACCTCCGCGGGAACCCCGGCGAGCAGGGCACCCAGGGTGCTGAGGTCCTCGACGGCGGTCACCCGGGCCCGGTCCGGGGCCTGCGCACGGGCCGCCTTCAGGGCATAACGCGCCTGTTGCAGCGCGGAGTTGAGGTCTTCGGGGGCACGCACCGGGCCGCTGATCCCGGCGTGCAGTGGTGTCTGCGCGCGGTGGGCGTACAGCGTCGGCCACAGGTCGCCGGGTGACAGCCGCCGCTCGGCGTCGGGGTCCGCGGGGACCAGGGCGACCGCCTCGCCGTCCGGGAGCCGCCCGGCGACGAGCGGCTCACCGGGGGAGCGCCGCAGCGCGTCCGCCAGCGCACTCACCGCCTGCCCGCTCTCCTCGCCGACCGTCGTCGCCACCACCACCCGGTACGGACCGGAAGTGGGCAGCCCGCAGGCGCGCAGCGCGGCATCGAGCGCCGCACCCTCGGCCGGGCCGGCCGAGGCGAGCGCCACCAACGCGTCCGCCGCCGGACATCCGGCGGCCTGCGGTATGCCGCCCCCGCTCTCCGACAGTCCGTCAGGACCGGTGGCGCGCCCGCCCGGATCGCCCCGCCGGCGCTGGTTCACCGCCTCCGTGACGGTACGGAACGTGGTGTGCGCGGGCACCGCGACCAGCGCGATGCCGTGCGCACGGCAGGACTCGACCAGATCGTCCGGGACCTTGCCATGGGTCTCCTCGGCGGCCAACAGCGCGGCGGCGCCCGCGGAGTGCAGCGCCGAGACAAAGCGGTCGGCCTTCCTGCGGCCGTCGTCGGGTGTCCACCACTCCAGTCCGCTCAGCACCAGCTCGTCCGGCCGCGGACACGGCGCCGGATCCTCGTGGTCGGTGGCGGTGACACCACTGATGTCCCGTGCGAGCGCGGGGCCCTCGCCCCACAGCAGGGTCAGATCGAGCGGGTTGAGCTGGAGGAGATCGTGGACGTGCATGTGCTGGCTCCTTGGGCGGCTGCCGGGGACGGTCCGGCATCTCACATTCACCAGGCTAATGCGAGTTCCAGCATGGTAAATGCCAGATGATCCGGGCCATAGTCCTCTTGGTTGATTCTCCAGGCCTCGGGTCGGGGAAGGGGTGTTTCCCACAAGGTGCGGCCGGTACCCGACGGCACACTGCCTCGCCCCACCCCGTACCGGATCTGCCGCCTTCTTGACTCCTCTTGCCTCACACCAGCGAGGCAAGAATGCATAGCAGGGTGGCATCCGTGGTTCGGGGGCGGGCCGGTCGGGCATCGCACGGAGGCAGTCGTCGCGTGGATCGCCTCAAGGAGGTCTCGAATGAGCGGACCCGGCCCGCTATCCCGCACCACCGCCGTACGCCCGATGCCCGGGGGTGCCGTCCCTGCCGGCCAGCGGCGCTTTCTGATCCGCGGTCAGCTGCGGCGTCCGCTGGCGCTGACCGTCGCGGAACTGCGGGAGCGCTGGCCGCAGCGGCGGGCCGAGGTGGTCTTCGACTGCGCCACGAACGGGCCGCAGCACCACACCTTCGAGGGGCCCCTGCTGCGGGAGGTCATCCAGGCGGCGGGCCCGGCCTTCGACGCCCGGCGGCGCAAGGACCGCTCCCGCTATCTGCTGGCGGTCACGGGCGGGGACGGGCACCACGCCGTGCTGTCCTGGGCGGAGCTCGACGCCGACTTCGGCGATGCGCCGGTCCTGCTGGCCACGGCCATGGACGGGCGTGCCCTCGACGAGGCGGGCAGTCAGCTCGTGGTGCCCTCCGACCGCTGCGGGGCGCGCTACATCAGCGCCCTGACCGGCATCTGGTTCGGGACCTGTGTGCCGCCCGAGCTGTCGCCAGAACTGTCCCCTGCTGATCAGGTGGACAGATACTGACCCCTCGTCAGCCCGGGGGTTTCGGGAGGGCGCCGGCTCAGGAGGCGGCGAGTGCGATCTCGGTCGACTTGATCAGTGCGGTGACCTCGGAACCGGCCGCCAGGCCCAGTTCCTCGACCGCGTCCCTGGTGATCGCCGCGGTCAGTTCACCGCCCGCGACAGCCACCTTGACGCAGGCCATCGCGCCCCCGGTGGCCACCTCGGTGACAGTGCCGGGGAGCTGGTTACGGATACTGAGGCCCTCGACCGCGCCGGTGGCGAGCGCGACCTCGGTGGACTTGATCAGCGTGCGCACCGCGGAACCCTCCTCGATGCCCAGCTCCCGCACCGCCTCCCGGGTGATCGCGGCGGTGATCTGCTGGCCGCCGTCCAGCCGGACCTTGACGGTCGCCATGACCTCGCCGGAGGTGACGGAGGTGACGGTGCCGGGAATCTGGTTACGGATGCTCAGGCTCATGGTCATGCCTCACCGGGGGAGTGGAATCGCGAAGGAGGCGGGGAATTGCGGAGTGTCTCCTGCTCTGGTCTGCACTTTAGCCATGGTCCGCGCGGTCGTCCTGGTGTGCCGTGCGGGTGCCGGAGGGGTGCCTGTAGGTGCCGGGCGCAACGGAGCGAGGTGGGGTGGCTCCGCGGTCGGGGCTCGGGACCGGATGCCGGACTTCGTTCCTTCCTCCAAGGTGCCTGGCATGTGCTATAGAGCTTCGCCTTATGAATTGCAGATGCGAGCCAATGTTGCCTATCTTGTCGCACATGCAGTCCTATACGATCGGCCAGGCCGCGCGGCTGCTGGGCGTCAGTCCTGACACCGCGCGCCGCTGGGCGGACGCCGGCAAGGTCGCGACCCATCGCGACGACGGCGGCCGCCGCCTCATCGACGGCCGTGATCTGGCCGCCTTCTCCATCGAGGTGGCGCAGAACGGCACAGGTGAGGACGAGGCCTCGTACACCTCCGCGCGCAATGCCTTCCCGGGCATCGTCACCGCCGTCACGCTCGGCGATGTCGCCGCCCAGGTCGAGATCCAGGCCGGTCCGCACCGCCTGGTCTCCCTGCTGACCCGGGAAGCGGTGGAGGAACTGGGCCTGGAGGTCGGCATGCAGGCCACCGCCCGCGTGAAGTCCACCAGCGTGCACATCGACCGCACCTGACCCCACCGCGGCAGCACCCCGGCCGATCCGCAACCACCGCCCCCACCGGCCGGCTGCCTCACCTCAGCGGCGTCGCCCGTCCACGGCGCGGCTTTTCCCATCCGCTCGGACGACACCCGTCGTCCTGGGTTCCAAGGAGTCCCGCCTCATGTCCCAGCTCGTCACCGCGCGCCGCGCCGCCGCCGCGCTCGTCACCGCCGCCCTGCTCGTCCCGCTCACCGCCTGCGGCGGGAACGAGGACGGCAAGAAGGACCAGGGCGCCGGGAAGTCCGGCAGCTCCGCCCCCAAGGCGGACCTCACCGTGCTCGCCGCGTCCTCGCTGACCGATGTCTTCAAGAAGGCCGGTGCGGTGTACGAGAAGGACCACCCGGGCACCAAGGTGAACTTCTCGTTCGCCGGGTCCCAGGAGCTGGCCGCCCAGGTCCGGGAGGGTGCCCCCGCCGATGCCGTGGTCACCGCCGACACCAAGACGATGGATGGCATCAAGGCGGACGTCGGCACTCCCACCGTCATCGCCAAGAACCGCCTGGTCATCGTCACCGGTGAGGGCAACCCCAAGAAGATCGGCAGCCTCAAGGGCCTCGCCGACAGCAAGCTGAAGGTCGTCCTCGCCGCCTCCCAGGTGCCGGTCGGCCGCTACAGCAAGCAGGTTCTCGACGCGCAGAAGCTGAACGTCAAGCCGGTCTCCCAGGAGCCCAACGTGCGCGCGGTGCTCAGCAAGGTCGAGCTCGGTGAGGCCGACGCCGGTCTGGTCTACAAGACGGACGCCGCCACCGCGCCGAAGAAGGTCGATGCCGTCGAGATCCCCGACGCGCAGAACGCCGTCGCCTCCTACCCGGCCGCGACCCTGAAGATGTCCCAGCACGGCGCTGCCGCGGCCGCGTTCGTGAAGTGGCTGAGCACGCCCGAGGCCCAGCAGATCCTGCAGCGGGCAGGCTTCCAGAAGCCGTAATCCGGTACGGCGCGCACGGGACTGTCCGGCTCGGGGGAGCGGACAGCCCCGTGCGCGCGCTGCCCGGCCCGCCCCGAGCCGAGGAACCCCGATGAGACGCCCCCGCACCCTCCCCCCGCCCCCGGCAGGCGGGTTTCGTGCGCCCGGCGCCCGCACTCCTGTTGTGCTGGCCGTGCCCGCGCTGGTCGCCGTCGCCTTTCTGCTGCTGCCGCTCCTCGGCATCCTCGCCCGCACCACCTGGAGCGACCTCGGCACCCACCTGACCAGTCCGGGCGTCCTGGAAGCGCTCCGGCTGTCGCTGCTGGTCTCCTTCTCGGCGCTGGGGCTCGCGCTGCTGCTGGGCGTACCGCTGGCCTGGCTGCTGGCGCGGGTCAGCTTCCGCGGCAAGGCGCTGGTCCGCTCGCTGGTGCTGCTGCCGATGGTGCTGCCGCCGACCGTCGGCGGGGTCGCGCTGCTCCTCGGCTTCGGCCGCCGTGGCCTGCTCGGCCCCTGGCTGGAGGGCACCTTCGGCATCGTGCTGCCGTTCCACACCTCCGGCGCGGTGGTCGCGGCGACCTTCGTCGCGATGCCGTTCCTCGTCATCAGCCTGGAGGGCACGCTCGCCGGACTCCGCCCGAGCTACGAGGAGACCGCGGCTTCCCTCGGCGCCTCGCCCGTACGGGTCTTCCGCACCGTCACCCTCCCCATGGTCGCCCCTGGCCTCGCCGCCGGCGCCGCGCTGACCTGGGCCCGTGCGCTCGGTGAATTCGGCGCGACGATCACCTTCGCCGGGAATCTGCCCGGCACCACCCAGACCCTTCCGCTCCAGGTCTATCTGCTGCTCCAGGACTCCCCGGAAGCCGCCACCTCGGTCTCGCTGCTGCTGCTCGTCATCGCCATGGCCGTGCTGATCTGTCTGCGCGGCCGCTGGACCGGCGCCACCACCGCCGACCGCGCGGCCCGCACCGTACGCGCCGCCGACGACACCGGCCCCCCGGCCGCGCCCGCCGCGGGCACCGAGGAGTTCGTCCCACCGTCCGCGGCGCACCGGGAGCGCTGGCCACTGCACGCCGAGGTCACCGGCTTCAACCGGCTGACGCTGGACGCCGACCCGGGCACCACCATCGCCGTCGTCGGGCCCAACGGCGCCGGCAAGACCACCCTGCTGCGCGCCCTGCTCGGCCTCACCCCGCGCGCCCGCGCCGCGCTCCGCCTAGGCGACACGGACGTCACCGCGCTGCCCCCGCACCGCCGCGGCGTCGCCTGGGTCCCCCAGGACGGTGCGCTCTTCCCGCATCTGAACGCCCTGAACAACACCGCTTACGGGCTGCGCGCCCACGGCACCCCGCGGGCCCACGCCCGCCGCACCGCACAGCAGTGGCTCGACCGGCTCGGCGTCGGCCATCTCGCGCACCGCAAGCCCGCCCAGCTCTCCGGCGGACAGGCCCAACGCGTCGCCCTGGCACGGGCGTTGGCTGCCCGTCCGCGTCTGCTGCTGCTCGACGAGCCGCTCGCCGCGCTCGACCAGACCACCCGCGCCCAGGTCCGGCACACGCTGCGCGGCCATCTCGCGGAATTCGGCGGTGTCTGTCTGCTCGTCACCCATGACCCCGTCGAAGCGGTCTCGCTCGCCGACCGGGTCCTCGTCCTCGACGACGGGTGCGCCCTCCAGGACGCCCCGCCCGCCGAGGTCACCCGGCACCCACGCTCGCCCTGGGTGGCCCGGATGCTCGGCCGTAACGCCTGGCCGGGCACCGCCGCCGGCGATGTCCTCGCCCTCACCGACGGCGGCCGTCTGGTCGTCGCCGACCCGCTCCCCGACGGCGCCCGGGCGCTGGCGATCATCGCCCCCGAGGCCGTGTCCGTACACCTCGACAGACCCACGGGCAGCCCCCGCAACGTCTGGCCGGGCACCGTCCGCGAAATCACCTCAGCGGGCAGCCGGCTGCGGGTCCTCATCACCTCGCCCGAGGCCCCCGACCTGGTGGCCGAGATCACCCCCTCGGCGGCACTGGAACTCGGCCTGGCCGATGGCGTGCCCGTATGGACCAGCGTCAAGGCCACCGAGGTCTCCCTGGTGACGCTCTGAGCGTCAACGGACGGCAGGTTCAGTGCTCCGTGGCCGCCGGCTCCAGCACGAACACCGGGATCTGCCGGTCCGTTTTCTTCTGGTAGTCGTCGTAATCGGGGAACGCCTCGACGGCACGCCCCCACCACAGGGCCTTCTCCGTCCCGGTGACCTCACGGGCCGTCATGTCCCGGCGCATGGGGCCGTCCTGCAGTTCCACCCGGGGATCGGCCACGAGATTGTGGTACCAGACCGGATGCCGGGGCGCCCCGCCCATGGAAGCCACCACCGCATACGCCCCGTCGTGCTCCACCCGCATCAGCGGGCTCTTGCGGATCTTGCCGCTCTTGGCGCCCCGGGTGGTGAGGATGACGACCGGCATCCCGCGCATCGTCGTCCCTTCCCTGCCACCGGAGGTCTCGTACTGCGCGACCTGATCGCGCACCCACTGCGCCGGGCTCGGCTCGTACTCACCCTGAAGAGGCATGCTGTCCGTCCCATCTCCGTAGACCAGCGTGGCATCGCCCGCGGGCCGGCGGCGGCGCCGCCCACCACGCCTGACCTTGGCTCAACAACCGCGGCGGAGGCAATCTTCCGGGCTCCGTCGTCGTGTCCGGTGAGCCCCTGGTGTGCACCTCGCGCGGTCTTCCGTACATGGCGTGCCGCGCCTACGGTTCTCGCGCATGAGCATCCAGTCGGCCACCCCCGCGGCCTCCTCGCCACACCCCGCCCGCACCCTCGGACGGAACGCCATCGGCACCGGTGACCTGGTCTTCTTCGTGGTGGCCGGGGCGGCCCCGCTGACCGTGATGGCCGGTGCGGCGCCGGTGGCGATCGGGATGGCCGGTCAGGCGGCACCCCTCGGCTATCTCCTCGCCGGGCTGCTGATGACCGTCTTCGCCGCGGGCTTCACCGCGATGAGCCGTCACGTCCGCAACGCCGGTGCGTTCTATGCCTACATCGGGCGCGGGCTCGGCCGGGCGACGGGCGTCGGCTCGGCGTATGTCGCCGTGCTGTCGTACAACGCCATCGAGGTCGGCCTGCTGGCGGTCTTCGGCTGGTTCGCCGAGTCCGGGTTCCAGGATCTGACCGGCGTCCATGTCCCCTGGTGGGCCTGGGCGACGGCCGGCCTCGTCGCCATCGGGGTCCTCGGATGTCTCAAAGTGACCCTCAGCGCCAAGGTACTTGCCGTCGCGCTCGCCCTCGAAGTGCTGATCCTGCTGGTGTTCGAGGCCGCGGTGTACGCGCACGGGGGCGGGCCCGGCGGTCCCCGGTTCGACATGCTCTCCCCGGCGCATCTCGGCACCGCGGGCGCCGGAGGCATGTTCGTGCTCTCCGTCGGCGCGTTCATCGGCTTCGAGGCCACCGCGGTCTACGCGGAGGAGGCCCGCCGGCCGGAGCGCTCGGTGCCGCGCGCGACTTACCTCGCCGTCGGATTTCTCGCGCTCTTCTACACCTTCACGGTCTGGACGGTCCTCAACGCCTATGGGGCGGACCGGGCGCGGACGGTCGCGAACGGCGCCGCGGGCACCGATATGGTCTTCGCCGCCACCGCCCGGTTCGCCGGGGCCTGGGCCGCCGGCGCCATGCAACTCCTCATCGTCACCAGCGCCTTCGCCGCCACCCTCGCCTTTCACAACGGCGCCACCCGCTACTTCTACGCCCTCGGCCGGGAACGCCTGCTGCCCCGCCGCCTCGGCACCGTCACCGCACGGCACCGGTCCCCGGCCACCGCCGTCGCGCTCCAGTCGGCGATCGCCCTCCT
This sequence comes from Streptomyces sp. NPDC048637, assembly GCF_040650675.1. NCBI lineage: Bacteria > Bacillati > Actinomycetota > Actinomycetes > Kitasatosporales > Streptomycetaceae > Streptomyces > Streptomyces sp. NPDC048637. Next base: position 129,572 of record NZ_JBEZHQ010000024.1, read on the forward strand.
CGCGGTGCTCGCCACGGTCGTCTCCGGACAGGACCCGTACGCCGTCACCTTCCTGTGGAGCAACGGCACCGGCATCCTCGGCATCATGCTGCTGCAGACGCTCGCCGCCCTCGCCGTGTACGGCTTCTTCCGGCGTGACCGCCGCGGGCTGCCCGCCTGGCGGGTGGTGGCCGCACCGCTGATTTCCGGTGCCGGTCTGGCCGTCCTCATCGTGCTGGTCTGCCGTAACTTCGGCCTGCTGACCGAGGCGTCACCGGGCGTCAACCTCGCACTGCTCGCACCCCTGCCGCTCGTCTTCGCCCTCGGACTGGGCGTGGCACTGCGCATCCGGCGCCGCGCGCCCCGGACGTACGCACGGCTGACGACGAGGGACGTGGAACGCGGCTGAGCCCCCGGCCCGCCCGGGGCACCACGGCGCCGGCCACCGGCGGCTGCCCCGGGACGCCTCAGCGGCGGCACGGGAACAGCCGGACCGGTGGCCGGCGGACGGGGTGGACGGCTGCTGCCCGCACTGCCAACCGGCGGCGCGGGCACGCCCGTTGTCAGGACACCAGCTCCACCTCTCGGGCGCTCCGGCGATGCTGCTCGGCCCAGTTCGTGAGCGCGGCGCCACAGGCGTGGTCGAGATGGCGCAGCCCGCTCAGGTCGAGCTCCACGTCCCGGTCGGCGGGCAGCGTTTCGAGCTGGTCGAGGAGCTTGGGCAGCCGCAGGAACGTGGCGTTCCCGACGGCCCGCACCTGCACCGGCTCCGCCGGGTCGTCCGGGATCTGGATGTCGAGGTGGATATGGGAGGTCTCCCAGGCCGTCTTCGCGACGGCCATCAGCAGACCGATGAGCACACCCTCGAACATACTGACCGTCACGATCGCGAGCGCGGTGACCAGGAGGACGACGGCCTCCCCGCGGTGTTCACGCCACAGCGGCCGCAGCGCACGCAGCGGGATGAGCTTGCAGCCCGCATGCACCAGGACGCCCGCCAGCGCGGCCACCGGCACCACACCCAGCGCGGCGGGGAAGGCCGCGGCGAACACCAGCAGCCAGAAACCGTGCAGCACCCGCGAGGCCTTGGTCTTCGCGCCCGCCTGCACGTTGGCGGCGCTGCGGACGATGACGGCGGTCATCGGCAGGGCACCCAGAACACCGCAGACGGCATTGCCCGCACCCTGGGCGATCAGCTCCTTGTCGTAGTCCGTACGCGGCCCGTCGTGCAGCCGGTCGACCGCGGCGGCGCTGAAGAGGGACTCGGCCGACGCGATCAGCGCGAAGGCTAGGACCGTACCGATCACACTGATGCTGCCGAGCTGGCCGAGGTCGTCGAGACCGGGTGGCTGAATCGCGTCCAGCAGCCCGCTGACCTCGACCCGTGCGACGGGCATGTCCAGCGCCCACACCGAGGTGGTGGCGAGCGCCACCGCGGCCAGCGGCGCGGGGAGGACCCGTGCGGCGCTACGCCAGCGCGGCCACAGCACCAGGACGGCGATGGTGCCGGCACCGATGGCGAGCGCGGCCAGCGCGCTCCCCGACCGTACGGTCGAGGTCACCAGGTCGGGGAGCCCGCCGATGTTGGCGAGTCCGCTGCCCGGCGCCTTGGCGTCCGTGAGGGCGTAGAGCTGCCCGGCGATCAGGACCAGGCCGATACCGGCCAGCATGCCCTGGACGACGGCGACCGAAATCGCCCGGAACCAACGCCCCAACTTGAGGGCGCCCATGGCCAGTTGCAGTACTCCGGCCGCCAGCACCAGCGCGCCGAGCGCACCGAGGCCGTACTCCTTGACGGCTTCGAAGACCAGCACCGTCAGGCCCGCGGCGGGGCCGCTGACCTGGAGGCTGCTGCCGGGGAGCAGACCGGTGAGCAGTCCGCCGACCACACCGGTGACCAGGCCCAGTTCGGCCGGGACACCGGAGGCGACCGCCACCCCGACACACAGCGGGACGGCCACGAGAAACACCACGAGGGAGGCGGTGAAGTCCGCCCGGAAGGAGGGGAAACGCTTCATGAGAGCCAGACCCGCCTTCACAGGGGGAGGAACAGGTCGGAGGCCGGGTGATGCGCTGCCACCATGCCGGTGTGCACCTCGTAGAACCAGCCGTGCAGATTCACCTCTCCGGCAGCCAGCCGCTCCTGTACACAGGGGTAGCCGCGCAGCCGCCCGAGTTGTTCGCGCACATGCTGTTGCACCGCGGCGGCGACCGTCGGTTCCTCGTCCTTGGGCAGTTGGTCGGACAGTTGCTGCGTCAGCCAGTCCCGTACGGCCGGAGCGCCGGTCAGGTCCTCGCCGCGGGCCTTGGCGCCGACCGCGCCGCAGTGCGAGTGGCCGCAGACCACGATGTCGGCCACGCCCAGTACGCGCATCGCGTACTCGATGGTCGCGGCCTCCGCGCAGGCCGCCATGTCTTCCTGGTACACGGGCACGGCGTTGCCGGCGGTCCGCAGTTCGAAGAGTTCACCGGGCCGCGCGCCGGTGATCAGGGACGGTACGACCCGGGAGTCGGAGCAGGTGATGAACAGGGCGAGGGGCGACTGGCCGGCCGCGAGCCGGCCGTAGGTTTCTTGTTCTTCGCGCCGATCGGCGATACGGGCCATCAGGCCCCGGGCATGCTGGATGAAGGTCTCCACGAGGAGGTCTCCTGCTGATGAGTGGTGCCACTGTGGGGGTGGTGGCGGGAAGGTACGAGGGCGCGGCAGGTGGGGCAGGCCACCACGCCGCGCTCAGCAGCGGAAGACGCAGTGGAGAACGGGGATGCTGTCGGGTCTTGAGGCGGCCTTGGTGGTGCTGCCGGGTGTCGGGTCACCCGATACCGGGGTGGTGGCAGACACCAAGCCGGTGCCGCTGAGCGTCGACAGCGGACGCCCGCTGTGGTGCGGGTTACCGACAGAGGTCCGCACGGTGCGCCGGGGCTGACCGCGCTCGGCCTTCCCCTTGGACTTTTCCTTGGTGCTGCCGTAGCTGGGCTTGACGGCCGGAGTGGAGTGCACGGATTCCGCGGCGGGCGCCGTGGCGAAGGTGGCCCGCGCCCCGTCGGGGGTCGCCTTCATGCCGCCCAGCAGGAATGCCAGGATCACCATGAGCGAGAACAGGGGCATGCGGAACCGACGCTGCGCCGGAATGCCCGGTGTGCAGGTGTCCTTCCGCATAGTTGCCCCCCGTGGTTCGTTCACACGGTTCCACCCTGCCCTCACAGTGCAGCATCCAGGTTTCCGGTGTGATAACGAGAAATGACGCCAAGTTTCAAGATGTCCCGAATCTCGATTCAGGCACATCCGTGTGACGAACGGGTGTTCATTTTGGTTCCGGCTCCGCGTGGGGAGTTGCCGGGACGGCGTCGGTGTGGGTGGGCCGGCGGACCGCCCACGCGACCACGGGCACGACCGCCAGCGCGAGAATCCCGCCCGCCAGCGCCAGTGCCGAGTAGCCGCCCAGCACGACGACCAGCCCCGAGGACATCCCCCCGGTGGCCCCCGCGAGGGCGATGCCGACGTCCACCAGCCCCTGCGCCGAGGCGCGTCGGGCGGGTGGCAGTGCGTCAGTGACGATGGCGGTGCCGCTGACGAGCCCGAAGTTCCAGCCGATGCCGAGCAGTACAAGTGCCGTGGCGAGCGCGGGAACGGAGTGCGGTGGCGCCACGGCGGCCAGTACCCCGGCGGCCGCCAGCGTCACACCGGAAGCGCCGGCGATCCACCGCCGGCCGAGGCGGTCGACCAGCAGTCCGGTGAGCGGGGAGGGCAGGAACATCGCTCCGACGTGCAGGGCGATGACCAGCCCGGCCGTCTGGGTGTGATGGCCGTGCGCCCGCATGTGCACGGGCGTCATCGTCATGATCGCGATCATCACGAGCTGGGTCAGGACCATGACCGTGGTGCCGATGACCACCTCGCGACGGTTCGGCCGGACCTCCGGCCGAACCGCCGCGTCCTCCGCTGGGCTCTCGGCCGCCACTGTCTCCTGAGCCGCCGCCAACTTCTCGGCCAGCCGCAGTGGATCGGGCCGCAGCAGCGCGGCCAGGGCCACGGCCGCCGCCCCGAACGCGGCGACGGCCAGCAGGAACGGCCCGGCGAGACGGGGGATTCCCCAGGAGTGTGCGACCTCTCCCGTGAAGCTCACCAGGTTGGGGCCGACCACCGCGCCGAGCGTGGTGGCGAAGAGCACGGTGCTCACGGCCCGGCCGCGCCGCTCGGGCGAGGCCAGATCCGCCCCGGCGTAGCGCGCCATCAGATTCGTCGCGGTGCCCGCCCCGTAGACCAGCAGCGCCAGGAACAGCAGCACCACACTGCCGACGGTGGCCGCGACGACGACCCCGAGGCTGCCGAGTGCCCCGACGGCGTACCCGAGCGCCAGCCCGGGGCGGCGGCCGTGGCGCCGGCATATCTGACCGATGCCGAGAGCGCCCAGCGCGGCCCCGGCGGTGAACAGCGCACTGGGCACACCGGCCAGACCGGTCGAGCCGAGCATCTCCTCGGCGAGCAGCGCGCCGACGGTGATTCCCGCGGCGAGGCCTGCGCCGCTGAGGACCTGGGCGAGCACCAGGACGGCCAGAATCCGCCGCTGTTCGGGTGCCTCGTGGCCGGCCGTTACGTCCTTCCGGTCCCTCATGATTCCTTTCGGTTCCAGCGGATGTGGGCCCCTAGGGGGCCGTTGCCATCGGTTCCAGCGCCGCGATGTCCGCGAGCGACAGTCCCATCTGCTCGTGGAGGAAGCGCACGATCGTCCAGTGCGGCAGCGCTCCCTCGTCGAACGGGCCGAACTCCTGGCAGTACAACGGGATCCAGCGCAGGGCCTCTTCGAGTGCCTGCTCGCGCCCCGGCTCCTGCTGGTAGTCCTCGTAGGCGATGCTGCGGTGTTCGATGAAGAACTGCCCCGGCAGCCGTTCCTCACACAGCGCACGGTATTCGCGGGTCTGCAGGATGAGGTAGTGCCAGATCTCGTCGATGTCCTGCTCGACCGGCAGGAAGAGGCCGCTGAGCCGGTCGTGATGCCGGGAGACGAGATAGAGATAGCGCAGACACTCGGTGACCTGGCGCTCCACGAACTCCCGCGGCGCCGCGCCCTTGTCGTCGAAATGCGTCACCACTTCGGCGTGCAGCGCCTCGCCGAGCAGGTCCTTGAGGTCATCGGCGGATATCCGCGGCTGGCTGGTCATGCTTCTCCTGTCCGAGTGTGCGCGGACGTCCGGGGGCGCGGACGTCCGGTGGGTCAGCTGCCGGTCGTGAGCCAGGCGTACTTTCCCGACTTCCCGATGGGGACATGCGTACGGTGTTCGAGCCGGCAGCGCCGCGCGGTCAGTTCACCGATGCTCTGTTCCAGCGCCGTGGCCTGCGCGCGTTCGACGGGCGCGCCGTGGAACGTCGTGTACACCAGCCGTGCCTCGGCATCGCCGGTCAGCTGCAACTGGTACACGAAGACGTCCGGGGACGCCTCGCTGATGCACCGGTCGAGGTCGCCCTGGGCGACGGGCCCGTGCGGAGTGCTGAGCAATTCCTTTTCCCGGCCGCAGAATTGGGAGATCTTTCCCGGATCGGGCGTACCGTCCAGGGTCCGTACACAGTCGCCCGAGCGGTAGCGGATCAGCGGCATATAGGGATTGCGCACGCTCGACACGATGAGCTGGTAGATCGTGCTCCCCTCGGCGACCGGCTGGAGCTCGACGCTCATTTTGTCGAGATGCGGCCAGTAGGTGCCGCGGCGGTCGCTGAAGTAGAGGTAGCCGAGTTCCGTGCTGCCGAACAGGTCGATGATGGGGCAGTCGAAGTGCTGGTGCAGAAAACGCCGGACGTTCACCGGGGTGTATTCGTAGGCGTGGATGATGCTCGCGGGCGGCGGGAAATCGTCCCACAGCCCCCATTCGCCGACCTTTCGCACCAGATGTGCCAGGTGGTAGCCGGAGCAGTCGAGGTGGTACCAGCCGCGCGGGTGCGCCTGCCGGGCGGCCCGGATCTCCTCGAGCATCCGCTCCACCTCGGCACGCTCCCACAGCGCCGGGTCCAGCCGCAGATTGACGTAGCAGGTCCGCTCGTCGAGCCGGCGGTCGTCGAGGGCGGGCACCGGCTCCGGCACGGTGCCGCGCCGTGCGGCATTGACCCGCGCGACATGTTCCGTCGCCAGCACCGTGGTCAGCGACACCCGCCGGCAGCCCGATTCCCAGGTGTCGGCGATATCGGGGTGTTCGCGCCAGAGCTGGTAGTAGGAGCGCAGCAGGAAATACGGGGGCCGGATGATCTGCATCCGGGCGTGGTGGGTGCCGGTGGAGAGGACGAACTCCGCCTCTCCGGACTCCAGCGCCGCGGCCAGCCGGGGCGTCATCCAGTTGTCGGGAAAGCCGCGCGCGATCTCCGGCTTGTCGAGTATGGGGAAGTAGCCCTTCGCCAGCGACTCACGGTAGATCGGTATGTCGCGGATCTGCTCGATGACCTCGGCGGTCGGCTGACCATCCATGGAATCCTCGCCGTTGCTGGGATGCGGTGCCACACGGGGAATGAGGGACGATGCCCGGGAGCGGGCGGCGGGCGGCCGGGTGCTCACCGCCGCCGGCCCGCTCCCGGGCCTCTGATGGGTGCGAGGGTCAGGAGATGCAGCCGGCCTTGGGCGCGGCGCTGATGCAACCGGCCTTCGGGGCGGCGCTGATGCAGCCGTTCTTCGCCGCCTGCTGTGCGGAGTTGGCGGCGATCCAGTTCTGCCAGACGTTGTCCTGGGCCATCTTCTTGATGAGCTGCTCCATGGGAACCTCCGAGAGAGAGTGCGGAAGACGAACTGGGCACACGGCGCTGACCTGCGCTGATGCCACAGCACTGAAAGTAAAAGTATGACCAAGCGAATGTCAATTAAAGGCAATCTTTAGGGGTGCGGTTGGGCGGCCGGTGCGCCAACTTTGGCGGGAACCTGTCGAAGTGATCAGCGGCGGAACTACATGACGAGCAGTCAGCCGGCGGCCTCCCCGGCGCCGCCCGCTCCGCATTGCGCCGCACGGCGGCCGTCGATCGGGTGACCCGTAGCGCGGGTCCGGAGCCCGGCGGCCGCCGGTGCGGGACGATCCAGCCGTCCGCCCATCGGTCCCAGCTCCAGGGGAGTCTGCTGTGCGCATTCTGCTCATCGCCGGCGCGTTCAACAGTCTGACGCAGCGCGTGTACGCCGAACTCGGCGACCACGGACACCAGGTGAGCGTGGAGCTGGTGACGCGGGACACACCGCTCCTTGAGGTCGTACGCCGTCATGCTCCCGACCTGATCGTGGCACCGATGCTCAAGACGGCCGTTCCCCGGGAGGTGTGGTCCACCCACACCTGTCTGATTGTGCACCCCGGTCCCGTCGGTGACCGGGGCCCGTCCTCGGTGGACTGGGCGGTGCATCTGGGCGCGGACCGGTGGGGCGTCACGGTCCTGCAGGCCAACGACGAGATGGACGGCGGAGACATCTGGGCCGCGGCGAGCTGCCCCGTCCCCGACGTGGGCAAGAGCGACCTGTACCGCAACGAGATTGCCGATGCCGCGCTGGAGGCGGTCCGGTCGGCCGTCGCCCGTGTGGCATCCGGCACCCACCGCCCGCAGCCACAGGCCGAGCTGTCCGACGCCGCGAAACCCGGCCGCCCCCGCCCGCCGTTCCGCCAGGACCTGCGCCGGATCGACTGGCGCTCTGATCCCACCGACACCGTCGTTCGCAAGCTGCGCGCCGCCGACTCCCAGCCCGGTGTACGGGACGAACTGCTCGGCGACACCTGGCACTTGCACGGTGGCCACCCGGAGGACACCCTGACGGGCCGGCCGGGCGAGCTGCTCGCCACCCGAGGTGGCGCGATCTGCCGGGCGACGGCCGACGGCGCGGTATGGATTCCGGAACTGCGGCCGCCCCGGGTGCCGGGGGAGCCCGGCACCCTCAAGCTGCCCGCCACACTGGCGCTGGGCGACCGCCTCCCGCCGCTCCCCGAGGTCCCGGCCCCGCTCGAACCCGGCGACGGCCCCCGGACCTGGACCGACATCCGCTACCGCGAGGACGGCCCGGCCGGCTTCCTGGAGTTCTCCTTCCCCGGCGGCGCGATGAGCACCGACCACTGCCGGCGCCTGCTTGCCGCCTACCGCCACGCCTGCGCCCGGCCGACCTCCGTGCTGGTCCTCGGCGGCCGCCGGGACTTCTTCTCCAACGGCATCCATCTGCACGTCATCGAGGCCGCCGCCGACCCCGCCGAGGAGTCCTGGGCCAACATCAACGCCATGGACGATCTGGTGCACGCCGTCCTGACCACCACCGACCGGCTGGTGGTCGCCGCGCTCGGCGGCAATGCCGCGGCCGGCGGGGCGATGCTGGCCCTTGCCGCCGACGAGGTGTGGTGCCGCTCGGCCGTGGTGCTCAACCCCCACTACCGGCTGATGGGGCTCTACGGCTCGGAATACTGGACCTACACCCTGCCGGGCCGGACGGGGCCCGAGGTGGCCGGGCAGCTCACCGTACATGCCCTGCCGATGACCGCCGCCGCCGGAGCGCGGCTCGGCCTGGTGGACCGGATCATCGACTGCCCCGCACAGGACTTCGCCGCGCAGAGCGCCCGGCTCGCCGTCCGACTGGCCTCGGCACCCACGACACAGGCCCGTATCGCCACGAAGAAGGCCGACCGGGAGCGCGACGAGGCCCACCGCCCGCTCGCCGCCTATCGGGAGCACGAACTGGCGCAGATGCACCGCATCTTCTTCGACCCGGAGCAGCCCTATCACGCCCTGCGCCGGGCCTTCGTCCGCAAGGAACCCGCGGCGGCAACCCCCGAGCACCTCGACTTCTCACCCCCCGGGGTCTGAGGTGAGGTGCCGCCCCGTCCTCCCCGGGGAGGACGGAGGCTTCCGCCGGGACGTCCGGAGCCCGTCGAAAGGCCGCACGGGGGTGGGCCGCGGCCCGTGCCCGGACCGCACGGCGGCGGGCCGGTGGCCGGCATACGTCGGCCACCGGCCCGCCGCTGAGCGTCCGCCGCGGTGACCGGCCTACGAGGCGGGCTGGTACTTGTACCCGATACCGAAAACCGTGCTGATGGAGTCGCGCAGGCCAGGTCCCAGGCGCCGGCGCAGACGGGCGATGTGGACATCGACGGTGCGGTTGCTGGACTGACAGCTGGGCCAGACGGCGGCCATCAGCTGTTCCCGGGTGAAGGCCCGCCGTGGATGCAGCACGAGATGGGCCAGCAGATCGAACTCCAGCCGGGGCAGATCGAGTTGGCGGCCTCTGATGAAGACGGTCCGGGCTGCGGTATCGATCCGGATCGGCTCCGGCCGGAGCCGGCCGGCCGTTGGTTCACCGGACGGTTCCGCACGCGGCGGCGCCAGGATGATGTGGACCTCGTCCGACGGCAGCCGGTGCACCGATATGGGTTCCAGAGCGTGCAGGGTCAATTGCCACCTGCCGTCGGGGAGCCGGTCGACCGCGAGGGGTGGCCCTTCGCCGGGCCCGGCTGTGGGCGGCCGGCCGAAGTCGGCATCCGGTCGCAACGCAAGCGGGGTCGTCGAGGAGTTCATAAACATGATCTGGGCCCATTCCTCTTGCAAAGCAGGCGTGTACGGACAGACATGGCGGTGCTCGACGTTCAAGGGTGCTCAGGTGCTGTGCAGCGATCGCGGCGCAGTCCGGTGTGCGGCCGGGGGACGACCAGGCACTTGTGGTGCAGGTCCGCCCAGCGGGGCGATCGCTCCGTTCCAGCCGCAAGAACGCTCGCGCCCATGCCCGTACCCAGCCATGACGTGGTGTGAAGTCACGGCCTCCGGTCCAGACGAACGCTACATGTGATCGCGCGCTTCCGGAAAGTAGCATCCGCTAATTCGGTTGCTCTTGAGCCGAGTTTGTGATGCGCGGCGCCAACGTGGTTGGCGGCCCGGCGGGTTGCGTCCGGGCGGGCCGCTGATTCGTTCAACAAGTGCACCGGGAATTCATTGAATGTTGTGACGTCGGTACCCGCGCTGCCGGGTGGTGGCGGTGGCCGCCCGGGCCGGTGCGCCCCTCGCGCGGCAGTGGACTCCTTCCGGCCGGTGCGGCTGGAAGGGGTCGGTGAATCAACGGGGCCCGCCGAGGAGTTGTGGGTGGCCGGCCTGGAGCGGGCCCGCCCTCCGGGATTCGGAGCGCCGCGGTCCCGTCCGCGCCGCACGGGCGCGCAGCCGTGGAAACGATGGATACGGAGGGGTAATCGGCAACGATGTGTACTTGTGGAGGGCTTGTGAACACATGAATATGCCAAATAAATGCCCTGTGACGAACGAAGTGGCAAAGTGGAGGGCTTCTGAAGGTCGGTCGAGAAGTTGTTTCCTTTTCAATCTCATCGAGACTAAAAGGTGCGGAACCAGATATTCCAGGCGGCTTGTTTTCGCAATGAGTTGATGGTGAGTAGGGTGTGGCCGCTGTCACTTGACCGGTGGCAGGGGTCCAGCTGAATTCGGCGCAGCTGGAATGCGGTGTGGGGGAAGACGCCTTCGTGACCGGGAGGGGACCATGGCGGCCGGCTCTTTCGAGGGGCAGTACGTGTGGAGTCCAGCGGCCGATGACCGGGCGCTGGCGCGCGCGTGCATGGACGTCAGGGCCGGGCGGTACTTCAGCGCGCACGAGGTTCTGCAGGAGGCCCGGGAGGATTTCGAGGTGCGCGCCCACCGGTCCCTGGTGCTGGCGTCCGTGGCGGCCGATTCCGACCTGGCCGAGCGCTGGCTGGCCGAAGAGCCGGGTCCGGAGGCGGCGCTGCTCTGGGCCCGGGTGGCGATGCTCCGGGCCCTGCGCATGGCCGACGCCGGTGACCGGCGGCAGGGCGCCCTGGCGCGGATAGCGCAGTCGGCGTGTGAGCGGGCCGCGAAGCTGCTCCCCGACGACCCCACCCCGTGGGTGGCCCAGCTGGCGCTGGCGCGCCTCGACCGCCCTCAGGACCCCGCACCGCAGGGGTTGCTGACCGCGCCGGCCGGCCCGTGGTACCTCTTCGCGCACATTCTCCGGCTCGACCCCTGGCACCGTGAGGCGCACCACCGCTTTCTGTCATTCTTCTTCACCCGCTACGGCGGTTCGTCCAGCGCGAGCTGGGACGTGGCCGCGTTCCTGAGCCAGCGGGCCACGGCCACCTCACCGCTGCGGCTGCTGCCGCTGGTGGCGCTGGTCGAGGACTACAACCCGTCCGCGCTGCTCGCGGACCACGCCTGGGAGCAACCCCAGTGGATCACCGCCGCGATGGGCATCTACCACAACTGGTTCCCGCAGGTGGCCGGTTACCGCTTCACCCCGGTGCTGGACCTGGCGTATCTGGCGCATGCGCTGCTCATGGCGAAACGTGAATTCGAGGCGCGGGAAGTCTTCACCGCCATGGGGCCCTACGCCTCGCGTATGCCCTGGAGTGCATTCGGCGACCCTGAGGAGCAATTGACCAAAGCCAGGCGCTCATGCGGACTTCCCGTTCCCCATGGCGGCTGATTCACCGGCAGGCCGGTGGCGGCGTGAATTCTCGCTGCCGAAGGTAACGCGTTCTGCACCATCCGTTCGAACAACTCAGCCCGATCCATTCATCCCCGGTTTCCCCCCAGAAAGGTTTCGGTTGTGTCCGAGCGTACGTCTCCAGCTCGCTCGCAAAACCCCCACACGGCAGATCCCCTCGACGACGATGCCACGCTCCATGCCATGGGCTATCCGCGGAAACTGACCCGTAGATTCCGCGCGTTCGACAACTTCGCCATTTCCTTCACCATCATCAACATCATTTCCGGCATCTTCTCCTCCTTCGGGTTCGGGATGAACGCCGGCGGCCCGCGGATCCTGGTCTTCGGCTGGATCGGCGTATCGATCATGGTGCTGTTCGTCGGCGCCGCGATGGGTGAGATCGCCTCCGCCTACCCGACCAGCGGCGCGCTCTACTTCTCGGCCGGCAAGCTGGCCAAGCGGCACCAGGGTGCCTGGTCCTGGTACACGGGCTGGCTGAACTTCGTCGGCCAGGTCGGCGGCACCGCCGCCACCAACTTCGCCGCCGCCACCTTCATCCAGGCGTTCATCGCCATGCAGTGGCCGTCGTACGAGGCGACGCCGCAGCAGACGGTCGGCATCACGGCGGCCATCCTTCTCGTCCAGGCGCTGGCCAATACGTACACCGTGCGTCTGGTCGCGGTGGTGAACCGGATTTCCGTGTGGTGGCTGCTGATCGGCATGGTGGTGATCGTCGGTGCGCTGACCGTGATACCCGACCACCATCAGTCACCTTCGTTCGCGCTGCACTTCGCCAACAACACCGGCTTCACACAGGCGATTTACGGCGGAATGCTGGGTCTGCTCGTCACCAGCTGGACCTTCACCGGTTTCGACGGCAGTTTCCACATGTCCGAAGAAACGGTGAAGGCAACGGTCAACGCGCCCAGGGGCATCATGCGGGCGATCAGCTGCTCCGCGATCACCGGACTGATCCTCATGCTCGCACTGGTGTACGCGATCCGTGACTACGGCCATGCAGCGAGTGCCGAAGCGCCGCCGGTGCAGATTCTCATCGACGCGCTCGGCCAAAGCACCGCCAAGTTCCTGCTGTTGATCGTTATCGGTGCCATGCTGTTCTGCGGGCTGGCCAACATGACCAGCAATACCCGGCAGATCTTTGCCTTCTCCCGCGACGGCGCGATGCCCGGCTCCCGTTGGTGGCATTCCGTCTCCGCGCGCACCCGCACCCCCGTCAAGGCCGTCTGGCTCGCCGCGGCCTGCCCCCTGGTGCTGGTGCTGCCCGGCTGGTGGTCGCACACCGCCTTCACCGCGGTGGTGAGCGTCAATGTGGTCGGGCTGTTCCTCGCCTACGCCGTGCCCATCTTCCTGCGGCTCCGGCTCGACGACTTCCAGGCCGGTCCGTGGAACCTCGGGCGCTACGGCAAGCCCGTCGCGGCGATCGCCGTGACCTGGATCCTGATCAGCAATGTGCTGTTCATGCTGCCCCAGGCGTCCCCGATCACCCCCGCCTCGTTCAACTACGCGCCGATCGCGCTGGCAGTGGTGCTGATCATCGCCACCGTGTGGTGGTTCGCCACCGCCCGGCAGCGCTTCCAGGGACCGGTCAGCTACGGCCGTCCCGACGAGGTCGCCGCCATGGACCTGATCTAGCGCCGGTCCGGTGCGCAGGCGGGGAGGGTCCGCCGGAGGAGGCACGTCCTCCGGCGGACCCCCCCCCCCCCCCCCCCCCCACCCCCCCCCCCCCCAGCCCGTGACATCCCGCCAGACCCCCCCCCAACGGTCGAACACCCCCTATTCCCCCCCCACGGCACCCACCCCCTCCCCACCCCGGCAC